>CAZOKP010000001.1:0-12149 GCA_964580435.1 uncultured Eubacteriales bacterium
CTTCGAGCCACATCTCCCGAGCCTCGTCGGGGGGCCCCCCAGCCGCGCCACCCATAGGGTGATGCCCTGATTATCGCTAACCGTTTGAAAATACCCCATCCGTGGGTAACAACAATTTTCAATCGGTAATCTTGGGTTCGGGCCGCGTCTTGGCTTTTGGGGCGGATTATGATAAAAAATAAGAATAGGAGAAACGGATGAAAAAGGTTGTCAGAAAGCAACTCAAGGGAGATGAATTTGTCTCGGCATTGACCAAAATTCTTCACTTCATCGAAAAACGGACCAAAGAGCTCATTATCGTGGCAGCGGCTATTGTTTTCTTTGTCCTCCTTTATCTCGGACTTCGGTTCATCCAGGCCCAAAACGTCAAAAAAGAAAGCCTGCTCCTGAGCCAGTTGCTTGAGCTCCGCTCCGAGCTGGCGACGAAGCCGGAAAATATCGCCAAGCTGGAACAGCTGGCGGGCAAAGGAAAGTATTCCCGACTTGCCTATGTTTTCACGGCGACGTACTGGGTTGAAAAGGGAGACCCGGAGAAGGCCAAGGCCTCTTTGGCAAGACTCCAGGCCGAGCCCAAGGATTTTGTCTATTACCAGGCTGAGGACCTGCTAGCCCAGGTGAAGTCCCTGGAGAAGAATTATGACCAGGCGATAGAAATCTATAAGAGGATCGAGGAAGCCAAACCCAAGGTCTATCCCCTTGACGTTGTTCTTTACCATAAAGCTGAGGCTTTAGAAGGGAAAGGGGAGAAGCAGGAAGCCTTGACGGTTTATAAGAAGGTCCAGCAGGATTTTCCCCAGTCTTATTACGGTTTTGATGCGGCGGAGAAAGTGAAAAAATTAGAGGCCGCTCAATAGACTTTCTTGTAAATGGAGATAAAAAAGATATAATAATCTCTCAAATTAATCCAGGAGGAGATTCATGGCCTATAAGATCACAGAAGAATGCATCAACTGCGGGGCCTGCGAACCCGAATGCCCGAACCAGGCGATCTCGGTGGGCGATGAGATTTATATCATCGACCATAACAAATGCACGGAATGCGTGGGTCACTTTGACGCCTCTCAATGCGCCGCTGTTTGTCCGGTGGATTGCTGTATCCCTGACTCCGACCACAAAGAAACCCACGAAGAATTGATGGCCAAGTTCCATCGTTTAACGGGAAAAATATGAATTCCTGGGCGCTCAGCCAAAAACGGGAGTGAGTCCATCACTCCTATTTTTTTGTCGGATTGATGGAAGAGGTAAGACGAACACAAAAATCCTGGCTCAATATCCTTCTGTTCGTTTTGACCTGCTTTTCGGCCTTTTTTGTGGGGCTCACCTGGAGCGCCAGCTACATCTATTCCGACCAGCTGACTCGGGATTCCCAATCTCTTCCGACTCCTGACATTTTCCGCGACCCGAGAGTCATCGGACTCAGCCTTGTTTATGCAGCTGTCCTGATAGTCATCCTTTTGGGACACGAGATGGGACACTACCTCACTTGCCGCCATTATCATATCGAGGCGACTCTTCCGTTTTTCATCCCGGCTCCGACCCTCATCGGCACGCTGGGCGCTTTTATCAAGATCAAATCCCCGATCACGCTGAAAAAGCAGCTCTTCGATATCGGAGTCTCCGGCCCCCTGGCCGGGTTCTGCCTTTCTCTCCCGGCGCTAGTCTACGGCCTTTCGCTTTCCAAGGTCGTTCCTTCGGTTCCCCGGGAAGACACGCTCTTTTTTGGAGAGCCGCTCCTGCTCAGGTTCATCAGCAGCCTCATGTTCCGGAATGCTCCGGCAGAAAGCGATCTCTTCCTTCACCCCATCGGAATTGCCGGGTGGGTCGGGATCCTTGTCACCGCGTTCAACCTTTTTCCGCTCGGCCAGCTTGACGGGGGACACATTTCTTATGCTTTCATCGGCCAGAAGGCCAAGCCTCTGGCCCGCCTGCTCATGGTCGTCTTTTTCATCATGGGCGTGTTCTTTTGGGCCGGCTGGGTAGTCTGGGCATTGGCCATCCTGCTTTTGGGTTTGAAGCATCCCCGCGTGATCGATGAAAGCGAGCGCCTCTCGCCCGCGCGCCGGGTGCTCGGCATTGTGGTCGTGGCCATCTTTATCATCTCTTTTATCCCTGCGCCTCTCAAGGGCTACAGCTTGCTCGATTTCGCTAAACAGTGGGGGCTCTGAGAGATGCAAAAAGGTCGTTGTTCTAAGGTCCAGAGTTTTGCACAAAAACTGTGGAAAAGTTGTGGAAAAGTGGCTGGATTTTTGAGTTAAAATTCTGGAATTTCATGCAGATATGACGTTTTGCACAAGATTTCGTCAGGCCGGGAGCAGTTCGCTCAGAATGTCTGTATTTTATTTATTATGAATAAATTAAAAAGTTATGAGCACTCCTTTTAAAAGCGTCGAAGCATCTTTCCAGGTCCTCAGGAGGCAATTCCGGGAGAAGGAGATTTCGCGGCGGGAATTCATCGACCGTCTGAAGAAGCTGCGGCTGCGCGACGAGCAGGGACGGTTCTGGATGATCGGCGCCCAGACCGGCAAGTGGTACTGCTTTGACGGCAAGGACTGGGTCCAGAGGGAACGGCCCTCTGAGGAGGTCAAGAAGGTCAAGTGCTTCGCCTGCGGCCTCGAGAATGAGGCGGAGGCCGAGTTTTGCGACCGTTGCGGGGAGGGCCTCCAGGAAAAGGAAGCGGCCTGCCCCCGCTGCGGCGCAAAGCTTGCAAGCCCGTTCCAGAAATGCCCGGCGTGCAGCCAGGAGTCAACCGCTTCGCCCTATGCTGAGGACATTTTCCTCAAAGGGAGGGAGAAGGGAAACTTTGCGATTCGCCGCCTCAACCCGCTGACTTTTCTTTATTTCAGCGGCGGCACCGGCCTTATCTTGGGCGTCATCTTCGGCGGTTTTGCCGGCGCTGCGGGATTCTTCTCCGGGATTTCGAAGGTTTTGCCCGAGTTTGTGGCCACCCTGCAGGGGACATTGATGGGAGGGCTCATTTTCGCCGGCATAGGCGGAGTGCTTGGATTCTGCCTGGTGGGCTTTCTCGGATATCTCCAGGCTCATTTGTTCAACGTCATAGCTGCGATCGTCGGAGGGTTGGAGATGACCCTTGATAAGACAAAAGAGAGAGAAGACGACGAAGACAAGAATTCTTAGTGTTTCTTTCTAAGCCTGGCCAGGGCATAGGCGACCTGGCCCAAAGAAATAGATTCATCATTGGGGGAATATCTAACCGGACGGAGAACCTGAAACCCGTCTCGTTCCAGAAGGGCCGAGGCGGAGCTCAAGAGCCTCCTGTTCAGGAACACTCCGCCCACAAGAACAATGGTATTGATACCGAACTGATTTTTGGCCTTCTCCGCGACAGCAACGATGGCTCGGGCCAGCGTGTTATGGAATTTCGCGGCAATAACGGCGGCCGAGACCTGGTTATGGATGTCTTTCGTGATTTCTTGAATGGTCCGGGTGAAAGAGATTCGCCAGGGAGTGTCATTATCCAGGAGCGCAAAACCATACCTTGCCCGGATTTTCTCTTGAGACGCAGCTTCGAGCCTCATCGGAGCTTCGGCCTCAAACTCGACCTCGGAGGGCGCCAGCCCGGTGAGGAAAGAGACGGCATCGAAAAGGCGGCCGCAGCTTGATGATAGAGAACAGTTCAGCCCTGTTTCTATCATCCTCAGGACCACGTCGCGCTTTTTCTTATCTACTCTTTCGAGGGCCTTGATTTTGGGCAGACTGCTGCCGAACGCGTCTTTGAGATAAGCCAGGGCCATGCGCCAGGGCTGTTTAGCCGCTAGGTCGCCACCCGGAAGGGGAACCTGCCTAAAGTGGGCTATTCTCGTGAACGATGAATGATCGGCCAGGAGAAATTCGCCGCCCCAGGCCGAGCCGTCTTCACCGTATCCATAGCCGTCCCAGGATACCCCCAGGACTTTCGTGCCCCAAGGGACCCGGTGCTCGAGCAGGACGGCTAGGATGTGGGCGAAATGGTGCTGCACCTGGAGATGAGGCAGGCCGGATTTCTGGGCATACCGGGTCGTATGGAAATTGGGATGAAGGTCGGAGACGATGACCTGAGGCCGGACGTCGAAGAGCCGCTGGAGATGGCCGATGGTTTCTTCGAAATATTTATAGTTCTCGTATTCATCGAGGTCGCCAAGGAATTGGCTGGTGATGACATAGCCGTTCTTATAAACGGATATGGTGTCCTTGAGCTCCCCGCCCAGGGCCAGGATGTGCTGCGGAATCTCGAGCTCTCGGGGAACGCGCTGGGGATAAGGCACAAAGCCGCGGGCGCGCCTTAAAAAGAGAGGTCTTCCGGCCTCGACTTTAAGCACCGAGTCATCCGCCCTGGTCTGGATCGGCCGGTTGTGCGTCAGGATGTAATCGCAAAGCCTATCCAGGCCTTCTTTCTCGTCCTTGGCGATTGGAGCATCCTTTTTGTTGGAGCTTGTGGCGACGATGAGGTCGAGATGCTCGAGCAGGAGATGGTGAAGTGGGGTGTACGGGAGCATATAACCGATCTCGTCGAGATGCGGAGCGATGCCCGGGATATCTCTTTTTTTCCGGAGGAGGACGATCGGCCGGCTCGCCGACAAGAGCTCGCGCCGTTCAGCCGGGTTAACGTGAGCAAATTTCTTGATGATTTCCATGTCCCTGGCCATCAAGGCCAGGGGCTTTGTGTCTCTTTGTTTGATGCGCCTGAGCCTCCTGACTACTTTTTCGTTGTGAGGGTCGCAGACAAGATGGAATCCGCCGAGCCCTTTGACGGCCAATATTTTCCCTCTTCTGATGAGCGAGACCGCCTTCGCTATCCCTCCCTCAGTTTTTTTCCCAGTCCTGGCCTCCTTAAGCGTTATGGCGGGGCCACAGGCAGGGCAGGCGATGGGCTGGGCATGGTATCTTCGGTCAAGAGGATTCTCGTATTCGCTCCGGCAATCGGCGCACATCCGAAACCCGGACATCGTCGTCTTGGCCCGATCGTAAGGGAGAGACCTGACGATGGTGTAGCGCGGGCCGCAATCAGTGCAGTTTGTAAAGGGGTAGTGAAATCTCCGTTCCCGGCTATTCATGATCTCCCGGCGGCAGTTCGGACAGGTGGAGATATCCGGAGATATGAAAACAAAGCTCTCGCCTTCTTTTGATTTCCTGATCCTGAAATCCGCGTAACCGTGGAAAGAGGCAGGCCTGACCTTGACCTCCTCAATCATGGCGAGAGGAGGTTTTTCTTCTCGGAGGGCTTTCAGGAAGAGCGGGAGGCTTGTTTTTTTCGCGAATTCGAGGTGGATTTGGACGCCATAGCCGACGTTTTTGACCCAGCCATGGCAGCGGAATTTTCGGGCCAGGCGGAAGATGAACGGCCTGAACCCGACGCCCTGGACGACTCCGAAGACGGCGACCCGAACGGCGCCGGGCTTAGTCTTTGGCTTTTTCTCCGTCACTCGACCGGCCTTTCAGGTTTTTCCGGCTGTAGATGCATCCGCAGTAATCCTGGCGGTAAACGTCCCAGGCCTTGCTGATTTCGACGCTTTTTTTGAACCCGTCCTTTTTCTTGAAATTCGCCTCCAGGAATCTCACCCCGTACCTGCGGCTGAACATCCGGCCGATGCGGTTGAGAACATCTGCCTTTTTCCAGGGGCTCAGGCTCATGATTGTGGCGAAAAAATCAAACCCGTTGTCCGAGGCGGCGCGGGCAGTCCGCTCAAGCCTAATAGCGTAACAGACGTCGCAGCGTCTCCCTTTCTCCGGCTCGTCCCTGAATTTTTGCGCCAGCGCCATCCAGCGGGAATCGTCATATACAGCTTCGATGAGGCGGACGCCGAGAATATCTGCAACCTTTCTTGCCTCGGCCAGGCGCAGGGCATACTCTTCGGGGGGATGGATATTGGGGTTATAAAAGAACCCGGTGACCTCATAAGCCTCTTTGAGGATCCCGATGACATAGGCCGCGTCGGGCGCACAGCAGATGTGGACCAGCATCCTGGGCTTGGACATGCCTATATTCTAATCTGGAAAGGGAGAGCGGTAAAGCGCAAGCGTTTTTAAACGCCGGTGAGGGTTTCGATGCGGCGCTGGAGGGTGGCGATCCTGTGGTTGACGTCGCCAATCTGGGCATAAAGGCCGGCCAGTCCCTGGCTTTCTACCCGCTTTTCTTCGACGATCTGGCCGAGGGACATGTGAAGGTCCTCCTCCTCGGCCTCGATATCCTTTATCCTCTCCTGGACCTTCTCCTTTCTCCTGGCCCAGTAGCGGGTTTCCTTCTCGATCTCCCGGCGCTGGCTTCTTCCTTCCGCCTCTATCTCTTTGATCCTGTCCTCGAATTCGCCGATACTCTTCTGGATTACCTCTTTTTCTCTTCTAACCTCGTCCACCTGTCTCTCTATTTCCCTGTCCTGGCCCACTTTTTTAAGCGCCTTTTCTTCGCCGTTTTTCCTCTTCATCAGGTCGTCGAAGGGCTGTTTTCGGGCTTTTTCGGCCTTGATTTTCTCCTCGTGTGCCCGGATGGAATCATCGAGCTTTTTGTGTAATCTTTCGACTTCGGCAAAGGCCCTTTTCCACTCGGCCTGGTTGGCATTCTTTTTTTCGAAGAGGGCCTCGAGCTCAGCGCGGACATGGCTGCTCCCCTCCACGGCGATATCCTCATCCCAGGCTTTAGCCCCCAGTTTTTTCAAGAGGTCGCTTCTTTTCTGATTCTCTTTTCTGGTCTTTCTTCTAAGCTGGATGAGAAGGGACCTTCTCTTGGCCCCGGCCAAAAAATAGCTCAAACGCATCCGCAGCGCTTTGTCCCGGAGGAAGATGAAGAAGAGGAGAAGCAGGACGAGGCAGAGAAGCAGCCAGAAGATCCAGTAGGGTAGGCCTTCCCGAGGAAGAGAAGGCGACGCCTGAAAAGCAATGAGCTCCAAAATCCCTCCAGTGGCGGCTGTTCTTTGCTAGATGTATTTAGCCTGAAATGAGGGATTTGTCAACGCCTATTTTGAAAACGACTGCTTCTCTATTTCCGTGATGGGGGCGGGTCCTGTCGCGGTTCACCCCCCGGCGCCCTCGCGGTCAATCATGTTGCTTCCAGAGCCAAAGACCGGGGCATCAAACGCTCGGGGCGGCGGGGGGCCCCCCGAACCACGCCACCCTCCCCCTTCTATCAGCTGTCATCAGGCTAGTTTACTGTTTATCACGGAAGTTGAGTTGTTTTTTCCCAGCTTTTGCTTTGGTAGTGGAAATGCGCCTTTCGGTTCGTTCTTGGGTTTGGCGGGCTGTCGATCCAAAATATTGGATGCACCAATCGATAAGGTAGAGGGCGGCCGGCAGATTCTCGTTAAAGACGGGGGCTATATCTTGCTCGGCATTAAAGAAACCGCCCCCAAGCTCGTCTATAGGCGGGAGCTCGATTGTATAGGAGGGAATACCCGATGTTCCAAAGGTCCAGTCGGTCACATCGCCGTTTGTAACATACAGGGAAGCTCCGGCCTCGCCGTACCCATACGTTCTGCCATTGGCCGGCCTCATCAATTGAGACATAGCCGCGGCGATACCGTTGAGCAATGACTCTTTATCTGTCGGAGTTGTGGTATATCCCCAGGGATATAGGATGACCTGAGAAAAACTGTGGTAGCTGATCATGGCCCGAAAATGCTTCGGCATGACGAAATCCCTTATGGCGCGAGTTTCAGGCTCGGAAAAGGGGGCGGTGCCGCGGTAGACCTCTGAGGCCGGTTCAGGGCTCGAGCCGCTATTATCATATCCCCAAGCATAGCCGTAATTCCTGTTGAGGTCGATTCCGTAGCTTCCGTCGGCGTTGAGGCGGCGGTTTTTTCGCCAATAACGGTAGTAATAGATCGAGTATTCCAGTCCGTCCGGGTTGACCAGCGGCACGATCCAGACTTCGCTCTGGTTGACGATTCTCCGGATGTTAGCGTCGGCGGCATAATTTTCGAGCAGGTATCCCGCCAGGAGCAGGGGCACTTCGACGGAGATCCATTCCCTGGCGTGATGACAGCCCAAAAAGAGGACCTCGGGTTCATCCTCATCCAGGGAGACATTGTCGCTGACCTTAAGTGCATAGATTTTTCTGTTTTCAAGGGTCGTCCCGATGGTGAAAAGCTGCGCCAGCTGGGGATAAGAGCGCTGGAGGACTTCGAGGTCCGCCTCCAGCTCTTTATAGGAATGGTATGCTCCGTTGATGCCCGTGAGCGCGCGCAGCTTGTCTTTGTGGAGAGCGGGGAATTTGTAGCTTTCGTCAAGATAAGGGATGCTGAGCTTATCCAGGGCGCGGAGGTCCTGGTCGTTCACGAGGATGTAAATCCTTCCTTCCCACTCGAAGAGGAGGTCGAGCTCCAGCTTCCGGAGTTTCTTTTCCAGGCTGATATTTTTCTCTACGCTGACGATGGTTCCCGGCTCTTGCCCCTGGGCCAGGGCGAACGAAAAGAGCGAGCTTAATGCCAAAAGAAGGAAGGCAACGATGACAAGTTTGATCTCTTTCATATGTTAAAGCTCCACGCTCAGAGAAAGCGAAAGCCGCCCGGCCTTGAGCGAATTCCCCGATCCGCTCTCCCGGCCGAAGGAAGCGCTGAAATCCAGGGCTATCATTCTCCAGTGAAGGCCTGTGCCCGCTGAAAAATAGGTGTAGGCGGAATTGGGCAGCCGGATCGGCTGAGGATCGTAAACCACGCCGAGCCGCAGAGGAACGACGCCGTCTGCTTTGAAAATCCTCAAACCGATCAAATACTCCGCTCCCAGGCCCCATTTGAAGGTATCCTTGAAGTTTCTTTCCATCGCCTCGCCGAAATATTCGACTTTGTATCCCGACCAGTTGAAATATGATAGGTCGGAGACGACCTGGAATTTAGGTGAGATTTTGTAGCTTATCCCCGCGCCCAAGACCAGAGGCTGCTTGTAAGAGTCGGCAGAATTGGCCGCGATCTTTATATCTGTCCCGCCGGCGGGGGCGTAATACTGCAGCATGCTTTGGCTCTGCGATTTCTTGGTGTAAGGCGTCCGGAAGACCAGGCCGGCGGTCCATTTATCGGTGATCCTAGCGCTGATCCCTCCGTTCAGGAAAAATCCGGAGAAATCCTGGGCTTTGTTATCGCTGATTGTTACGCCCGGGTCCAGGTATGTTTCCTCGATCTCCCTATTGAGGTCGCCGCTGACAAAATTAAACCCGAGCCCGATTTGGAGGCGGCGGCCGAGCCGGCGCGCAACGGAAAGGTTCGTATTCCGCAGAACGCCCTTCTGGGCGAAATCAAGGGTGTAATAGAGGGCGCCCTGGAAATAGGACTCGACGCTCGCGCCGGGCCGGTCATAGATCTCCGTGAGTGCCACGGTCAAGGCAAAAGCCCAGCCTTTGAACTGGTAGGAAATCCCGCCGAAGTCCAGGGCATAGAGGTTGATGGAAGGATTTCCCGTCGAGAGGAGAACTCCTGTATTGATAAGAGAATATTTATAGAGGGAGGCGTAATATGAGCTTATATTGACCGTTGCCGTAAGCCGGGGGAGGTTGAGGAGGAGCGCAGGATTGGTCAGCGAGACCGAACAGTCGCTGGCGATAGCGAAAGTCGTATCGCCCCGGCCGAGGGCCGGGGCTGTCTGGAACCCGAAAATATTCCATGTCCGGAGCGGCGCCTCGTCCTCATATTGTCCAAGAACAAGCTGGGCCGGGGCAGAAGCGGGGAAAGCGAGAAGAATGGCGAGAGCCAAAAGGAGCGAAGGCAACGCGATGCGCTTGGCCATCATTATTAGGGGCTGCCATTTTACCAGAAATTTGGTGACATGAACAAGAATTCTTTTGAATTCGGTTTGCCTGCCTTCAAGATAAAGCGAGGGGTGTGGGCGCAGAAGGCCGTCCGAGCAGCAAGCATCGAGGCGTGGGTGGCACGGCGTCAGTCCCCGCAACGCCCGCAGCGAATGGGGTGGGTGGGCGGGTCCTAAGCGAGGACGGACGGGGACGCGCCGTGACAGGACCTACGCCGGTTTGGGAGCAAATTCGCGTGCCTTCGAGCCCATACCCCGAGCTTAGCTATTGGCAATTTCGTTCATTATGTGTATCCTATTAAGCTGAGATTTCTTGAAGCGAGAGACGAAAATGAGACATGAACACGGAAGAAAAATCAAAATAACGTCCACGGGCTTCTATGTGCCGGAAAAGATTTTGACCAATGCCGACCTCGAGAAGATGGTCGATACGACTGACGAGTGGATTGTCACTCGGACGGGGATAAAAGAGAGGCACATCGCTTCAGAGAGCCAGGCCACCTCCGACCTCTGCCTGGAAGCAGCCAAGCGGACCTTGCGGCATGGAAGCCTCCATGTCAAGGATATTGACCTCATCATTGTCGCTACATCAACACCAGATACCCTTTTTCCATCGACGGCCTGCTGGGTGCAGCAGGGACTCGAGGCTGACCATGTGCCGGCGTTTGATATCAGCGCCGGCTGCACGGGATTTCTCTACGGCATGATTCTGGCGGAAAGCCTGATCCTGAGCGGGGTTAACAGGCGCGTCCTGCTCATCGGAAGCGAGATGTTAACCAAGATTACAAACTGGAAGGACCGCAATACCTGCGTCCTTTTCGGCGACGCTGCCGGTGCCGTAGTCCTCGAAGAGAGCAAGGACGATTCGGGCATGCTTTCCCACTACTGGCAGGCGGACGGGTCTCTGGCCAACCTGCTTTTGATGCCGGCCGGCGGGTCCAGAATGCCGGCATCCCTGCAGACTGTGACCAGTGACCTTCACTGCCTCCAGATGAAGGGAAATGAGGTTTTCAAGCACGCCGTAAAGAGGATGGGAGAGGCGGCTGTTGAGGCATTGAAGAAGGCGGGGCTGAGCAAAGAGGACGTCCGCTGGCTGCTCCCGCACCAGGCCAACACGAGAATCATCGATGCCACTGGAGAAAGGCTCAAGCTTTCTCCAGAAAAGGTTTACGTCAATATCGAGAGATATGGGAACGTATCTGTGGCCTCCATCCCCATAAGCCTCCACGAGCTCCACGAGGAACGAAAGCTCAAGAAAGGGGATATTGTTTTGATGGATGCTTTCGGCGCCGGGTTCACTTGGGCCGCGGTCGTTTATCGCTGGTAGCTCGGTCGCGCTGACCCTAATATTGAAGCAGGCCGGAGAGGCGGGAGAAGTAGCCCGCGACGAGCGCCACTCCCACGATAATTAACAGAATCCCACCCCCGATCTCGATCGCTCTGAAATATTTCCGAACGGATTGGAAATATTCAAAGAATTTGTGGAGGATGAGGCCCGTCAAAAAGAAGGGAATGCCGAGGCCGGCCGAATAAACAGCCAGCAGGATGATCCCTTTCAGCACGCTCTGGGTGGTGGCGGCAAGAGTCAGGATAGACCCGAGGATCGGGCCGACGCAGGGCGTCCAACCCGCTCCAAAGGCCATGCCCACGAGGAGCGTCCCCAGAAGGCCCAGGGGCTTTTTCTTGAGATGGATGGCCCGTTCCTTGTCCAGAAAACGGAGCCTGAATACCCCGGCAAAGTGAAGGCCCATCAGGATAATGATCGCGCCGCCGATGATCTCAACCCAGCGGATATTCTTCGACAGGAACTTCCCGATGAACGTGGCCGACGCCCCCAGGGTGATAAAAATGACCGAAAACCCGAGAATAAAAAAGAGCGAACTGAGAATAACCTTCTTTCTGACCCGCTTCAGGTTTTCCTTCTGCGAGAGCTCTTCGATGGACACGCCCGTGATAAAGGCGATATACGAGGGGATGAGCGGAAGCACGCACGGCGAGAGGAAGGAAAGAAGGCCGGCAGAGAGCGCCACCAGGAGAGATACGTTTTCGGCGCCCGACATGTCTTTAGATTTCTTTAGATTATTCCGCAGCCAACTGCTGGAAATATTTTAGGAGCATATCCTTGGTCATCTGCCCGACCTGTTTGTTCCGGATCCGGCCCTGTTTGTCGATGACGATCGTTGTGGGGATGAATTGGCCCGGCTGATAATCGTCAAGCAATTTTTCCGTGGTGCTTCTCGTTTCCAGAACTACGGGATAGTTGATCTTATATTTATCGACAAACGCGACGATCGCGTCCTTGCCCTTGCTGTCCAGGGAAATCCCGAGGATTTCGAGACCCCTGGCTTTTTGCTGTCCGTACACTTCGACGAAGTCGGGAATCTCGGCGCGGCAGGGAGGGCACCAGGTCGCCCAAAAATTCA
>CAZOKP010000001.1:12249-51850 GCA_964580435.1 uncultured Eubacteriales bacterium
ACGAAGTCGGGAATCTCGGCGCGGCAGGGAGGGCACCAGGTCGCCCAAAAATTCAAGAAAAGAACCTTGCCTTTATAATCGGAAAGGGAAATTGATTTCCCGCTGAGGTCCATCACGCTAAAATCTGGCGCCTGGGGGTAATTGCCTTGGGAATGAGCCCGCTGGATTAGGAAAGCCCCGAAGAGGAGCAAAAAAACCACAGGCGCTGCAGCCGCAAAATGCTTTTTCATTTCTATCTCCTTATCTGCCTAATGCAAACGCAATAATTCGCGCGTCATTGCGAGGAATCTCGTTCCTATGAGACGACGAAGCAATCTCAAGAGAGAGTGAGATTGCCACGCTACTCTCGCGATGACAACCTAAGCATACTCTGCACGTTTGCCTTAATTCTCATGCCGCCCGCTTCGTCTGGGGCGGGCCCAAATAGACTTAAATTATAGGAATAATCGAGATTTTTTTCAAGAGAAATAGGGGGACACATAACTTAATTCGGAAATTGATATTGTGTCCCCAATTTAATAGCTACTTTGCTTCACACTTTTTGAGCAGGCGCTCCCAGTTGTGGTCGACTTCCGCCTGCATGAACTGGATGTCCTCATCCTTGAGATGGCGGAATCGTCCCTGAAGCCGCAAATAATCAACGATCGGCCTCTTTTCGCGCGGCCTGATGTTGAGGGTGTATTTTTCTCCGTTTTCGACCTCGTACAGAGGAAAGATGCAGTTCTGGACGACCATCCGTCCGAACTTTATAGTGTCCTCGGGCCGGGCCTTCCAGCCTGTCGGGCAAGGTGCATAAACATGGAAAAACCGCGTCCCCTTGATGTCCTTGGCCTTCTTCATTTTCTTGTAGAGGTCTTCGGGATAGCTGGTGTTGGCCGTCGCGATATAGGGAATCCGGTGGGCCGCCATGATGGAGTCGATATCCTTTTTCGGCCTGTTCTTGAAATGCTTCACGGGCGTGGTCGTCGTCCACGCTCCGTAGGGAGTAGCCGAACTCCGCTGAATCCCTGTATTCATATAGGCTTCGTTGTCATAGCACACATAGATAATGTCATCATTGCGCTCTGCGGCGCCCGACAGCGCCTGGATGCCGATATCAAAGGTCCCTCCGTCTCCCGCCCAGGCCACGACCGTCGTCTCCGTATCGCCCACCATCTCGAGCCCCGCCTTTAATCCCGAGGCCGATGCGGCCGCCGTCTCGAAGGCGCAGTGAAAAATCGGGACAGCAAGCGTGGAGTAGGGGACAGGTCCGTCGATAACCGACCAGCAGCAGGCCGGGATGCAAAGGGCAGTCTTCTGTCCCAGCGCCTTGAGAACATACCGCATGGCCAGAGTGGCGGCGCATCCTTGGCAGGCCAGGTTGCCGGAGCTCATCAATTCTTCAACGGGGAGGCTCAGCTTCATCGTCTTTTCTTTTTTCATCTTTTCACTCCAATCCAGGTGATCTCCTCTTCCGGCTTTTCTTTGGCCAGCGTCAGCCGCGCGATTTCCTTGAAATTATCCGGCGTGATGTCCCGTCCGCCGAGTCCTGTGATGAACCCGAAAACCGGCAAGTCATGATCCGAGCCGTACAGGGCGGATTTGACTTCCTGGAAGAAGATGCCGTGATGCCCGTAGGAAATGTTCCGGTCGACAACGGCGACTTTTTTTGCTCGGGCCGCAATCTGGCGCACTTTCTCGAACGGGAACGGCCTGAACACCTTGATCCTCAGGTTCCCGGCTTTGATTCCTTCCTGGCGGAGCAGGTCGACGCCGACGCGCGCCGTATAGCCGGCCGTGCCCGAGGTAATGAGGATGAGGTCGGCATCATCGCACAAGTAATCTTCGACCAGCCCAAGGTAGCGGCCGAACATCTTTTCGTACTCGCGGCCCGTCTCCTCGATCAAGGCCGGCGCCTTCTCCATATCTCTCTGGAGCTTGTAGCGAAATTCAAAATAGTGTTCCGGGGAAGTCAGCCCGCCGAACGCATGGGGGTCGGAAGGCGTGAGCCGCACAGGCGGATTGAAGGGAGGAAGGTATGCATCCACTTTGGCCTGGTCGGGGATGTCCACGACCTCATATGTGTGGGAAAGGGCAAAGGCGTCGAGGATGACCATGCTCGGGATGAGAAGCCGCTCAGAAACCTTGAAGGCCTGGATAACGGTATCCAGCACTTCCTGGTTGGAGGCGCAGTAAAACTGGATCCAGCCCGTATCGCGCTGCGAAAGGCTGTCGTTCTGGTCCGTCCAGATGCTCCAGCCGGGGGCCATGGCGCGGTTGATATTGCCCATGACCACGGGCATCCGTCCCCCCGAAGCCCAGTGAAGGAGCTCATGCATGAGCGTCAAGCCCTGGGATGAGGTCGCAGTGAACGTCCGCGCTCCCGCCAGGGAAGCGGCGATGCAGGCGGCCATCGCGGAATGCTCCGATTCGACCTTGATGAACTTGGCGTCCAACGTCTTGCTCGCGCACATCTCTGAGAGCAGCTCGACAACCTGCGTCTGCGGCGTGATGGGGTAGGCGGCGATGACCTGGGTGCGGGCCAGCGTGGCTCCCCAGGAGAGGGCGTGGTTTCCCATGATGACTTTCTTCATTTCTTTTCCTCCACCATGGCGATGCACTTGGACGGGCATTCTTCAGCGCAGATGCCGCAGCCCTTGCAGTAGTCATAGTCGACGACGGGGAATTCGTTCTCGATATAAATGGCCACGTCGGGGCAGAACTTCCAGCAGATGCCGCACTGAATGCAGTTCGAGAGGTCGACCACGGGGCGGATGTTACGCCAGGCTCCGGTCTTGTTGAAGAGCATCGAGCCGAGCGACATGGGCATGAGCGGGACGTCCTTTTCCGACTGAAAGATGATTTTTTCGTGTTTCTTCTTATTTTTCATGAATCCGAATCCTTACCCGAAATTATAAGACCTTCTCGGCGAGTTCGTAGGCTTCCCTGGCCGCCGCGACGTTATCCTCCGGCTTCGAGGGGATTCCCTCCCGGATGGCCTGGAGCAGGGACTCCTCCTTGGTCAGGTTCAAAATCTTGATGACGGCGCCGACGATGGCCGTATTGACGATGGGCGCGGCCAAAGAGCCCAGCTTGTGCTTGACCGCGATTCCCGTGGCATTGATCGCAGCCACGCGGTATTTCTTAGCGATTTTGAACTCTGCCGGCCGCTTGTCGCTGTTGATGATGATGACACCGCCTTCCTTCAACCCTTCGGTCACGTCGATGGCGTCAACGAGGGTGGGGTCCACGACGACGACGTGATCCGGCGCATAGATGCGGCTTTTATCGTAGATGGGCTTGTTGTCGATGCGGATAAAGGCGAAAACCGGAGCCCCGCGCCTCTCTACGCCGAATTCCGGGTAGGCCTGGACATAATTCCCTTCTTTTGCGAGGGCGTCGGCCAGGACTTTGGAAGCTACGACTGTCCCCTGGCCACCTCTGCCGTGGAATCTGATCTCAACCATCTTGCTCTCCTAACTCATGCAAACCTGACAATATATTATAGCAAACCCCTGCCGAATGGTCATGGCGAGGAGTGAAACGACGACGCAATCTCAGCTTAAAGTTCAAACCCTATGACTCGGTGTGAATGGCACTGGATGTTCACGGCTGCCGGCATCGATGCGATATGGCAGGGGAACGATTCCACATGGACAGCCAGGGCCGTGATTCTTCCACCCATTCCCTGAGGACCGATGCCCAGCTTATTAATCCTCTCGAGCAGGCGGCTTTCCATATCAGCGTAGAACGGGTCAGCGTTGTGCGAGCCCAGCGGGCGCCGCAGAAGCGCTTTCTTGGCCAGCCAGGCGGCGTACTCGAAGTTGCCGCCGACACCGACGCCGACGATGATCGGCGGGCAGGGGTTGGAACCGCCCTTGTCCGCTGTCTCGACCACAAAATCCTCAATCCCTTCTTGTCCGGCCGCAGGCGCGAACATCCGGACGGCGCTCATGTTCTCCGCGCCGCCGCCCTTAGCGATGAAGGTCACTTTGAAGGCATCCCCGGGAACAAGCTCCCAGTGAATGTATGCCGGTGTATTAGTGCCGGTATTTTTTCTCCGGATGGGGTCCTCGACCACGGATTTCCGGAGATAGCCCTCAGCGTAGCCGAGGCGCGTTCCTTCGAAGATGGCATCGCGGAGGCTGGCAAGCCCGTCATCCTTGTTGAGCTTCACATCCTCTCCGAGTTCTACGGAAAATACCGCTAATCCTGTGTCCTGGCAGAGCCCAAGCTTTTCTTCGCAGGCGATCTGGGCGTTCTGGAGCATCTGGTTGAAAACTTCTTTCCCTGCCGGGGATTCCTCCTTTTTTGCCATCTCCTTGATGACTGCGAGAACATCATCCTGGAGCTCGAAATTGGCTTCCTGGACAAGATTTTTTATTCTGTCCCTGACTTCGGATAATTTTACGACTTTCACAAGATACCTCCTCCCAAATGATGTTAAACCAAGGAATGACGTTCTAGTTTAGGACGCTCGGGAGGTAGTGTCAAGGGGACGGATCAAGTCATCTAAAAATCTAACCCTGGCAGATCAGGGAAAGGAGGTTTCTCTGATAACCTAATCTTCTTGGGAGAGGAGGTTAGGACATGGACCTGAAGAGCCGGAAAGCCTACATGGACGCCATTTCCGAACGCTATCACAAGGCCTGCAAGCATGCCTAGACTCCCATCCTGAACGAACTCTGCGACGTGTCTGGATACAATCGCAAGTACGCCATCTGGAAAATCAACCACTGGCGAACGCACCAAGCCGTGCCGCCGCCGGATTTATGGCCGGACCAAACCGGGCACGCTTCTCCGGCATCAGATTCCGGTCCGCTGTGAACACTGGAATGAGACCTATTCCAGCCTTGCCTCAAGCGAGTGCGCACAACTCGTCGCGGGAGTCATCTTCGCCGGGTTTAAGATCAGGCCAAAACACCCCTGGACCGTCTTCTTGCTTGCTCCGGAGTCGACCAAAAGAAACTGCTGGAGCTTAAGGCGCTGGCCG
This sequence comes from uncultured Eubacteriales bacterium, assembly GCA_964580435.1. Lineage (GTDB taxonomy): Bacteria > Acidobacteriota > Aminicenantia > Aminicenantales > UBA8522 > CAZKEW01. The sequence goes on from CAZOKP010000001.1 coordinate 17,222, forward strand.
ACCGAACAGATCCTTTTGAGCTGGCTGAAAGGGACCAACAGAGGCTGGAACGAATCTGGAAGCTGGCTCACTATAGGTGGAAGCCGGCAGAAAAAGCGGAATAACTTCCTTCGCCACTCCAGGAATTATCCTCGGCGGAAAAGAGGACACTTCGGGATATCTTACAAGTTTTCGAGATCAAAGTCTACGTCCGAACCAGAAAAGGAGGTGACCTTCTATTTCTTCTCTGAATAAGATTTGCGGGCCTGACTCCGCAGACCTTCTTTATTGACCTTCCCGGATTGATATTTTGGCAAAGACAGAGCGAATTCCACATATTTAGGAACCTTGTTGTCGCCCAGCCGGAATCTACAAAAATTCTGAATGTCCTTCTTTGTGAACTTCCCGCTCTCTTTAGGCACCACGACGGCTTTAATGGCCTCTCCTAAAACGCTATCCGGAACACCTAGGACGGCGGCCTCCGCAACTTTTTCCATCTCTAGAATACATTCTTCGATTTCTTTGGCACTGACTCGATTGCCGCCGGCTTTGATAATATCCTTTTTTCTGCCGACAACCCAGAAATAGCCCTCTCTGTCTTTGCTCCCCAGATCGCCGGTTAAAAGCCACCCATCCTTCAAAACAAACTTGTTCTCTTCAGGCTCGTTCCAATATCCAAGCATTACATTATCTCCATAAACTGCGATCTCACCTTCCTCGCCCACAGCCGTTTCCGAACCATCGTCCTTGAGAATCTTCAATCGGACGCCGGGCACAGGAATCCCGATTGACCCCACTTTATCTTTCAGCCGTAAAGGAGGAACATAGGAGACGCGTGGGGATGCTTCGGTTAAACCATACATGATATAGATCTCTTTGTCCGGAAAAGCATTCATCAGCCTTCGAATAACCTCGGGTGCCATCGCACCGCCTGCTTGGGTGAAATAGCGGAGATACTCAAATTTTCGTGTGGCAAAAGTTGAATTATTGAGCAGGATCATAAAGTTAGATGGAACTCCTGAAAAGCCGGTAACCCTTTCCCTTTCCATTGTATCCAAGACGATTTCGGGATAAAGAAATCTATTATCTATGACCAGAGTCCCGCCGGCTAGGATGTGTGTCAATAGCAACGAATTTCCATAGATATAATAGAATGGCAAAATAACGATGACACTGTCTTTTGCGCTGAGATTTAAATAATCTACTGTGGCGATTGTGTTCGTGATGAGATTGCGGTGCGAAAGCATAGCTCCTTTGGGGCTTCCCGTGCTCCCCGACGTATAAAAGATGGCCGCGAGCTCGGGCGGGGCCTGGATGGACTCATGCTCAAGGCTATACTCAAGGATATCGGGCTGATGACGATTCGGTTTTTCCAAGGGCTTTGCGACGCTCGGAACGAACGTATCCAGAATATGGTCCAATGTCTCTACGGAAAATCCCGCCGGGATTTGCTCTAATGGTTTCTCTGAAATAAGGAAATAAACCGACCGATTTTCTCTTAAAATCTCCCCCAGCAATCGTTCGTATTTTCTTTGAAATAGAAATACCGACGCCTGACAGTTGGACAGAATGTAAGCTATCTTCTCAGGTTTAAGGGAGGTATCTAATGGTACAGCAACGTGACCGGCCTTAAAAACGGCAAAAAAAGCAATCAAATATTCCAGGGAATTTTCGAACAAAATCGCAATGCGGGACTTTTTCTCCAGGTTAAGGGAAGAAATGTAATCGGCGACTTTTGTGCTGTAAATATAGAGGCTTTCATAGGTGATCTTGCCATCGCCATGAATAGCCGCAAGATGGGAGGGGAAGACGGAGGCGCTTTTTTCTAAGATCTCAAAAATTGTCACAGGATCAGATTTTCCTCATATCGAGAGGGCTCATTCTCAAGAACTCCGTGGCTTTGATCTTCCGCTCGATATTGGCATATCCTCTCTCCGCCTGCTCCACGGTCAGGTCGAGGACGTGAGCCGCTTTGGCTGCAGGCACGTTGTTTTCGAACGCATACCAGAGCATGTCCATTACAAAAAAGTCGAGCCCAAAAAAGAATTCTTCTTGAGTTACGCTGGCGCTATAAGTATCGGTCGTCGGCACTCTCTCGATAATTTCTCGAGGAACCTCCAGATATTCTGCCAGCTGATAGATCTGGATCTTGAAGAGATGAGCGATAGGCCTAAAATCCACGCCGCCATCGCCATATTTCACAAAAAAACCTTGGGCATGTTCATCTCTGTTCGCTGTCCCCGCCACCGCCCAGTTCCTTTTTTCCGCATGATAATACAGTGTTGTCATGCGCAGCCTCTGTTTCATATTAGAGGCGGCGACAACCTGCAGATAAACTTCAAGGGGCATCCTCTGTGATCTGATTTCTCCAGCGTTATTTTCAATTGTCAGGCTGAAGACGTTTAGAGTCTCCTTTTCGAGAATGCCGGTCGGGATGCTTATTTTACATTTCCAGCCTGGACCAAACTCAGGGAAGACCTGCCGGATCGCCTCATCTCTCCTTTTGTAACAGCCTAATTCTTCCAAAGGTCCTGTTAGGTCTTCGAGAACAGTCTCAAAGCAGAATTTTTCGGCAAGCTTCAAGGCCAGGACTTTGCTTTCGCTCGAGGATTCTTTCTCTGGCATCATGACGCCCAGGACTTTCTCAGGACCGAGCGCCTTCACGCACAGCGCCGCCGTAACCGATGAATCGATGCCTCCCGAGATGCCGACGACCGCGCCTCTTTTTTTCAGAATGCTGCGAACTTGCGTGAGAATGACCTCGGTGAATTCACTGACAGTTTTTTCCGCGTCAATCTGGAGAATATTCTTGTGGAATTCCATTTTGATACTCCATCTAGATTATTTCTATTCCAAGACATCCTCAATCCGTAATAGCTTAGCTTAAAGAGAAAAATGATGTCAAACATCAACTCAGAGTGTCAAGGCAATGTGAATATTTCCGCTTTTCGCATGGTCTAGATTCTCTCGGGGGATGAGCTCTGGGAGGGAGCGATAAACAGTCTTCGCCACGGATGATCCGGAGGCGGAGCTCCCGCTTCATGACCCGCCGGATGATCTGGAGCCGTTCATGTTCCTCTCTGGTCAATGTGATTAAATCCTTTCTCACAAGGCCGGTCCTCCTTCTTCCCGAACGAGTACCTTAGCCCAAAAAAGCGGAAATAATCAGGTTGCCCATTTAGGAAATTATCACGTTGGCGTAACAGAGGATGGACTCGTCGCGGATTTGACTTCTTCGTCGCCAGAGGCTTATAATCGCAACAAGAATAGGGTTGAGGAGCTTCCCGATCAAAAACAAATTCCTGGATTGCGTTAACGAAAAGGTTCTCCTTTGCGATGGAGGCATGGGGACCATGCTTTACAGCAAAGGAATTTATTTGAACACCTGCTTTGATGAGCTCAACCTGACTAATTCTGAAATTGTAAAAGAAGTCCATCGGGAATATATCCGCAGTGGCGTCGACCTTATTGAGACCAATACATTTGGCGCCAACCGCTGCAAGCTCAAAAAGTATGGCCTGAATGACAAGGTCAAGGAGATTAATCGGGCCGGGGCCCGAATAGCACGAGAAGAAGCAGGTGGTGAGATATTTGTGGCAGGATCGATAGGACCGTTGGGATTGAGGATCGAACCCTGGAGGCCGGCTTCGGTGGAGATTGCTGAAGAGGCTTTCCGAGAACAGGCTCAAGCCCTTTTGGAAGGGGGTGTGGATCTTTTTATTCTGGAAACTTTTTCTGATATCAACGAGATTCACCAGGCCATCAAAGCCGTGCGGGAGATAAGCCCTCAGGCAGCTATTGTGGCAGAAATGACCATCCAAGAGGACGGCAACAGCCTTTACGGCATGACTCCTGAGGTTTTTGTCAAAAAGCTGGAAGACTGGAAAGCCGATATCGTCGGCGTCAACTGCAGCGTTGGACCTGCCCCAATGCTTCAATGCATTGAAAGGATGGCTCGAGTCACAAATCTCCCTCTCTCTGCCATGCCCAATGCGGGATTTCCTCAAGAAATCGAAGGCAGGAATATTTATCTCTGTTCACAAGATTATATGGCCGAATATGCTAAGCGCTTTATCCTGAACGGCGTCAAGATTGTCGGGGGGTGCTGCGGGACCACGCCTGCCCATATCAAGGCCATGAGGGGGGCGATCAAGGCCCTTCAGCCGCCTAAAAGAGCAATCATTACGGTCTCTTTGCCCGCTGAGGAAAAGGAGGAGAAGGGAAAGATCAGGAAGAGAGATAAATCCGGACTCGGCAGAAAGCTCGAAGATGGAGAGTTTGTCACGAGCGTCGAAATCATCCCGCCGCGTGGACACGATCCGTCGTTTTCCATCGAAGTCGCCCGAAGACTGGAGCAACATAAAATTGATTGTGTGAATATTCCTGATGGCCCACGGGCAAGCGCCCGGATGAGCCCAATGGCGCTCGCTTCGATCCTGGTGGCTACGACCAAACTGGAAATCCTCCTTCATTACACCTGCCGAGATAGAAACTTGCTGGGAATGCAGTCAGACTTCTTGGGAATGCAGGCCCATAAGATCAGGAATATCCTCATCATTACCGGCGATCCTCCCAAGTTAGGTGACTATCCGAATGCAACGGCTGTTTTTGATGTCGATTCGATAGGATTAGTGAATGTTGTAAGTTATCTAAACAAGGGAATTGATATCGGCGGCAAAAAAATGGATAAACCCACGTGCTTTCTCGTTGGAGTAGGTGCGAATCCTGGGGCTATCAATCTGGACCATGAGATATCGCGGTTTGAAGACAAAGTTGAAGCCGGCGCGGAGTTTGCCGTTACGCAGCCGGTTTTTAGCATCAAGCTCTTGGAAAAGTTTCTCAATAGAGTGGAACATTGCCGGATCCCCATCTTGGCAGGGATTTGGCCTCTTTGGAGCCTGCGCAATGCTGAGTTCATGCACAACGAAGTCCCAGGAGCCACAATTCCCGCGGAAATCATGGACCGGATGCGACGGGCTCAGGATGTCAGTCCTGAGAGGGCAAGACAAGAAGGGGTGGAAATCGCCCAAGAAATTTTGACTTCCATCAAAGGCCTAGTCCAAGGAATCCAGATTAGTCCGCCGTTGGGAAAATATGAGCTCTCTTTGGAGGTACTCAAAGCTCTCTGAGTCTGATATTCTGATTCGCTTGCGCTCACCTCGCTTATTTTTCTGTGTTTACTTTTTCCCTAATAAATCTCAGGTAGTTCTTGAGAGATGGATCTCTCCCCAATAGGGATGGAGCGGCATGCAGAGCGGCCTGGAGTTCAGCGTCAAGGGGATCGCAAATTACTGCATCTAGACCGTTTTGAATCGCAAGAACAAGAAATGTCCGATTCAAGAGCTTTCGCTGGGGAAGTCCAAAAGATACATTACTCAGTCCAGCAATCGTCTTGACTCCAGGCAAATGGATTTTGATTTTCTCGAGAGACTCTAAGAATATCGTTCCCACCTTGGCATCGGCCCCTATCGGACGGATCAGCGGGTCGATGAAAATATCTTCCAGACTCGAGCCTTCCTTCGTCAATAACGTGACTAATTTTTCGGCCAGCTCGAGAGCACAGCTGGCGCTGTTGGAGGGGCCGTTTTCGTCCAAACAAAGAGCAATGACGCGCGGCTTATAGTCCCGTATCAAGGGGAGAAGCACCTTGAGGCTCTTCTTTTCTCCTGTCAGGGAGTTTAAAAGTGGCCTGCCTTGATGGATTTTCAGAGCTTCTTCCATAGCTTCATGGTTTGGTGTATCAAGAGAAAGAGGAATGTTCACAGATCGCTGCAGGAGTGGAATAGCCCATTTGAGCGTTTCAATCTCTTTGTCAATGAGGACAGCGGCATTGATATCGATATAGCTCGAGCCCGCCTGTTCCTGCCGCTTCGCCTGGTCGAGAAGAAATTCCTGATCTCGCTTTTGGAATGCCGCGAGCACACTCTTCCGGCTCGAGTTAAGCCGTTCGCCAATGATAATCATTCTGAAATTCCTTCGTGAAAATATCAACATAATTCGAGATTGTCAATTGTCGAGAAATATCTAGGTCCCGTCATAATTTTGGGGACATGAACCGAATTTCTTAATTCGGTATCGTGTCCCGCAATATTATGGCGATTACTTCAGGTTGAGGGCGAGGAGTTTGAGCTCGGTCATTTCTTCGATGGCGTAGCGGACACCTTCGCGGCCGACCCCGCTTTGTTTCATCCCGCCGTAGGGCATATGGTCGATGCGGAAGGTGGGGATGTCGTTGATTATGACTCCGCCCACGTCGAGCGTTTCGTAGGCCTCGAACGTCTTGCGGAGGTCATTGGTGAAAACGCCGGCCTGAAGCCCGTAGATTGAATAATTCACAGCTTCTAGGGCTTTGGTGAATTCTTTATAGGGATAAACGACGACAACCGGCGCGAAGGCTTCAAGCCAGGAGATGCGGAGGTCGGGGATGACATTCTCCAGGATCGTCGGTTCGAACATCGCCCCGTTTCTCTTGCCTCCACAGGTAATGCGGGCCCCCATCCCGACGGCCTCTTCGATCCATTGCTCGGTTTGTTTGGCTGCATCGAGGTTGATCATCGGGCCGATATCGGTGCTTTCCTCGAGCGGATTCCCCATTTTGAGTTTTTTCGTGAGACCGATGAAGTCGGCCATAAAGCGGTCATAGATCTTCTCGTGCAGGAAAAGCCGCTGGACAGAGATACAAATCTGGCCTGAGTATGAGAAAGAGCCGGTGACGATACGGGGAAGCGCAAATTCAAGGTCGGCGTCGGGCTCCACAACGACGGCTGCATTTCCGCCGAGCTCCAGGGTCACTTTTTTCTGATAGGCTTTCTTTTTGAGCTCCCAGCCGACCGCGGGGCTTCCGGTGAACGTCACTTTTTTGACGACGTCGTCCGTGAGAAGGATTTCGGCTTCTTTATAGCCCGAGGGGATGACGTTGAGCCCGCCCGGAGGATAGGCTGCCTCGTTGACAATTTCACCGAGAATAAGGGATGTGATCGGCACCTGGGAGGCGGGCCGGAGAACGACGGTGTTTCCGGCTGCCAGCGCCGGGGCGACTTTGTGAGCGACAAGGTTAATGGGGAAATTGAAGGGCGTAATGGCTGTGATGACGCCTATAGGAAAGCGGCGCACCAATCCCCAGCGCTTGGCGGTTTGGGCGCTCAGGTCGAGCGGGATGAGCTCGCCTCCCATGCGTTTGGCTTCTTCGGAGGCGATGTCGAAGGTCATTACGGCTCTGTCAACTTCGGCCCGCGCATCCCGGATAACCTTTCCTGATTGGAGGGTTATGGAACGGGCCAGCTCCTCCTTGTGCTTTTTTATTTCGTGGGAGATTTTTTCCAGGATCGCGGAGCGTTCGTGGCTTGAGAGCTGTCGCGTTTTGGCGAAAGCGTTGTCGGCGGCTGCAAGCGCTTCTTCGACCTGCTGAGTGGAAGCGAAATGGACTCTCCCAGCGACACTCTGGTCGTAAGGCGATTTTATCTCTCTGACGTTCTTTGATTCCTTCCACTGGCCGTTGATCAGGAGTTTATATTCTTGCATGTTTCCCTCCTTTCTATTAATGCCACGAGACTAAATGAAGGCCATTGTCATTGCAAGCGCCCAAGGGGAGCGAAGCAATCTCATGGCCTAGTGTCATTCCGAGCGAAGTGAGGAATCTCAAACTGAGATCGCCACGCTTCGCTCGCGATGACAATTTTGTCCTCAGCCTTTCAGCTTATAGGACTGATACAGGTTTTTCAGCATGATGGCGTCGGTCTCGAGGTTGGGACTCTCGCAGATGACCATCCCCGCCACACTGAAGTCTCTGAGCGCCTGGACCCAGTCGTCAAAGTGGAAGTCGGAGTCTCTGAGGTCAAGATGCTTGACCTCACCGTTAACACCATAATGAACACCTGATATATGGACGTGGAGGTTTGCCAGGGCGTCCTTTCCCAGCTTCTTTTCGACTTTTCTCAGAATACGGTGAAAATGGCGGTAAGTATTGGCCCCTCCCTCACGCGCATGGATGTGGGAAAAATCAAGGCAGGGGAGAAGGCCTTCCACTTCCCGGCACATGAAGAGGACTTCATCGAGGGAGCCGAACTGGGATTTCTTTCCCATCGTCTCGAGCCTGAGGACGGCCGTGTTTTTTCCTGCCTTGAGGGTGGAGAGGACTTCCTTGAGACTTTTCCTTATCGTTTCGTAGGTCTTTTCAGGCGTGTCGTGGCCGTAATAACCGCCGTGAAAAACGACGTCCTTTGCCCCAAGGTGCTCCGCCATCCGGGCTGATGCGATCAGGCGTTCCTGGCTGGAGAGCCTTTTTCCCTGTTCCGGGGAGTTCAGGTTGACATAATAGGGCGCATGGACGCTGAGGCGGATGCCGAGGGCAGATGCCTTTTCTTTGATCAGCTTGGCCGTGTCGCTCCCCATATTTACGCCCTTGACAAATTCGACCTCCAGGCAGTCTAAACCCAGTTTTTTGATGTGATCAATGGCGGCGAGAGTGGATGCGGTCGGTGTGGAGAGGGGAACGCCCGCGGTCCCGAAAAGGAGCCTCTTAGAAGCAGAGGTCATCGGCCTTTCCCTTGGAATTGAGGAATTCGCTGACGATGCGCATGGCGCAATATTCGCCACACATGGAACAGGCCTTTGTCCGGGACTTTCTTTTCTTGCGAATTTCTACGAATTTATGGGGGTCGATGACGAGTTTTTGCTGGGCGGCCCAATCGAGTTTTTTCCGGGCGCGCGAGAGTTTGAGGTCTCGGTCGAGAGCGCCGGGGACGCCTTTGACGATGTCGGCGGCGTGGGCGGCAATTTTGGAGGCGATGAGGCCCTCGCGGACGTCGTCAGGGGAGGGGAGGCCAAGGTGTTCAGCTGGCGTCACGTAACAGAGGAAGTCGGCGCCGGCGGCTGCTGCGATGGCGCCTCCAATGGCCGATACGATATGATCGTAACCCGGGGCGATGTCTGTGACCAGGGGGCCGAGGACATAGAAGGGCGCTCCGTTGCAGACGCGTTTCTGGAGCTTGATATTCATCTCCACCTGATCGAGAGGGATATGGCCTGGCCCTTCGACCATGACCTGAACGCCCGCTTCCCAGGCAAGCTTGACGAGCTCGCCCAAGGTGAGCAGTTCCTCGATCTGGGGACGGTCCGTGGCGTCGAGGATTGAGCCAGGGCGAAGACCATCGCCGAGAGAGAGTGTGATGTCATAGCGGTGGGCGATCGAAAGGAGACGGTCATAGTTGGCGTAGAGAGGATTTTCCTCCTCGTTATGGAGCATCCAGGCGAGATGGAAGGCGCCTCCGCGCGACACGATGTCGGCGACGCGGCCTTGTTTCTTGAGGCGGTCGATGGCCTTTTGGGTCAGGCCGCAGTGGACGGTCATAAAATCAACGCCTTCCTGGGCTTGAGCTTCGATAGCGGCGAAAAGGTCGTCTTCGGTCATGTTGACGATAGAGCCGCGGCGGTCGATGGCCTGAATGGCGGCCTGATAGATAGGGACTGTCCCAAGGGGAACGGGGGAGCGGTCGAGGATGCGGCGCCGGATTTTCTTGAGGTCCCCACCCGTGCTCAGGTCCATAACGGCGTCGGTCTCGTATTTGAGGGCTATGGAGAGCTTCGCGAGCTCGTCGGTAAGGCGTGGGAAGTCAGCTGAAGTGCCGAGGTTGACATTGACTTTGGTGCGGAGAGAACGGCCGATGCCGACGGGGCGGCAGAGGGTAGTGTGGTTGGCATTAAATGGGATGATGACTTGGCCGGAGGCGATGAGAGCGAGGAGGGCGCGCGGATCTATCCCCTCGGCCTTAGCCACGCTCTTCATGGCTTTGGTGAGGGTACCTTTGCGAGCCTGTTCTAACTGCGTCATCTTCTTTAGGCAATATAGCTTACATCCCCTGGCTGAATTATACAACCGGAGGGAGGATTCAGACCAGATGAGGCAGACTCAGCCGGATCATTTGGCTTTGAATACGATGGCAATCGGCATCCAGACCTTGACTTTTAAACCTTTGATGACGGCCGGCTCAAATTTCCATTGACGGACGGCATTTTGGGCGGACAGGTTGAACCCGAAAGAGCTTTTTATCCCTTTGATGACCTCTGTTTTGATAACATCGCCTTTTTCGGAGATGAGGGCGTTAACAATGACGGTCCCTTCTATTCCGAAGCTCCTGGCTGCGGTAGGATAATCGGCATGAACACGCTTGAGAACGGCAGGGGGAATTTCCACCATTTCAAGAGGGACAAGATCGCCCTCTTTGATATTATCCAAGGTTGATTGAGGCGGTTGCGCCGGCTCTTGAGTTGCTTTGTCCTCGAGTTTTATGGGAGGAGTCGTGTCGGCGTCAGGGGGTTTCCCTTGGGCAGTAGCAGGCTGAAGTGGTTTGTCGGCTGCCAGGGGTTGCTCGCTCGGCTTTTCAGGAGGCTTTTCGGCGGTTTTTTGGGGGGCCTTTTGCTCACGTTTCTTGGGCTCCTCACGTTTAGCTTTGACTGGCTTATCCACAGTTGCAGGAACTTGAGGAGGTGCCTCTTTAGGTGCCTCCCTGATATTGAAAGAAATCAATAGTTTTTCAAGGTCCGGCCAGGCGGACTCGGCAATCTGCAGATTTTCAAATTCCTTTTCGCCTACGAGATCAGCAGCTTCTTTCAGATATTTTTCACTTTCTTTCATGTTTCTCAGGTAATAATGTGACAGACTAAGATAGACATAGGCTTTTACCTTTAGCACTTTCTCTCCGGCAAGGCCGAACGCGGCGATCTCGAGCTGGCGGATCGCTTCTGTATAGTTTTTGGAAAGGAAGGTTTTTTGGGCCTTTTCGAGAAGGTTTAAATAAAACGGATCGATTTGTTGAGATCCTTGAGCAAATAAATCTATTTTGATAGCAAGGAATAGCCAGGCGAAGATAAAGATCCAAAAAAACCGACAATTCGTTTTCCCAGCTTTTCGCATTTTTTACAGTTAGAAAAAATATTTCTTTCTTATTTATACTTGACAGAGCTTGAATTGTCAAAGTCGAAATAGATTTAGGGCTGCTAGAGGAGCTGATAGGCCCGCGAATAAAACAGTTCTTCTTGAAAAATTATTGGTTTTAAGGGAGAATAATTTGACAAAGAAAATGGAAAAAAACAAGAAGATCCTGATCGTCGAAGATGATGCATCCGTTGCCAAGCGCATTAAAAGAATCCTGCTCAAACTTGGATATTCCGTGGTGACTCTTGGATGGGATAGCCAAGAGATTTTTTCCAACGCGGCTAAAGAAAAACCAGATCTCATCTTGATGGATATCGAAATCAGGAACAAATTAGCGAGGGCCGAAACAGCCAAAAAAATCCGTGAAGACTTGGATGTCCCGATTATTTCCGTTGCCGGTCATCCTGAGAATGAGCTCATCAAAGTCGCAAGGAAAAAAGAGTTGTTTGGATACCTCCTCAAGCCTGTTAACAAAAAGGATCTGGAAATCTCCGTGAAGATAGCTTTCTTCAGACATGCGATAGAGAAGAGACTCAAAGAGAGGATGAGAAAAGCCCTTCGCGAAAGGGAGGAGCTCTATAAGCAGCTTGTTGACAACATCAACGAAGGAATTGTCATTCAGAACAAGAGGGGAATTGTTAGTTCGGCAAATGAAAAGTTCTTAAGGATGATTGGATACAACCGGAATAAGGTCATTGGACGCCCCATCACAGAGCTCCTGGGAGAAGGCTGGCTAAGGAAAAATAGTGGGCACGGACTCAGGCAAAAGGGAGATCGGTCGAAGTCGGTAGAGCTGGCCTGGAAAAGAAAGGATGGCAAAAGGATCTTTACCATTCTCTCCCCCAAGCCCATTTATGGCGAGAAAGGTCGATTTTTAGGCAGTGTCTCCGTTCTGACAGATATCACTGATCGTCGCGAGGTGGAAATGGAACTCCGAAGGTCCCACGAGCGACTGCGGAGCCTTTCCCATCATCTGCAATCGGTGAGAGAAAAAGAAAGTAAGCGTATCGCCAGTGAAATCCATGATGAGCTAGGACAGTATTTAACGGCTTTGAAAATTGACCTCTCCTGGCTTTCTAACAGAGTTTCTTTTGAGAAAGGTGGCCGAGAGCTGTTCGAGAAAATCGCTAGCATGACAGCTCTTGTTGACAGAACGATTCAAACAGTGCAAAAAATATCAGCAGAACTGAGGCCAGGACTACTGGACGATCTTGGGCTCGTGCCGGCGATCGAATGGCTAGCTCAAGATTTCCAGAATAGGACGAAAATAAAGTGCAGAACTCGTCTCTGGTGCAATGACATTGAGCTTGACCCGGATAGTTCCACGGCGATTTTCCGGATCTCCCAGGAGGCTCTTACAAATGTTACCCGACACGCCAAGGCCAGCCGCGTTGAAATCAGTTTAAAGAAGGAAAAAGGAGTCCTCATTTTAAAGATCAGCGATAACGGCAGGGGAATTAAAGAGGACGACGTTTTTTCCCCATCTTCCCTAGGGCTGATGGGCATGCGGGAACGCATTCTTCCCTTCGGCGGGGAACTTAGTATAACCGGGGCTCCCAAGAAAGGAACCACCCTGACAGTATCTCTCCCTTGTAGAAAGATGCTAAAAAATGATTAAGGTGTTGATTGCTGACGACCATACCTTAGTAAGAAAGGGTTTCCGCCAGATTCTGCTTGATACGAAAAAGTTTAAGGATATTGATGAAGCAAAGGATGGCAAGGAGACGATCTCAAAAGTCAGCGCTCATCATTATGATGTGGTTCTCTTGGATATTTCTTTTCCGGGGCGCAGCGGGATTGATACGTTGAAACAACTGAAAGATCTAAAGCCGAGACTTCCGGTTCTTATCCTCAGCATGTACCCTGAAGAGCAATACGCTGTTCGCGCTCTAAAAGCAGGTGCTTCAGGGTATTTAACCAAAGAAACCGCCCCAGATGAATTGATGGAGGCAATCCGGAAAGTCGCGAAAGGCGGGAAGTACATCACGGCCTCATTAGCTGAAAAATTGGCCTCGGAAATCGGGGAGCCATCCGGAAGAGCTCCTCACGAAGCGTTGTCTGACAGGGAATATCAGGTCATGTGCCTGATCGCTTCCGGGATGAGAGTGAAGGATATTGCTGAGTCATTGAATTTGAGTGTTAAAACGATCAGCACCCATCGAGCCCGCATCATGAGAAAGATGAATATGAAGAACAACGCCAATCTTACCCATTATGCTATCAAACATGGGCTGGTGGATTGATATTATTTCAAGACCGCTTGGATCTTTTTAAGGGCTTTTTCAGGCAACAAAAAAAACTCCATACCCACATCATAGAGTTCAATCGATCCAGGAGGGAGTTCTTTTATCCAGACAACTCTTGCCTTAGCTTCTACCAAAGAGCCATTGGGAAGTGAGAATTCTAGTTCAAGGATTTGGCCGACATCCAGGCGCTCGTTACTATAAATTCGCACCCCGCCAAGGCTCAAGTTTGAAACATGCTGCATGTCTCTCTGCATCTTCGGAATGCGATAAAAAACCGGCGCCATCACTCTTGGAAACCGTCGTCTTTCAATCCTCTGCTTATTTTTCTTAATCATTTTTTTAAGGGTCATTATTGCAGTTGAAACATTGATAGCTTAAGTGATGAACTCTGCTCAAGTCAATAAAAAAGGAAGCAGGATGATTATCTGTCTGGCAAAAGGAATGCAAAATAAGTGTGAATTTTTCCCATGGGGTGACCTGCAGGTGCTTAGATGGAGTTCCTGTTGACTTCTGGTTGCTTTTTAGTATACCAATATAAAAGGAGTTAACATAAACAGATTGACTAAACTAATTTCTCAGGGGGCAAAAGGCCAGCTTTCCAGGAATCAGCGGAATCTTGGAATTGTCAAGCATTTTGCCTCATGAATAAAAGGAGGGAGAATGTTATTAAGAGGAACGTTTTTTCTAATCATTGTCAGCCTTGTTATTCTCAATGTGTCCTGTGCAAAAATTGAGGAGGAGCAGCCTGTTTTATCAACAGAGATTATCCCCGAGAAGGTTCCGCAAGCAGATTCTATTCCTTCAGCTTGGGGCAAGTTGATTTCGGTAAGCAGCGTGACAAATGTTCCGAATTGGGCCCAACTATGGTTCGTAGATGATGAGGGGAATATCCGCATGGTGCCTTACAATGTTCGTGACAATCGACTTGCGACCGAAGCCAGGTTGATTCGCCGAAGTTAAGGAGATGATAGTTATGAAGAAGTTGGAAACTGTAATCCGTCGGATTCTTTTCTATGGGTCATTTATTTTGGCAGCACTAGCTGGTTTAGAAAAGATATTTAATTTGTTTGGCTACACTTTGCTTAGAGCTTACTACACGCCAGGTCGTCTCCTTGAATTTGCAGCCATAGGTCTGCTTTTCGTCATCGTACTGCAATTGCGACAGATAAGAAAGTCATTAGAGTCAAAAACCTCTGAGTAGATTCTATTCCAAAAATTCAGAATCAGATTTCGTAGATATTTTCAGCTATAAGGTATCTTAAACGAGAGTCAATATCTATTCCGTTGGGGCACTTGGCCTCACAGGAACTGCAGTTTTTACATATACTTAGCCCGTACCTTTCAGGCAGCTCCGCAAGAGTCAATCTAGCTTGAATCCGGTTTTTATATTCTCTTACGTACATATGGCTCCGCATAAGATCTGGGATCTCAACTCCATAAGGACAGGTCGGCTTACAGGAGTCACATCTCTGACAATATAGAGTTCCTTGAAGCATTGAAATAAGTTGAAGCTCCCTTTTTTCTTTTTCTGTTAATTTGAGGTCATTCATGATTTGAAAATTGGCATCCAGTTGATCGAATGCCGTCATTCCTGGTATAGCCGTGCAGACATTTTCATCATTCAATACCCATTTCAATGCAGCTTGATGATCTATTTCATTTACTCCGTATTCCTTTTTCGCCTGGCTCCCTCCCTGAGTTTTCATAGCAATGATTCCCACTCCTTTTTCTGCTGCATATTTTATAGCTTTTTTGATATCTTGTTGACGTTTTAATAAAAAACAATAAGCGGTGAGCACAACGTCATAAACCCCCGTATCAACCGCTGCTCGAATAACTTGAGGATTATTCGCATGAGTGGATATTCCCAAAAATCTTGCTTTTCCCGACTCCTTGGCCTTTATGAGGGCGCTGAGAAGGGGTTCATACGTGACCATTTGAGGGGTTGCGCAGCTATGCAAATAGAGAATATCGATATAATCTGAGCGCAGTCGTTGAAGACTCGTTTCAAGCTGCTTGACAAAGTTATTTTCTGTCGGCGCAGGATAACCTGTTTTTCCAACTGAGGAGAATTGTCCTGCTTTGGGATCTTTTTGAAAAGACATTTTTGTCCCTACACAAAGTTTTTCTCTCATTTTGTTCTCATAAAGGACCTTGCCGATCACTCTCTCGCTGTTTCCGTCAAGATAGAAATGGGCTGTATCGAGGTGGCGAATTCCCATGTCAAGAGCTTTTTTTATTAGATCGGGATTGTCTGAATTCATGACACCGAAGCTTACGATTGGAATTTGTAAATTTGTTCTTCCGAGAGTTCGATAGATAACTTTATGGGGCTGCTCTTGACTCCCTGTTTTTGACCTTAATAGAGGGATTGACAAACCGGTTGAGATGAGCCCCAAGGCGGCTTTGCCAAGAAAATCTCTTCTTTTCATCATTTTCATGCTCCTATTGGATTTTGCTCTTTCCATTGGAATTTGTCGTCGAAGGAAATTAGCGCACCCTGGCAACCACAGTTTTTGAGTCGATCAAGCGAAAAAGCTGGCCATATCCCGGTTGACATGTTATCAAGGAAATGATAGTGATAATAACCTGAGTGGGCCATGTAATGCTCTTATATACCAGAAAAATTCTTTTTTTTCAATCTGTGAGATCAAACTCTAGCCATCAGGAAAGGTTCCCATGGAGAAAGCAAACAGCACCGATCAAAACACCTTGAAATCCATTTTAAGAGAATATGTGACAGAGGTTTTCTTGCCATCTAAAGGATTCGATTTTTTTGCGGACGATGATTCCTTCATGGAAAAAGGGATCATCGACTCGACAGGCATTCTCGAGCTCCTCGAATTCATAGAGGAGAGATTCAAGATAAAAGTCGAAGACAAGGAAGTGATCCCGGACAATTTAGATTCTTTGCTCAAGCTAGCTACCTTTATCAGTAGAAAAATAAGTCATGCTGGTCAATGAATTCTTAGAGCAGAGCGCCAAGAGATTCTCAGATAAGACCGCATTAGTCTGCGAGGACCAGAGGCTAACCTTGCATATGAAAAACTTTATGGTTCCCAAATATGTCGAAATAAGAGATGAGCTCCCGAAATCCTCCCACGGCAAAATTGCCCAAAAAGAGCTGAGGTGAACAATGCAATTTCACAAAAACATTTTAAAGGTTGATTGTGCCAAGGAGATCGATAGAATCTGCGAGTTCATTAAACAGCAGACCAATTCCATGCGGCGTGAAGGTGCTATTATCGGACTCAGCGGCGGCATCGATTCTGCCCTTTGTTCCGAAGTGTGCGTCAAAACCTTGGGCAAAGAAAAGGTCTTTGGCTTAATCCTGCCGGAGAAGGATTCTAATCCGATGAGCAAAGAGTATGCCCTCAAGCAGGCGCAGAAACTGGGAATAACCACAGAGATCGTTGATATCACTCCAACGCTCGAAGCTTTTGGCACGTATCAGAAGAGAGATAAAATTATAAAAGAAGTTTACCCTAATTATGACGCCCATTTTAAAACAAAAATAACTTTGCCCGCTGATTTATTATCCAGAGATGCATTCAATTTTTTTACCTTAACCGTTGATGATGGAAAAGGCAACATAAGATCTGCAAGGTTAAGAAAGGAAATACTAAATGGGATAGTCGCAGCTACTAATACCAAGCAAAGAACAAGAATGATGCACCTCTATTATTATGCAGAAAAAATGGACTACTTTGTTTGCGGCACAACCAACAAGACTGAAATGATCCAAGGTTTTTTTGTCAAGTACGGCGATGGTGGCGTCGATATCGAGCCGATTGCTCATCTCTACAAAACCCAGGTTTATCAGCTGGCTGAATATTTAGGTGTGGTCGAAGAAATTCAACGGAGAATTCCGAGCCCGGATACATATAGCTTTGAGGTCGGCGATGAGGAATTCTTCTTTCGTATCCCCTTCGGCAAGCTAGACCTGCTGCTTTATGCTTGGGAAAATAAGGTTCCAATGGAACATGTCTGTCAAGCTATGGATCTGACAGAGGAACAAGTTCGACGGGCTTTTAGGGACTTCACCTCGAAACATCATGCTACTCAATACCAAAGAACATTGCCGCCATCCCTTCTTGGATAGAAAACAAGGAAGCCCTTTTTTGAGATAGAGGGGGAAACAGCGAGATAGCGAAGAGACCATGAAAAAACGATCAAACAACAGGCATAGGAGAGCTCAGGTCAAGCGTTGCAGGATCTGTGTCTTGCCGGAAACCTTCCCGGGGGTAAAATTTAATGAGAAGGGAGTTTGCAATTTCTGCCAAAATTTCAAGGGCTCTGCCAGCCTGGAGGAGAAAAAGGCCGACTATAGAAAAAAATTTGAGGAATTGATAAAGCAATTCAAAGGCAGGGGAGCTTACGATGTTTTAATGTCCTATAGTGGGGGAAAAGATAGTACCTATACACTTTGGATTCTCAGGAAACGCTATGGATTGAATCCGCTTGCTGTAACCTTGGATCACGGCTTTCTTCCTGAACAGACCTTCAAGAACATACGAAACGTTGCCGAGAGGCTAGATTTCGATCATTTTTTTATCAAGCCTTACTTTTTAGAAGAAAAGCATTTCGAGAGGTCATATTTTTTCCCTTACAATATAAGCCCTCTTGCCTTTCTTGATTATGATGAGGAAGCAATATTTAGAAAAGTTGCTCAGCTGGGATGGAAGATACCTGATCGCATCGATGCGAATACAACCAAGTGCCCTCTCAACTCATTTGCCAATATCACGCACAAGAGAAAGCATCACTTCCATCCCTATTCCTTTGAGATGGCGAAGTTAGTCCGCGAAGGTTATTTAAAGGGTTCCATCGCTCTGAAAAAACTAGAGGAGCCAGAAGACTCCTCTACAGTAGAGCTCGTTAAGAATAAATTGAGTTTATAAGTCCATCAATTCTGGAAGGCAAAACGAATTGTTGTTAGCTACGCCGTTGCTGGCTTTTAGGAAGAAACCTTTCCTTTTAAACCAATCGAATAATCGGTAGGCAAAAATGATGTGGCGAATGATGGGGCGCTTTGCCCGTGCTCTCTTCCCATCTTGGATCTATAAGGGAGTCAAAATTGCAATGGGGCGGGAGCTTCCGAATAACATTGAAGTCAAATGTCTCATAGAAATGCACGGCACGAAATATGGCGGGTGGTGCGTTGCGTCCGCCAACATCACGACATCGTCAGTTGTATACTCCTTTGGAATCGGCGAGGATCTGTCTTTTGATCTGAGCTTGATCTCCCGGTTCGGAGTTCAGGTCCACGCTTTTGACCCGACCCCTGCAGCCTTGGCTTGGGCGAAGAGCCAGAATTTGCCGGATTTATTGATCATTCACCCGTATGGTCTGGCATCCTACGATGGCTTGGCTAAGCTTTATCCCCCCCTAGGATCCGGACGGATTTCGTACACTCTCCGGCCTGACAGGCAGCGGGCGGCTCAGACTCAACCTCTTGAGGTACCCGTGAAGCGACTGACCACGATCATGCGTGAACTTGGGCATGACCATATCGATATTCTTAAGATGGACATTGAAGGGATGGAGTATGAAGTTATTGATGATATCATCCTCGACGACCTGCCAATTAGTCAGCTTCTTGTAGAATTTCATCATTTCCGGCCGGGAATTCGCCTCTCGAAAACACGACGCGCTTTAGAGCGGCTCAGAGATAAAAATTACCGCATTTCTTATGTCGATCCCTATAAACAGGAGTTTTCGTTGATCCGCAATTACCATCGTCCTCACGAACCACGGATACGGCTCTAGTTCCTTACACAGGGCCAAGACGATCTTGACAGGGGTCGCCATCCGTGTTATGAATGAATACAATTTGCGGTGAATGCGACAATTAATCTTCCAAAATACCCTTGAAACGCGGACCCTGAAAGCCCTTCGGACGGGTCTTTTTATTTTGCTGTTCGGAATCGGAGCCACAGGGTGGATTTTCTTTCTACACCGGGGTCAGATCGCTTTTAACCATCACGATTGGCCCAAGGAATATCAATATTACAATATATTAAAAACTGCCATCCAGAATCGGGTAATTCCTTACCATGTTTCGGAAGCGTTTCATGGTACCCATCGATTTCTGGCCCTGCCCGAAACAGTGCTGGCGCCTCAGATATTCCTCTTATCACGGGTGGGAATAGGCCAATTCATTGTGATTAACACTCTTCTGTTGTATTCCCTAGGATTCATCGGATGTTTGCTTATTTGGCGACGATATCAGCTTTCGTTTTTCGCGTTTACTGTCCTATTTTTGTTATTCAATTTTAACGGTCACATTACAGCTCATTTGGCAGCTGGACATTCTATGTGGACTGGTTATTTCTTGCTCCCATTTTTTGCTTTCTTCGTTTTAAACTTCGCGGAGGGACGGGGGACCTTGGTTACGGCCATCAGCCTTTCCTTTGTCCTGTGGCTGATGTGCCTTCAGGGCTCATTTCATCTTTACATCTGGTGCACGGTTTTCTTACTTCTTCTAGCGGCTAATCGCCTGGCTCATTCCGGTCCCATTTTATGGAGTATCTTCTTCAGCTTTCTGCTGGGGCTGTTCCGGATTGTCCCTGCGGCTATTACGTTTTGGAATATACAACAAAACCTTCGGCCAGGTTATCCCACTCTTCTTGATTTGCTCACAGCTTTCGTTTCCATCCAATCACCTGATTATCAGGCAACCTTTTCCTGGCTGAGCACTCCGGGCTGGTGGGAATATAACATTTATACCGGGATTATTGGTCTGGCTTTTTTAATCTTTTTCGGCATTTATTTACGATTCAGCCGTGAAGAATCACTCCTTCGATTTAAGTATCCCTGGCTCGATTTGCCTCTCCTCGTCATGGCGGTGTTTTCGCTGAGCTACTTCTATTTGCCCATAGCCAAGCTTCCTATCCCACTCATCTCCTCTGAAAGGGTTCCGTCGAGATTTCTTATCATTCCCGTCGTGATCCTTCTTGTTGTTTCGTGTATCCGAATGCAGCCAATATTAAACAAGTTGAAGAAGCATACGGCGGCAACCTTTGTCGCCTGCGCCGGCATTATAGCTATCTTTTTCACTCTAATCACTCACTCGTATGCCTGGCGGTTGTCACGATTGGAAGAATTAGCTGCCGGCCCCATTAAAATCCCTGTCATCGACGTTATTCATAAAACAGACCCAATTTATGTCCATAGCCTTGAAATATGCGCCATTATTTCACTGATCTCTGCCGTTGTTCTTCTAGTAATGTTGTTTTTCAACTCACGTGTCAATTTCGGACCTCAAGGTCAACGTTCCAGCTATCGGCTTTGATAATTTGTCATGGGTTCTGGTTTAAATGTGCCATCACGTAGCTCCATGATGCAATGTTTCGCATAGGTCCCGCTTTAATGTGCTCGAAAAATGACCCCCCTTCTCATTGATTTTCCTCGACCTCGGGCTCTCGGATGAGGCCCGCTTTAACCTTTTCCCTGAGACGATAGGAGTCGCCCTTGATGTTGATTGTCGTCGAGTGATGGAGGATCCGATCGAGGATGGCGGTGGTGATCACCGGGTCCCAGAAGATCTCGTTCCACTGGCTGAAGCTTCGGTTAGAGGTCAGGATGAGAGCGCCCTTCTCGTAGCGGCGGGAGATGAGCTGGAAAAACAAGTGCGCACCGTGCCTGTCGATCGGGATCTAGCCGATCTCGTCGATGATCAAGAGCTTGGGCTGGGAGTAGAACTTCAGCCGCTCCTTGAATCCCGCCAAAAGTGCGCTCCCCTTGCGAATCCGCTCGTAAGCCCTAGGTGACTCCTGACGAAGCACTTTGCGGACCGTCCGAACATCCAAGCCCAAGGCCCGAGCAATCGCTTTTTTCGTTTCCCTGAGCTTCCATCGGCTGCGGATCTCGTGCCACAGATCAGCCTTCACCATGTCTTTCCCTCCCGATCCTTCGATCGGAAGGAAACACACTCTCTCAGCAATCATAAACATACCCCTTTCGGAAGGGGGGTCATTTTTCAGCGCCGATCCGCGATCATTATTGCACGCTTATTGACATTGGTGGAACAGGTCATTGCCCTGGCCAGTCAGTATGACCGTTATGGCTACCGTCGGATTACGGCATTGCTGAGGAACGAAGGCTGGAGAGTCAATCATAAGCCGGTGGAGACGATCTGGCGGCAGGAGGGGTTGAGGGTGCCGCAAAAGCAGCCAAAACGAGGCCGGCTGTGGCTAACGGAAGGATCGTCTCCGCCCGATGAAGAAGGACCATGTCTGGAGCTATGACATGGTGATGACCAGGACATCGGACGGAAGACCTCTCCGAATCCTGGTCATCATCGATGAGTGCACTCGGGAATGTTTATCCATGTATGTTGCCCGGAGGATCAAGTCCCAGGATGTCCTGGATTAGTTGTACGAACTGTTCCTTACCCGGGGAACACCTGAACATATTCGATCGGATAACGGCTCGGGATTCACAGCGAATACGGTTAGGAGCTGCCTGAAAGATCTTGGCGTAACCACACTCTACATCGAGCCCGCAGAACCTAGGGAAAATGGCTATGTTGAGTCCTATATCGGGAAGCTTCGGGATGAGCTTCTCAATAGGGAGATCTTGGATACCTTGATGGAGGCAAAAGTACTTGTCGAGGACTGGCGAAAGGAATACAATCGCTTTAGGCCGCGCAGTTCCTTAGGCTACAGGTGCCCGCTCCAGAGGCTTATGAGGTTGAAATATTCACTCAAGGGCTGGTACATTGATCGGGGGCAGGTCGGGATTCCCGGGTATTGGGATGGTGAGACCGCTGAAAGAATAGTAAGAGTTTTGACAAATTAGCTTAAAATTTGTATATTTATTTTGTACGTTTTGTTAGCGGGGCCTTAATAAAGCACGCAACAAATCTTAAATTTTCGCGAATTTTCTTATGAGTAAGTATCTTTTCTCGTTCTTGCTTGCGACAGTATTCTCACTTAGCCTGACACCCCTTATCCGCCGATTTGCCATATGGGCAAAGATATATGATTTGCCATCTGAAAGAAAAATACATAAGCAGCCAGTTCCTTTGCTCGGGGGAATTTCGATTTTTCTTGCGTTTAATCTGACAATTATTATTGTGATTGCACTTAATAAATCATTAATAAACGAGGCCTTGTTATCTCGGTGGCAGGCCTTACTAATATGTCAAATTGTTATTCTTGGCCTGGGGTTTTTTGATGATATGACTCACTTGCAGCCCTGGACCAAGTTCCTTTTCCAAGTGCTTGTAGGTGTTCTTATAACAATCTTCGGTTTTGGCATCAATAATATTGCGAGTCCTTTTAGCAGGGCTCATATTCACTTGGGCCTCTTCTCTATTCCCATAACTATTGTCTGGCTTGTGTTGATTACAAATGCTCTGAATCTTGTGGACGGATTGGACGGATTAGCTGCAGGGACATCTCTTATTGCATCTGTGACAATTTTTGCTATTTCGTTTTTCAATCAAAACATAGGCATTGCCTTTATTGCTGCAATTCTGGCGGGTAGTGTTTTGGGTTTTCTTAGGTATAACTTTTATCCAGCAAAAATATTTTTAGGGGACTCTGGAAGCCTATTGCTCGGATTCTTGCTTGCCGTTCTTTCTATCCAAAGTTCATCAAAAGGCCCTACACTTATTGCCGTATTCGCACCAATGCTTGCGCTTGGACTTCCCATCATGGAGACCTTGTTATCAATGATACGCAGGTTCATGAAGTCCATTCATATAGTAGATTATCCCACAAAAAATGGCCATTTTAGGGGCTTATTTTTTAAGGGATTCACTCTGTTCAGGGCTGACAAAGATCATATGCACCATCGCCTTTTGAAACTGGGATTTTCCCAACGAAAAGCCGTGGTCATTCTTTATGGGATATGCATAGGACTTTCACTTTTAGCCTTTTTGACTGTGGCCTTAGAAAATCTAAATATAATTGTTTTTATGGCGGCAGTCCTAATTGCGTTTTTCATCGGAATCAAGAGCCTAAAATATCAAGAATTCAAGATTCTTGAAAATGGTCTTCTCATACCGATTTTCAATTTTCCCATAATCAATAAGAGACTTTTTCAAGCATTTATTGACCTTGGCATGATTTCGTTCTCTGCCTATCTAAGTTTTGTGTTGGTGTTTCAAGGATTCGGCAGCTCTGCGAAAAACCTGTTTATTGGAGCTATCCCAGTTATTTTACTTATCAAAATTATTGTTTTTTACGTTTCCGGCCTCTATAAAGGATTTTGGGAATTTTCCAGCTTAGAGGAGTTTTTCAAAATACTGGGCGCCATCTTTTTATCGTCATTAGTTTTGGTATTGGTTTTTTCTCAAATATATGGGCTTGGTACCTTTGGTGGGCTTAGCTATTTTGTGCTCGATTTATACTTGCTGCTTACATTAGTTGGCGGTTTCAGGGGTTCCTACAGGGTTTTAAATAATTATTATCACAAACGTATTGCCCAGAAAAGTATAAAAGTGCTTATATATGGTGCCGGTTACAGGGGTTCGACTGTTATAAAAGAGATCAGGCACAACGGAAGTTACATGTTTTTTCCCGTGGGCTTTATCGATGACGACCCAAATAAGAAGGGGAGAATGATCCATGGATGTCCGATCTTGGGGTCAATTGAGGATTTGGATAAGATCACAATAAAAAATGAAATCTCTGAAATAATTATCTCAACAGCAAAAATAGGAAAAGACAGAATTAGAAGGCTGACTGAATTCTGTAAGGATAAGGGAATCATTATCAGGCAATTTGAATATCGGTTTTACGAATTCTCATAAAGTGAAGATTAGAATTCCTCTGCTATTTTTGTTTCCTTGATTTTCTCTTAGAAATCGTATCTCTTGCCCGTTAGTTTTCGCTCTACGTTTCCGGCCAGCCTCTCATCTTTTCTGATCTGGGAGCTGTTCTTGCGGTTGATCATCCCGTCATTTTTGATAGATGCATTCTTGATATCATCATATGTAGCGATTACGGATATTGAACCCGGATCTTTCACTTCTCCGATCACCCTGAATATTAACGTGACCAATACCCCTGAGGTGGGATTTGCTGTCGATTCGGTTTTATATCCTCCCACTCGAAGCAGCCGGTAACTTCCAGTACCCGTGGACGGCTGATCAAACTCTTGTGAGGGCCTGCTGTTGTTAATCGCTTGGAGCGTTAAGATCTTGGCGGCAAAGCTCGGGTCGAATCCAAAAACGAAATTTTTTGCCGGATCTGTTTTGGGCCTTTCTTGATTTATCTCCTGATTGGCGAGCACGTTTGCCCCTAATTGATCAAAGTCATTCGTCAATTCGGTGCTTTCCAACCCGACATAAGTCAGGATGTCTGATGGATAGCTGAGGTCAAACCCAAAAGCTTTGATATCGGAAGGAGATTCTACAATGATTGGTATCACCACATCTTGGCCGGGCGCAAAAGTGACACTATTGACAGTGAGGCTAACATTGGAGAAACCTGAGCTCTGAGTCGCGAGCGCCGCTACCCTGGAATTTCCCGAGCAGTCACTACTAACCACTGCTTTTCTGAGATATTTATGAAAGATGGTCTGAGCATCAGACGGTGTGACTTTCGGTGCAAACTTTGTCCCGTCGCACTTCACGTCTGCATTTTCCAGCTCGCACCAAGTCGGATTGGCTATTCTCCCGAGGTATATATCGAAAGCCCGCTGAGCATCCGCAGGCGTAATCCTGAGATCCCCGTTGACATCGGCACACTTTGTGCAGAACGTGGCCGATAGCGACTTGTTTGCATCCATGGTGAGTGTATTTGCAGTATTAAATGTGGCAGCTTCTGTGACATCTCCGGTCCACTTTGAAAATCTATAATCCGAATTAGGAATCGACCTAACTGAAGCCGTGCTTCCGATAGAGAAGGAATGATTTCCAGGGCTTGGATCAGTTGTGCCGCCTTGTCCAGGTGCAGGCGCTCCGGTCACCGCAGCAAGGGCTAGATTGGCACCGGTGACCGATCCGACAGCGATGCTTATGGAGGCGCTTGCATTTGCGGAGCTGCTGTCAGTTACAGTCAGGTTGGCAATATAGTTTCCGATTGTTGAGTAGGTATGGGATGGATTCTGGGCAGAAGATGTCTGTCCGTCGCCAAAATTCCAGCTATAGGTATAAGGCGTGGTGCCCCCTGTGGCGCTTCCCGTGAAGTTCACAGTCAGAGGTGCTTGGCCTGACATGGGTGAGGCTGAGGCCGATGCAACGAGCTGCGAAGGAGCTGCCGTAACGGTTATATTAACAGATTCAGTATCTGTTACGCTTCGGCTGTCTCTGACGGTGAGGACAGCATTATAGGTACCTGCCGAGGAGTAAGTGTGAGATGGATTCTGGGCAGAAGATGTCTGTCCGTCGCCAAAATTCCAGCTATAGGTATAAGGCGTGGTGCCCCCTGTGGCGCTTCCCGTGAAGTTCACAGTCAGAGGTGCTTGGCCTGACATGGGTGAGGCTGAGGCCGATGCAACGAGCTGCGAAGGAGCTGCCGTAACAGTTATATTAACAGATTCAGTATCTGCTACGCTTCGGCTGTCTCTGACAGTGAGGACAGCATTATAGGTACCTGCCGAGGAGTAAGTGTGAGATGGATTCTGGGCAGAAGATGTCTGTCCGTCGCCAAAATTCCAGCTATAGGTATAAGGCGTGGTGCCCCCTGTGGCGCTTCCCGTGAAGTTCACAGTCAGAGGTGCTTGGCCTGACATGGGTGAGGCTGAGGCCGATGCAACGAGCTGCGAAGGAGCTGCCGTAACAGTTATATTAACAGATTCAGTATCTGCTACGCTTTGGCTGTCAGTAACGGTGAGGGTAGCCGTATAGCTGCCGGCAGACGAGTAAGTGTGGGATGGATTCTGGGATGTGGAAGAGCCGCCGTCGCCGAAAGTCCATCTATAGGAGTAAGGAGAAGTGCCGCCTGTGGCGCTTCCGGTGAAGTTCACAGTCAGAGGTGCTTGGCCTGACGTGGGTGATGCTGAGGCCGATGCAACGAGCTGCGAAGGAGCTGCCGTAACGGTTATATTAACAGATTCAGTATCTGTTACGCTTCGGCTGTCTCTGACGGTGAGGGCAGCATTATAGGTACCTGCCGAGGAGTAGGTATGGGATGGATTCTGGGCAGAAGATGTCTGTCCGTCGCCAAAATTCCAGCTATAGGTATAAGGCGTGGTGCCCCCTGTGGCGCTTCCCGTGAAGTTCACAGTCAGAGGTGCTTGGCCTGACATGGGTGAGGCTGAGGCCGATGCAACGAGCTGCGAAGGAGCTGCCGTAACAGTTATATTAACAGATTCAGTATCTGCTACGCTTTGGCTGTCAGTAACGGTGAGGGTAGCCGTATAGCTGCCGGCAGACGAGTAAGTGTGGGATGGATTCTGGGATGTAGAAGAGCCGCCGTCGCCGAAAGTCCATCTATAGGAGTAAGGAGAGGTGCCTCCGCTGGCGCTTCCCGTAAAATTCACGGCCAAGGGCGCGTTACCTGAAGTGGGCGACCCGGAAGCATTGGCCGCAAGAGGCTGAGAGCCTGTGTATTCACGGGCTCCGATGTCAGGGGCATACCCGGAGTAGGCAAACGCAACCCCATCACCTTGAGCCCAGGAGACACTTTGATTGACAGTGATTGTATTGGTGCCGTAATTAATATTTGTCACAGTCAAAGGAGTGGATTGAGATTGGAGCTGGATGACAGAGCCACTGGTTAGCCCAAAGCCATTATGGAACCACTTGCCATCAGCAACAGCAAATGACGTTCCGCTACCACTGGCAGAAGTGATAGTTGTCAACCAACCGCCTGCATTAATACATGGTGAACTTGATTGAAGCGTCTGAGCGGAATTCAATGAAGGATTTTGGAAAAAACCATTGTTATCTTGATTATAAGTTGATCGCCATGTGGCGAAGTTATAACTACCTAGACTGGCATCAGAAAAATAAGCCCCACCTGAATTGCCAGTATAATCCCACCAGCAATTATAATTAAACATGCTATTGGTACTACTTGGAGTGCAACTTAGATAACGTCCGAAAGAGCCAGGGGATTGCGTAGAAGTAAAAATATTGTTTTTCCCTCTTAAATAATTTGACGTCCCCTCGTCATTAGAAGCGTCGATAAAACGGGCTGAACTGTCAGTATCATAAATGAACGTATTATTTGCCAGATAACCATATTGACTGTTCCCGCACATCGTCCAAAAACGCCCCCTGGAATTTTTAACTATTGTTTTGGCGACGACCACCTGATTGCTAGTCCCGCTGAAATAAAATGTTTCGTCATTGCTATCATGGAAATAACAGTTCTCAAAATAAGCCCTCGTCACATGACCATACGATATCTCGGCAAGGCCTTTGCCAATTCCGTTATTATATACCTCGCAATTTCTTACAATAATATTTGTGCCCGTATCGGCATCTAAACCATTTTCACTCCAGCCGTGTGACACGCAATTTTCAATTAAAAAATTACTCCCAATTTCCACCCTCTCGCCGTTCGTATGAATCGTAATACCATCATTGGAGGCGCTGCTATCATCAATGGTCGTGCAATTTGTTATCTTTCCGTTTGTAGCTTTGTAATTAGCAGAGCCATAAAATACAATCCCGGCGTTTGCCGGATAGGAAACATTACAATGGTCAACGGTGAATGTATCGGTCTGGTCAAAATAAATTCCGCAGTTCCCCGCATACTCAACATCACAATATTCAACTTTGATTCTGTATCTAAACCCGCTACCCCCAGAGAAATAAATACTGCTACCAGTCGAATTCGTAACATGGAAATTTCTGACCGTGACATCATGAATAAGGGAATCGGAGTATATGCACCTTCCACCGCTGACAATTGGCTTATTTCCTGTCCCGTAGGCATCGAAAATTAACGGATTTCCCGCAGTGCCACTGCGGTCGATATAGAGACTCGTATCACTCCAATTTTCGCCTCTTTCAAAGAGGATACTATCTCCGGGTTGAAAGATAGCCATAGAGTTATTGATTTTAGCGATGGTCCGCCAAGCGGTTGAGGAGGAAGTCCCGCTGTTAGAGTCGCTGCCGTGCGTAGCATCAACGTAATAGATTGTTCCCCACAGGCTTGGAGATAAAATCATGAAAAAAGATAGGAAGAAAGATAGAATGAGAATCTCTTTTGGCTTTCTCATCCGAAGCCTCCTGGAACAATGAAAGAATTTGGTATTAATAATTTCCCTCCGTAATAAACAAGATTATTCATTTAATAACTTTCCATTCTTATTAGTCGCCAAGAAGCAAGCGTCTATCCGGGTGATTTTGTGCCGTCATCCTCACCCTTTTAGGCTAGCCAAGCCCAGACCCAGAACTGCATTTTTTGCACAAGAAGAAACCAATTAAGCTCTCAGATGAAAAATCTCAAAGGGACTTCTTGGATTAAAGGACTAAATCTGGATTGCCAGGATTAGGTGGTGTGAGGTGATTCTGAACCTTACCCTGATTGCCTTTGCTTGACATTTTTTTCCCATTTGCATATAAACGGAATAAGATAAACGACGTTGTGGAAGAAAATCTATTATTTTCTCTATCCGCTTTTTTTACTTTGCAAAATCTAGCTTTTTCTAATATTTTTTCGATTTGTTTTAGCTCTTCCTGTTGCCTTTTTTATTAAAGAGGATAATATCTAAATGAATGCAAGATGCCAAAATTGAGAGTTCTTGAATTAACGACATCATTTCCCAGGGCAGAAGGAGATTTTTCAGGTTTATTCATTTATAAAAAAGATAAAGCGCTTATTGATAAAGGTGTTAATATTTATGTTTTAGCTCCGACAGACGAAAATACAAAGAAGAAAGAAATCTTAGAGCAAGTATCCGTCAATCGTTTTGACTATTTTTTTACAGCAAAACTGCAAAAACTCGTTTATCACTCGGGGACTCCAGAAAATTTAAAGAAAAGTTTTTTAGCGAAGATTCAAGTGCCTTTTTTGATCCTGGGTTTTTTTCTTAGGACTCTGTCAAAAGGTCGGGATAAGGATATCATTCATGCACAATGGTCTCTCGCAGGTTTGGGAGGTGTCCTGGCCGCAAAAATCTTAAGAAAACCTTTTGTTCTAACAATGCATGGGGCTGAGGTATTTGTATTAAAAAATAATCCGATCATAAAATTTCTGCTTTCAAAAGTTGATTTTTTGATAACAAACAGCACTTTTACTCTAAATCATATAGTCAAATATCACAATTTTGATATGAAAAAGGCAAAAGTTATTCCTTTTGGTACCTATGATTATCAGAGAAAAGAGATATACAAAGATAAAAACCTCTGGCATGACACCTTCTCAATTCAGATGGATAAAAGGATCATTTTTTCTCTTGGAAGACACGTCGAGAGAAAAGGATTCGAATATTTGCTTATGGCTCTAAAGCTTATTCTGCAAAAAAGGAAAGATGTCCATTTGGTTTTAGGAGGAAAGGGTCCGAGAGAAGCGTCGCTGAAAGCATTAGCAGAAAAATTAGGCTTAAAGGATCATTGCACTTTTATTCCTTTTATTGAAGAAAATATTCTTGGGAAATTCTTTTCAAATGCAGATATTTTTGTGCTTCCCTCGATCGTCGATAAACAGGGAGATACAGAAGGGCTTGGAGTCGTTAACATAGAAGCCTTAACTTATGGATGTCCTGTGGTGTCTACAAATGTGGGGGGGATACCTGATGTCATTATCAATGAAGAAACGGGTCTATTGGTGGAGCAAAAAAATTCAGAACAATTAGCCAACGCCATTATCAGATTGTTAGAGGACGAGAATTTGCGAAACAGAATTATTAAAGGCGGTTTGATTCATATCAAAAAGAACTTTAGTTGGGATGGTATAGCCAAAAGCCATATTGAAATCTATTCAAATATATTGAAGAGTTCCAGGAAAATAGTTACTCGATGAAACGAAAATACATTAATGTGCTCATTTACGTTTCCATATTGTTTCTTGTATATAAGCTTATTAAGAATAACTATCTAAATCTGCCAATCGTGCGAAATTGGGCATTTCTTCTTTTTTCAGTCGTACTTTTGTTTGGTCTTTTTTTATCCTACGCATTAGTCTGGCATAAGATTCTTGGAAAGCATGAAGTCTCGATAAAATTTCCGATTAGCCTATCCTCAACGGGGTTGCCTGTTTTTGCAAAGTATATTCCTGTACCAATATGGAATCTGCTAGGTCAAGTTGGCTATGTCTCGAATTATACGGGCACTCCGATAAAACAGCTTACAGCGATTTCATTAGAAAATTTAGTTATCAGCATGTGGTTTGGGTTGCTTTTTGGCATGATCGGAGTTTTACTCTTACGAGGGCTACATCTTTTTGGTTGGTTAATAGTCATTTTTTGGGTCCCCTTAACAATGCTTATTTTTAGCAAAGTTGTATATCTAGTTGTGGGGCGATTGGTAAAGAAATTATTTAGAAAAGAGTTCACGATCCCTTGGCTTGATATAAAATCAAAACTAACGATAATGCCCTGGTATATTCTTAGTGTGTTTTTGCAAGCTTTTGGATTTTATTATTTCGCGGCATCTCTTTCTGTCAGCCCTATTTCATTTAGTGTCGGGTTAGGATTACCTTTGGCGGGGACCTTGGGAATATTGGCTTTTTTTGCACCTGGGGCATTGGGCGTCCGTGAGGGAATCTTGGTTGGCTACTTGAAATTAGCTGGATTTCCTACCGAAGAAGCAGTAACTATTTCCGTTGCATCGAGGGTTTGGGTTCTTTTGGGAGAGGCTTTTATTTTTGTGTTGGGCTTTCTTAGCGATAAAAGAATGAAGCTCAAGAGAAATAAACAATTTCTTCAACCAGCAATTGATAGGAAACGTAAGTACTAAACTTGGAAACCAATTTATATAACCTTTCCATTTGGCCACTTGCTATCGAAAAAGTCTATGGCTTCAAAACCTATGATATACGCGCACCTGATAATTCCAAAGTCACTTTAACTCATATTAAATCAAAATTTTTCAACAATATATTAGTGAACGCTCCATACCAGGCATTTTGTGATCCAGTTATTAATTCTGACAGAGGATTTCATGAAGCGATAGAGAAAGCTATATCGTTGTGTGAAGAGAAGAATGCCAAATATATCGAACTGCGGTCTTCTAAGCTTTTGGATCTTGACTGGTCAGTCGCGACAGATGATGTAACATTTATAATAGATTTATCTTCTGGTTCGGATTATATTTTTAAAAATATAAAGCAAAGGGTCAGAACTGCGATTCGGAAGGGGCAGAAAAATAATCTCTACTACAGGATAGGGTCTGAATATCTGGGTATATTTTTCGACATATATTCAAGAAGCGTCAGAAGGCTTGGAACTCCCGTGCATAGCTGCAAATTTTTTAAGGAGCTACTTCAGGCTCGGGGGCATTTCAATATAATTGTCATCTTTAGTGAAAATCACGTGCCCATTTCGGCCTGTTTATACGCGGAAGATAAAGAGACCGTAGCACCCCTCTGGGCGGGCGGACTGATAGAATATAATCATTTATCTCCTGGTAACGTTCTCTATTGGGCTCTGATTGAATATGGATGCAAGATGGAGAAGAAAAGATTTGACTTCGGAAGGAGTTCAAAAAACACGGGCACTTATGACTTTAAAAAAAGGTGGTTTTCTCAGGAGATCCAATTATATTATTATTATTTCAGAAAGAAGGGCAGGATCATGCAGAAGAAGAGCCGGGAATATGAAGTTCTTGCTTCTCTTTGGAAAAGGATGCCCCTTTATATTACCAGAATAGTCGGGCCTGTACTAAGAAAATATATTCCCTAGCCTATTGCCTCCTTTTTTTCTTTTTGGTCTTCTAGGTTTCCCCCTTTTTCTATCCTTCCGATGACTCTTGCCGGGTTTCCTGCGACAATCGTAAGAGGAGGAACATCCTTTGATACGACAGATCCAGCCGATATCATGGAATTTTCACCAATTGTTACTCCTGGAAAAATTATGGAGCAGTCCCCAACCAAAGCGCCTCTTTTAACAGTTACCTTTTTGAATACCATCGCTGAGGACCCGAGGATTTCTCTGAGCGGTTCGGTCGGAGAATAATGGGCCAAGATGACGACTAGGCCCGCCAGTGAGACGTGATCCTCTAATTCGATCAGATTTGGCCGTGCCGGGTCCAGTACGCAGCCAGGTCCAATAAAAACCTTCTTTCCAATTTTTACCCCTCTCATTCTTAGAAAGGTAACTCTCAGACTAGCCGGGAGAGGCAAAAAGCTCATGGAAATAGCCTGGAGAATCCTGCCAAAAATTGCCGTAAGGATACCAGATATAGTATTATGCTGCAGTTTTGCCGTACCCATAAGTCTTTGGCAAAGAGACAGAAAACCTTTTCTTATATAGAATAATGGGTTTTTCATCATCTTTTTAGGTATTGTGAATCATTAGCTCTCTGATCTAAACAATTCGTTTTCTTACGTATACAAAATATAAAAACTATTGCGAGTATGTCAACACCTTTAATCCGATCTAAAGATGTGGAAACCCAATGACTTCCACAAAAATCCTGCCACATACCCTCTCCCCTCAGCACACCAATCGTCACAGAGCTTACGGGAGCTTGACATCTTCCAATATTTTAATTTATGCTGCTTCGTATACGAAGGAAGGAAGCGGTGGCAAAAATGGCTCAACCTGAGCTAAAGGAAAGAATTACTCTTCTGTCTTCAAAAAAGGGGCTAAGCTCCAAATGCTCCCTATTAAGAATCCTGCTGGTGGCAATAGTACTGTTGGCTCTTGGCACCGGCGTCCGCGCTGACGCACAAAATGTCACTAATGTGCTGGTGCTCGTCAACTCTCGAAGTGCCGGGTATCTCGATTTTGAGCATTATATCCGGCCCTACTTAGAGAATTTTGGTATTCCTTTCACAGTTGTTGACATCGCCAACAATGAGCTCTCCGCCGCCATCAATGCCTATGCCTTGATTCTAATTGGCCATCGGCAACTTGACCCCGATCATATATACTTGGGCACAAACGAAGAAAACTACATTTCATCGGCGGTGAACACTGGCACAGGGCTGGTGAACTTTGACAATGATCTTTCCGCAGCAGGTGGCGCTCCACTCTACCAATTTATTCAGAACATCTTTGGATTCACGTATGCTGGGCTTCTTACTGATCAAGGGATAACGATCTCCCCCCCTGGCAGCCAGGCTGAATACATCACCGCCCAGCATGAGGCTGGCGAAAGGATAACCACGGGCAATATGTCCATAGCTAGCCTCATCCTGCCAGAACAAACCATGGGTTTGGCAACGACCGATGGCAACTATCCATTTTTGGCTACGGCCAATTACGGGCAAGGTCGCGGCGTGCAATGGTGTTCATACGACTGGATGTCTTATTCAGTCAAGGGACCTTTGTATGGCTTAGATGATCTCGTATGGCGCAGTATTGTCTGGGCAGTTCGCAAACCGTTCGTCATGCAGGGATTGCCTCCATTTGTTACGATGCGCGTCGATGATGAATATGGTCCATTCGACTGGATTCACATTGCCAATGAATTTGGCCTCAGACCCTGGGCTGGTCTGTTCTATCTTAACGTTGCCGAGGCGGCTGCGACTGACCTTTCTGCACTTGTAAACGCTGGACTGGCGACTGCTTCGGTGCACGCTAAAGGCACAGACTATTTCTACTACATTCATAATTACGGCGATTTCTCGGATTCGCAAATCGCGGCCAACTTTCTTGAAGCAACGGCCTGGCACCAGAACCACAACATCCCAATCTCTAAGTTCGTTCTCCCCCATTTTTATGAGTTTGGCACTAATGTCTTCAATAATCTAAGCCAATGGGGAGTTGAGTTCGTTGGTACGATGATGCCGCCGGGCAATGGCTGGGGAACGCCATGGATACAGGGAAAACCATACCGCCTCTACCAAGCCGGGGCGAGTAATGCCGTCCTCCCAGCGTATTATGCACATTTCCTAGACATCCCTTCACACCCAGAAATGAGCGGTCGCTTTTTCAACTGCGTTACTGAGATCCGTGACGACGCAGGCTATGAATGGTATCCCAGTGATGATGTGGACGGGAGTATCGGGCGTGGAACACGACAGACTAAGAGAGCTTTGGATAGCTTGGCCCTGGCGACTCTATTCACACACAGTGACTATCTTCATAGTATCAGTTCCGAGAACTTCAGGGCCATCTTAAGTGGCATCACGGCGAACTTAAGGTCCTACAATCCGCTTTATGTCACAATGGATTATGCGTGCCAATACATTAGGGCGATGTACACATCGGACATCTCATACGCAGATTATGATCCGGACACGGGGGATCTGACAGTTACCTTAATCGGCAATACTGATATGCCCACCGTGTTCTATGTGTTTACTGAACAGGAAGGCGATATTCAACAAACACAGTTGAGTGTGCCGATCTTTAGTGGCTCGACCACAGTCTTCCAAACTCTAGGCGTAACTCCACCGGCAGCGCCGACGAATCTGACGGCGACAGCGGGTAACGGGCAGGTGGCGCTGGCCTGGC
>CAZOKP010000001.1:51950-97022 GCA_964580435.1 uncultured Eubacteriales bacterium
GTGAATGCCGGGGGGGAGAGCCCGAACTCCAATGAAGCCAGCGCGCTGCCGCAGGTGACTGCGCCGGCAGCGCCGACGAATCTGACGGCAACAGCGGGTAACGGGCAGGTGGCGCTGACGTGGCAGGCGAGCAGTGGAGCAACGAGCTATACGGTGTGGCGGTCGCTCACGAGCGGCGGGCCGTACACGGTGGTGGCCTCGGGTCTGACCTTGACCAGCTACACCGACACCACGGTGCAGAACGGCACCTGGTATTACTACGTGGTGGTGGCGGTGAATGCCGGGGGGGAGAGCCCGAACTCCAATGAAGCCAGCGCGCTGCCCCAGGTGACTGCGCCGGCGGCGCCGACGAATCTGACGGCGACAGCGGGTAACGGGCAGGTGGCGCTGGCCTGGCAGGCGAGCAGCGGGGCAACCAGCTACACGGTGAGGCGGTCGCTCACGAGCGGTGGGCCGTACACGGTGGTGGCCTCGGGTCTGACCTTGACCAGCTACACCGACACCACGGTGCAGAACGGCACCTGGTATTACTACGTGGTGGTGGCGGTGAATGCCGGGGGGGAGAGCCCGAACTCCAATGAAGCCAGCGCGCTGCCGCAGGTGGCACCGGCCACTTTAGATCATTTCAATTTTGATTCCATTACGGGGACGATTGTGGCGGGGACGGCGTTTGGGGTGAGGATCACGGCTTATGACCAGCTTGGGAGTGTGTTCAGCAGTTATGCGGGGCAGGCGGCGTTGAGTGATACGACGGGGACGATATCTCCGCCGACGACGGGCAACTTCGTGAGCGGCGTGTGGAGTGGGAATGTGACGATTGCCCAGGCTGCTAGTGGGGTGACGATCACGGCGAGGAGTGGGACAGCCACAGGCGTGAGCAATGCGTTTAATGTGGTGGCTGCGCTCCAGGAGATTACAATCAACTGTTGGGAAGATAACCATCAGTCTCCTGTTCTCCCGACAACAACGAACGCCGGCGAACTTAGGCCGACTGATGGGATATGGACTGAGTTCCAGTTTCTCCCGGGTCGTCCATTTCCTGCAGTTTTTGCTGGTGCGGAAGAAGAGAACTATGGATTGCCAGTTATGCGGTTTTATGCTACGGGCATTTCCAATGGGCGGTATGAAGTTATCGCTAATCTCTATACTAACAATCCAGGGCGCAACATGCGCTATTACTATGGCTACACAGCGGGATACCCCAAGGCTTCCAGTGTAGATACCGTGGGTGGGGCGGGTGGTTCCACTCAGTTCCAGGAATACAGTCTCGGGACTGTGGATATTACCGATGGTAATTTCAACATCTACGTGCGGGATGCCGATTTGCTGGCAGGCTCCTACCCCTATTTTGGTTGGGCCTGGATCCGACTCGTCCCTATCATATGATAGTGAGTTGACCAGGATAATAAATGGCTCGACAGAGTAATAGAGGTCAAAAATAGTACTTTTAAATATCATCTTTAATAGAAAAGAGTATCATCTTCCTTAAGGCTATCATCGACAACCTGAGATCCTTTAGACCCCTTTATATGGCGATCAAGTATTGCTGCCAGTGCATCCGGCCACAGAGTTCAGATTCCTGATCTGGACTTTAAGTGGATAAATAACATAGCAGTCGAGGCGTCTTGACAGCGATCGTTGTCTAACGATAATATTTACTGCGCATGATTGTTAGCAGCAAAACCGTAAATGCATATATCTAAAATTTGTCGTTGGCCAATAATGTCTCGGCTGCAAACTCCGCGAATAATCAGCAGAAATTACCTAAGAAACCGATGATGTTTGAACCGAAGCCATCCTGCCGTATTTCTGTTGTCACGCCTGTCTATGGCTGCCGGTCGGCTCTCCACGAGCTTTTTCTGCGTTTGAAAACCACGCTTGAAACAATAACGCCGGATTTCGAAATCATCATGGTCAACGATGGCAGCCCCGACGGCGCCTGGGATACAATTGTCGAGCTTGCCCAAGCTGATCGGAGGGTTAGAGGCATTAACCTTTCGCGAAATTTCGGACAGCACCATGCCATCACCGCGGGTTTGGATTATTGCCGAGGTGAATGGGTCGTAGTAATGGATTGCGATCTACAGGACCAGCCCGAGGAAGTGGAAAAACTCTACCATAAAGCCCTGGAGGGCTACGAGATCGTTTTCGGTCGACGGCTGACCCGGCACGATAACGTCTTGAAAAAGAGCCTTTCGAAAGTCTTTTATTCTTTTTTTAGCTATTTGACCGAAACAAAGCAGGACAGCTCGATCGCCAACTTTGGCATTTATCATCGAAAAGTGATTGATTCGGTATTGAAAATGCAGGATAGCCTGCGATATTTCCCCACCATGGTGCGTTGGGTCGGCTTCAGGAGCGCAGCCGTCGAAGTCGGCCATGCCAAGCGAAAATCAGGAAAAACAAGCTATAATCTTAGAAAATTGCTCCATTTGGCCGTTAATACCATAATTAGCTTTTCCGAGAAACCTCTCAGATTAACCATTAAACTCGGGTTGTTTATATCATTTTTATCCCTGCTATTTGGCATCTATATTCTGTATCGATATTTCCATGGGGATATCCAGGTAATTGGTTGGCCGAGCGTGATCTTATCGCTTTGGTTCTTGGCAGGGGTTATCATTTTTATTCTAGGTATTGTCGGATTATATATCGGCAAAACATTTGAGAAGGCCAAAAACCGGCCTCTCTATATTGTTAGCGAAAAAACAAATATCGATGAATAGCCTATTGGAATTTTTGGGTTGGGACACCAAATTTTTTGGCCATAAAATCGGAAAAATTGCTGCGGAAAATGGCATTTTGCCAGAGTTATTGAGGGAGTCCATCCAAGAGGCCAAACGGAACGGATTTGAAATCGTCTACCTGATTCTTCCGCCTGACAACGAAGAGCTCAACGAGATCGCGTGCCGATTTTCGGCCAAACTTGTGGACAAACGAACGACTTTTTTCATCAAACTGGCTGGCGATCGGGTTTCTCCGGTGCATCCGAACGTCGTAACATATCAATCCAAAAAAGCGACAAAAGCGTTATTGGATTTATCCGTCCAGATCGGCGGCTATTCGCGCTTCAAGCAGGATGAAAGGTTTTCCCCGTCGGAATTTGATAGACTCTATAAGACATGGATGAGACGATCGGTGAAAAGAGAGTTGGCCAAGGAAGTTTTTGTCTTTGAGGAGCATGATTCCATAAAAGGAGTGATAACACTGGATATCAAAGGGAATACAGGTTGCATTGTCTTACTCGGGGTGGATGATGAGTGGCGCGGCCAAAACATAGGGTTCGAGCTCAACAATGCGTCCAAAAGATATTTTCTTGATCAGAACATCGCCAGGATAGAAGTCGTAACGCAAGGCTCAAATATTCCCGCCTGTAACTTGTATCGGAAATGCGGGTTTGATATCTTAAATCGAAAGAACGTTTATCACCTCTGGCTCATATGATTCCTTTTAATAAACCATACTTAACAGGAAAAGAAGCGCACTACATGTATCAGGCTGTGTTCTCCGGCAAGATATCGGGCAATGGGATATTTACGGAAAAATGCCAAGATTTCTTTCGCAGGAGATACGGTTTTAGGATGTGTCTCCTCACGACAAGTTGCACAGATGCTCTAGAGATGGCCGCCTTGTTAATTGATACAAAAGAAGGAGATGAAATCATCATGCCCTCTTATACATTCGTCTCCACGGCTAATGCTTTCGTGCTGCGGGGTGCCAGGATTGTATTTGTGGACAGCGCTAAAGAAAATCCAAATATGGACGTTCTGCAAATAGAGGCACTAATAACGCCACGTACAAAAGCGATCGTACCCGTGCATTATGCTGGAATCGCTTGCGACATGGGTAAAATCATGGAATTGGCCTCGAAATACGATCTGGTAATCGTGGAGGACGCAGCCCAAGCCATAGATAGTTATTATCAAGGACGGCCATTGGGCTCTATCGGTCATCTCGCCGCACTTTCATTTCATGAAACGAAGAACGTCATATCTGGTGAAGGCGGAATGCTGGCCGTCAATGACGCGCGGTATGAAAAGCGGGCGGAAATCATCTGGGAGAAGGGAACGAATCGGGCTGCGTTTTGGCGGGGCGAGGTGGACAAGTACGGATGGGTCGATATCGGTTCTTCATTTTTGCCCTCTGAAATTATCGCGGCTTTTCTCTATGCCCAGCTTGAAAACGTGGATGATATTCAGCAGAAGCGCAAGCAGCATTGGCAGCAATATTACGAAGGATTGAAACCCCTAGCAGCGCAAGGCTTGCTGAGACTTCCGGCCATTCCTTCCTATGCGACTAATAATAGCCATATATTCTATTTGGTCTGTCGCAATGGAAATGAACGCGATGGATTGCTTAGCTACCTGAAGCAAAATGGGATTCTGGCAGTCTTCCACTATTTGTCGCTGCACAAAAGCCCGTTTTACGCTGCGAAGCATGATGGAAGAGAAATTCCCCTCAGCGACCTTTACTCAGATTGCCTTGTTCGCTTGCCCCTATTTTATGAGCTTTCGCCTGAGAACATAAAGATAATTATTGAAATGATCTATCGATTTTATGAAACTCTTTAGACGCTGCGCTCATTCTGCCTAATACCGATTTTTCAATAATCGAAAGACCTGACGAGTTCCTAGGATATTTTGTGTCTGTTCCTAGGTCTCTGCAGTCAAGAATTCTCCTGGTAATTATGCCCAGGATGAATGCGTTTATCCATATTGTCTCTTTTTTTAGGTATATCCTTCTTCTTTAAAAGCATGCCAGTCTGAACTGTGGCATTTTTCAGGTCGTCCACTGTATTAATAATTGACAGAAGGCGGGGATTATTAATGTCTCCGATGACTCTAAATACAAGAGTTAGCAATATTCCGGATAACAAACCTGTTTTCTTTACGATGTTGTATCCCCCTACTCTTAAAGCGCCATTCGCTATGTGGTTTACACCAACTTGCTCAAAATCTTTGGAAAGCCCTATTCCTTCAGTTCTAATAAACTCTAATGTTTCTGAGGGATAAATAAGATCAAATCCAAAAGAATTTATTTTAGTTCGGCTGTCAATGAGAACAGGCACAACGATCTCTCTGTCTCGTTGCCCTTGAATATCATTCAAGATGAGGCGAATTCCTGAGGTCTTTCTGATCTGAGAGACGATATTTTCAGCTCTTGATTTTCCTGAGCAGTCACAGGGAAATCCGATACTTCCCAAATATATTTTGAAGATAGCTTGGGCATCTGCTGGTGTTATGTTGGGGTGAGACTTTGTCCCATCGCAGTTGACGTCAGCATTCTCTCTTTGACATTCAGTTGGATTTGAGATCCTCCCAAGATATATCTCAAAGGCCTCCTGAGCATCTCCAGGAGTGATCGCCAAATTACCATTCACATCACCACATCTTGTGCAGAAGTGGGCCACGATTGATTTGTTTCCATCCATAAGAATGGGAATTTTTTGATCGTAGAGTTTTGCCGTGTTTGCGTCACCACTCCAATTGGCGAACCTATAATCTAGATGGGGAATGGCCTCAATTTGAACTGTGCTTCCAATTGAGTAGGAATGATTTCCGGGGGAAGGATCGGTGGTCCCCCCCTGGTCAGGAGCAGGCGCTCCTGTTTCGGAAGAGAGTAAGAGGTTATAAGACGTAATAGTCACAGAGACAGTGATATTCACAGTGGCGTTGGCATTTGTAGAATTTTTATCAGTAACTGTAAGAGTTGCAGTGAAATTTCCGGTCGCGGTATAAGCATGCGATGGGTTCTGGGAAGTAGAGGCGCTGCCGTCCCCAAAGTTCCAGCTATATGAATAGGGGGGAGTGCCGCCTGTAGCGCTTCCTGTAAAATTAACTGTAAGAGGAGGTTGTCCAGAATTCGGATTTGCTGAAGCCGATACAACGAGTTGAGAAGAAGCTGAGGTAACGCTTATAGCAATAGATCTTCTATTCGTTGTGTTCTGGTTATCTGTCACTGTTAAAGTTGCCGTATAGCTGCCAGCAGAATTGTAAGTATGGGAAGGATTCTGAGTTGATGAGGATTGGCCATCACCGAAATTCCAACTATAGGAATTAGGAGGCGTGCCTCCGCTTGCGCTCCCGATAAAATTAACGACCAAAGGAGCCGTGCCCGAACTGGGCGACCCAGAGGCGTCGGCCATAAGGGGCTGAGAGCCTGTGTATTCACGGGCTCCGATATCAGGGGCATACCCGGAGTAGGCAAACGCAACTCCATTGCCTTGAGCCCAGGAGACAGTTTGATTGACGGTGATTGTATTAGTGGCGTAATTAATATCGGTCACGGTAAGGGGAACAGATTGAGATTGGAGCTGGATGACCGAACCGGTGGTCAGCCCAAAGCCATCATGGAACCACTTGGCATCAGCAACCCTGAATTGGTTGCCGCTTCCGGAGGAGGAAGTGATTGTCGTCAACCATGACCCAGCATTGATGCAGGGAGAATTAGGTTGAAGTGTTCGATCGCCATTTAATTTAGGATCTTGCCAGATACTGTTTTGCTCTTGACTAAAAATGGTTTGCCAGGAAGAAAAAGAGAAAGAGGACCCGTTCGCATAAAAATGTCCTGCCGGTGAATTGCTATGATCCCAAAAACAATTATAATTGTTATTACTGTGAGTGGAGGTGGGGGTGCAAACGCGATACTGATGTATAAAACCAGGCTCCTGAGTCGAGGTAAAAATGCAATTTTTTATATTTACATAATCTGGGTTGGGGCCGCCTTCATTGTAGACATCTATGATATAGCTCGTGCTGGCAGGTCCGTGAATAAGCGTGTCGTTGCCAAAATAAACACGGGTGGTTCCGTTTCGGTCTAAGACTGCTCCGTTGGGAATGTTATATATAATACTATTTGTGATAACCATATGATCACAAGCGCCAAAAAACAAACCCTTGCTAATCCCATCATGGAAATAACAATTTTCTACGAAAACGTGTTCTTCGCTTCCATAAGAAAATTCTGCTATGCCTTCCCCCCCATTGCCATAGCTTTCACAGTTTCGCAAAATCACATAAGACCCGCCATCGGAGTCAAAGCCGTTTTCCCTCCACCCGTGCGCTACGCAATTGTAAAGATACATGTTTGGGCCGGGCTCAATCCCGGAGCCAGCCGTATGAATGGTGAACCCATCATTTGAGGCCGTCAAATCATCAACCGCCGTGCAATTTGAAATTATACCGTTGGCCGCCTTATAATTTGGAGAACCATATATTACAAATGCCGCATTGCCCGGGTAAGAAACTGTGCAGCGGTCAATGGTAAATGTATCGGTTTGGTCGAAATAAATTCCACAGTTCCCCGCATACTCAACATCACAATATTCAACGTTGATCCTGTATCTAAACCCGCCACCCCCAGAGAAATAAATACTGGTATCAGTAGAATTCATAACATGAAAATTTCTTACCGTGACATCATGAATAAGGGAATCGGAGTATATGCACCTTCCACCGCTGACAATTGGCTTATTTCCTGTCGCGTAGGCATCGAAAATTATCGGATTTCCCATAGTGCCACTGCAGCGGATACTCAGGCTTGTATCACTCCAATTTTCGCCTCTTTCAAAAAGAATTCTATCTCCAGGTTGAAAGATAGCCATAGAGTTGTTGATTTTAGCGATGGTCCGCCAAGCGGTTGAGGAGGAAGTCCCGCCGTTAGAGTCGCTGCCGTGCGTAGCATCGACGTAATAGACTGTTCCCCAAAGAGATTGAAACATGATTATTTGAAGGGAAAAGATAAGACATCTGAGTTTCCTGCTCATATCAGCTCTTCAAAAAAGAGGAATAGGCCCTGAGCCAAGGGTTTTCGGAAAAATCGTTCGCAGGCACAGAGCGCAAAAAAATCAATTTTGTTTCTCAAAATCATGCTCCTCAGCAAGGACGGCGCTTCTAATTTTTACTAAAAAGTTCAAAGGTAAAAAACAAAACCCATCTGAATAAAGATAGTACGGACAAACTTTGTTTTTGTCAAAGATTATTTTGCTTGGAGTTCCCCCAAAATCTTATAGTTCAATATCATCACTCAAGAGGCAGCGCGACGTGGGACATTCTGAATCATAAAAGACTTGGTCGGAAAGATTGACTATTTCGTCCAACACTCCGATGCTTGTACTCGACCTTTCGTCTGGACGGGCACCACCCCCTTTTTTAATTTGAGCGTCCAAGCTTTTGCACGAAAATACCCTCTAAAAGCTCGAGTTCCCGCACCCGGAAGAAATCCTGACTCCCTCTCCCCTTGTTTTTATCGTTAAACAGGAGCATGGGGGGCGAGTTCATCGCCCCCGTGGATCCTTAGGACGCTTTTTTCAAAATGCTCGGCCTTATTTTAGCAGGCGATCGCCTCGATCACGTCGATCGGTCGCTCCATAACTCTCTTTTTGAATGGAGCCAGGCGGCCAGCAAGAACAGGGTTACCACTCCGTACGTTTTTAATCCGCTTAACAAGCTTGGCAGACCAGATGCCACCGCCGGGACGTGCTTGAAAGTGTATTTCAGTCCCACAAGCAGGAACGCGACGGCGAACGCCGCGAAGGCCGTCTTCTGTCGGCAATGCAGCAGCGCCGCCCACGCAAAGATCAGCGGGATAAACAACAAGACGTAATGGTGCTCGTGTACCAGGATGAATATGATGGACGGCGTCATGGACACCAGGCCGAATTCAAGCAGGAATTTTCCGTTTATGCCTCCGAACCGGTGCCGGGAAACATATGCGGTGCAGGCAAGGATCCCGGCGGAACACGCTCCTGCCAGCAGCCTGCCAATTACCTGCAAGACGGGGATCGGGGCCGCGCTGAAAACTCGATGGAACAGCGCGGGCAGCGAATAATTCGTG
This sequence comes from uncultured Eubacteriales bacterium, assembly GCA_964580435.1. Taxonomy (GTDB): domain Bacteria; phylum Acidobacteriota; class Aminicenantia; order Aminicenantales; family UBA8522; genus CAZKEW01. The sequence goes on from CAZOKP010000001.1 coordinate 60,786, forward strand.
ACCGAGGAAAGATCGCCGACGCTCGTCCGGAAAAACCCTCGCAGTCCGGAGGTCCAGTAATACAGCTCTATCGGTGCGCCGTTGACACAGACCGAGAGCGCCTGCAGCACCGCCATCGTCGCCGCGGCACAGGCCATGAGCCGGAAACGCCGTTTCCAGAGAAAGAAAAGAAGAATGAGCGCGAGATGGGGCTTGATGAGGACGCCCACGGCAAAAGCGGCCCCAGCGAGCCCCTGCTTATTCCTGTCAATCAGGTAAAGGCCGAGCGCGAAGGAGAACAGGATGAAAAGGTTGACCTGACCGAGAATCAGGGTCGCCAAGAGAGGCTGGAACGACGTGACAAGGAACAGGATGCTGCCGGTGAAAAACAGTTTGTCGTTTACCTTCATGTGGCGGACCGCCAGAGAAATGAGCATGGCAACCGACACCGTCAGCAGGAGGTTATTCAGCAGCAGCCATAGCAGTGCCGCGGTCCGGTACCCGAAGAAAGTGATGCTTCTAAACAGAAGGAAAAAAACGGGCGGATGAAAGCTGGGATGCACGAACGGCGGCATGGCGAATTGAGCGCGCAGGACCTCGAGCGTCTGCTCATTGAGCGTGTATATCGGGTAATGCAGGCGCAGCGCCTTCGCGTAAAAATAGTAGTTGCCGAAATCGATGTATTCGCTGGACACCGCCGTCCGGGCCGCCTCGTGGACGTAGGTCAGCAGGCAAAACGCGATAACCAGAATTAAAAAGGACCTGAAGGCGAGACTGCGGTCGTTCATCGCGCGTGCTCCTTTATGAGGCAGTAACCATATCGATCACATCCTGCACGTCCCCGTCTGTCAGTTTCGGGGAAAGCCTCAGGGGAACCGTCCGCTCCGAGTCCCACTCCCCGCAGGGAAAATCTCCGGCCGCGTATCCATATTTCTGCCGGTAATACGGATGAAGGTGCAAGGACGATGCAGTGCACTCCCACGCCGATCCCCAGGCGCGTCATCTCGTCAAGGAACGCGTCCCGGGTAATGGACAGCTTATCAAGATCGAGCAGCAGAGTAAACAGGTAATAGGCATGTCGGGTATCCGGTTCCGGGGGCGGCGGTACCGTCACCGGCAGTCCGCAGAATGCCCGTGAGTAAGGCTCGCAGATATCCCGCCGCCGCTGCCAGTACGCGTCCATCCGCGGCAGCTGGTTGATCTCCAGCGCCGCCCGAAGGTCGGTCATATTATACTTGTGCCAGGCGTCGGCGACGTGGTAATGCTTATAGCCTTCGTCGGAAAACCGCTACCACGCGTCCTCGGTCATCCCGTGCAACGCCAGGGTCTTGATCCTCTCTTCATGCCGCAGCTCACCGGCGATGACCATGCCGCCTTCGCCCGTGGTGATGTTCTTGGTGACGTAGAAGCTTAAGCAGCCCATCGCGCTGAAGGCCCCCGCTTTCCTGCCGTGATATTCCGATTCGATCGCGTGCGCGCTATCCTCGGCAATGGCAAGCCCGCGCGACGAAGCAATCCCGCGCAGCTCGTTCATCGCGCACGGCCTGCCGGCGAAGTGGACTGGCATTATGGCCCTTGTCCTGGGACTGATCTTTGTCTCGACATCTCGGGGATCGATGGTCAGGGTGGAACGGCCGCAATCCGCGAAGACAGGGCGCTCGCCGCAGTGGATGACGGCGTTGGCGGCCGCGCTGGAATTAAACGAGATGGCAGCCTGGGCCTCTTTGGATGCCCCGAACATCTCTTCGAACTTACGCACGACTTTTTATCATGATGATGTGATGCACCACCTTGGGCAGCCGGTAGGCTCCCCGTTGGAAAATCTTTTTATCAGGAGGTGCACAAATAAATTATGTCGGTATTGACCATCATCGTCAACACCCGCAAATCGCCTTGCGGGATAAGAGAGGCGAGGATGAAGGGTGCACTTCTCAAGACGTTTCGTCACCTTCAGGAGCGCGTCGGCGAGACGAACACTTTGGTCGAAGACTTGTATATAAGAAGATGCCCTCGGCATAAAATGAAAATGAATATGATTATAATCGGCCGCCTTCGGCAAATTCCTAACGGGCCTTGCGTAGCATCATCGGAGAAGGAATATTCTTTGCCATTTCTTTTATGTTTTTCTGAATAAACCTATTCGTATTACTTCTCGCTAATTGCATATTGATAGGCTTGAAGCAAATAAGGTATAGAATAATCCCACGCAAGCATATTTTCTATTCTCTCTCTTCCCAATTGTCCTATTTTCAATCTTAATTCTGGGTTGTGCGCAAGAAAAATTATCTTTTCAGCAAGGTCGATCGTATTGTTGGGCTCGGCATATAACGCAGCTTGGCCACATGATATTCTTGTTTCCTTAAGATCAAAGGCAACGACGGGTTTTGCTAAGGCCATATATTCAAGGACTTTGTTCATAGTGGATAGATCATTAAATGAATTAAATGGATCTGGTTGTACGCAGATATCACAAGTGTTTAATATCGGTAGCATGACGTCATCTGGGATACGGCCAGTAAAAGTGACGGAACTTTCCAAACTTGATTTTCGAACCTTCATCTGAAGGGATTTCAGCGAAGTTCCACCGCCGATGAGGATAAACTTGTAGCCAGATAACTTCTTGGTGATTAGGATATGTTCACTGGCGCTTAAAAGGTAGTCCACGCCATCTTGAGGGTTCATATTTCCAAGATAGCCTATCAGGACTTCTCCCACTTTTTTTAAGCCTTCCTTTGGCGGCATAATTTTGAACTTGTTTAGATCTGGACCATTCCTCACAACAAATACCTCATGTGGGCTTTTGCCTCCTCTAGATATAGCCTTTTCTTTATAAGATTTATTAGTCGCAATGACAGCGTCAGCCAATCTGAATGAACATTTTTCTAAAAAAAGGAAGATCTTAAGCAACGGGCTGTGAGGCTTTATCATCCCGCGTGAAAGAACGAGCTCCGGAACAAGATCGTGATGATCAAAGATGAATTTCTTTCCCAATAATTTGTAAGGCAATGCTATTATCCAAAGAATATCTTTTGGATTACAAGCCTGAAAAACAGTGAAGCCATGGCGAATAACTACCCACAGCGTTAAAAGCGAGCCAAAAAACAAAGAAATCAGCGTTTCCATACTTTGACCGATGGCTGAATTCGCCACTGGCTTGCGATAAAAATACGCCCGCCCTCTCTCGTTGATTATTTGACGGAATTTGTCATCGCGGTATTTTGGGGAAATGACTGTTACTTCCCATCCATCGTTGATGAGAGCTTTGACCTCTCGCATAACTCTATTATCGTAGGTGAAAGATCCATCTTCGATAAAAATCAGGTTTTTCTTTTTGATCTCTATCTTCTTTTCTACCAAGAGATGCCCTCGTATTTGGCACTGGTTTCAACGCTTTCCGATATTCTGACTAGATCTAGAACATGTTGATTTCCTTTAAGATGGGGGAATATTTTCCTGAACTCTTCATTCTTGTTGCCAATGATGATGATTTCAGAATGAATCAGTATTTCTTGAATATTCTCGACCATCAAGTCCGCGATATGGGGAATATGCGTTTCGATGTATTCTTTGTTCGTGCCCGTGAGTCTAGCTAAAGCCACGTCTCTGTCATAGATCTTGATCTGAAGCCCCTTCCCAAGGAGGGCCTCTATGAGCTCGACAAGGGGAGATTCGCGGAGATCGTCGGTGCCAGCCTTGAAGGCAAACCCCAGAACCCCTATTCTCTTTCTTCTCAGGCCTAAGATCCTCTGAATTGCATTCTTAACCTGCAATTCATTGCTCGGAAGAATCGCATTCAACACGGGAACATTGACATCAACTGATTTGGCCAGATAGGTTATGGCCCGAAGGTCTTTGGGTAGGCACGAGCCGCCAAAGGCAAAACCAGGTTTGAGATACGCTGGGGAGATATTCAATTTCTCGTCCTGGCAAAAGATTTTCATGACTTCATGGGAATCAATTTTAAGGGCCGAGCAGAGGTTCCCTATCTCGTTGCTGAAAACAATTTTCAGGGCATGGAAACAATTGTCCACGTTTTTTATCATTTCTGCAACTCTAAAAGACGTCTCAATAAGCGGCGCATTAATATTCTGATATAAACGAGAAATAGCATCTGCATCCGATGCTTGTGAACGCCCGATGACAATCTTTGGTGGATTATAGAAATCATATACAGCCGAGGATTCGCGCATAAATTCAGGATTAACGACTACACCAAACTCCCTGCCGAACTTTTTTTGAGAAATTCTTTCAAGCTGGGGGATTAAGATATCTTCTGTTGTGCCCGGGACTATCGTTGATCGTAGAGCAATAAGATGATATCCAGTTTTGCCTTGGATATAATCTCCGATTTCGTTGATGACTTTTTGCACATACTCCAAATTTAGCGAGCCATTCAAATTTGAAGGTGTTCCTACGCAGACGAGCGATATATCAGTATTCAGGACAGAATATTTCCCATCTGTTGTGGCTTTTAAGGCGCCTCTTTTTACGTTTTTTGCAATTATATCTTCGAGATTTTTTTCAATGACCGGAGATTTACCTTCATTAATCATTGCAACTTTTGTCTTATTGGAGTCAACCCCCAGGACTGAGCAGCCGGTCTCAGCGAGGCATGCCGCTGTCACAGAACCCACATATCCTAACCCAAAAACACTGATTCTAAACATAATAGAATTCCTTTCTGTTCGTTATATAATCTTCAACAGATCTCTAATTCCTCCAATAAAAAGGGTAGCTGTAATAATGACGCCTGAGATTTGTGCAACTACGCAAAATCCCCAAATTAGGAAGACACGTTGAAAAGTCAAGTGCAATATCATTTTTATGATTAATAAACTTCCCAAGAGTCCAAAGAAAAAGCCAAGGGTTGCTTCAGAACTTGGAAGAGTAAATAACATAATTCCGGCTAGATATGGAGTTAGCGTAGCAGCTCCTGCGGCCAAGATAATATTTTTTCTGGAAATCATCCTAATTCTCAGCAATCTTGCTCCGATCCAGATGAATATAACAGTGATTAACATACTGATAATCACGGTGACAAAAACAAAACTTGACCACGCCTCTATTGCATCTAACATGAAATTGTCCTCTTTTCCCAATATTTAAAAGAATTTATCCTATATTTTATTATATTTATAGCAAACATTCAGACCTTTTTCCAATAGAATGATTTAAAATCACCTCTAAAATCATCTTGGAAGGTGATTACCCTTCATAGCTATTCGTGGCAACCTGAACGCGCCTTGTTTAGCTGGCTGGGCAAGGCAAAGCTCTGAAGGTAAAGGAAGCCCATCTTGTCGTCCTTCACTTTTGCTCCTCAACAGCCAGCCCCTTTTTTATTTCAGAGAAATTCCTTGAGAGGAGCAAATTTAAAATCTCTCGTCAGCCGCTCTAATTTCTTTTCCATACCAGATAGGCCATGATAATGGATGAAATGTAGCAATGGATTACATTTGATCCTTGGTTGATCCGGATCCAGCTCCCAGTTATGGAGATATATAACTGCTGGGCCCTCGGTTTTGTTTATATGGCGAAGGCCTTTCTTGAAAATTATATAAGGAAAAAGTCTTAGATAAAATCCTCCTGCCCAGGGAAGTCGTTTGCCCAAAATTGGCAATGTGGCTAATGGAAATTCCATGAAGTGCCCTTTTTCTAAAAAGACTTTATGAAAGCTAAAATCATGTCCGGGGTGACCATGCATGATCTTGGAAATCGGATTTGTGCTGCTATCATATAATAATCCATTGTCCATAAGAACCTGAGATAGAGAGGGATTATTCTCATCGAAAGAAAAGGCAGGTGCTCGGAAGCCAAAAACAGGCTTTTTGGCGATGCCTTCGATGATCTCTTTAGATTTTTTGATTTCTTCAGAAAATTCTTCGGGGCTCAATTCGCTAGTTTTTCGATGGGTGTAAGAGTGCAACCCAATCTCATGATCTTGATCGCAAATCTCCTTAATTAAATTTCTGTTCTTTTCAGCAAAAGCTCCGTTGATAAAAAATGTTGCTTTTATGTTTCTCTTTGCCAAAATATTCAATATTTTTTCGGTGCCTGAATCGCGATGAGATTTTTTATTTTCATCCATAGGGATGTTTCGCATCTCAAACGCCTGATAATAGTATTCGATATCAATGGTAAGTGCATTAACCGTTTGGGTCATGAGAGAATTCTATCTTCTAATTCGAAAAAATGCCAGGGACAACGGTTAGGCCTAAACTCGTCAAGTCAAGTTTTCCATCGAAAATATAATGCCGTTAGAATTTTTGACCTCTACCCAGGGGGATTTTCATATAAATACAGATTTTCAGCCAGAAGTAGAAATTGGGATTAAATTCTTGTATAATTTTAGAAACGTTATGGTCATATGAGAATTTATGTATAAAAATCACAAAATTGTAATCGTTATCCCCGCCTACAATGAAGAAGAATCTATAGAAAAAGTCATAAGTTCCTTGCCAAATTTTGTCGACGATGTCATAGTCGTCGATGATGGTTCGACGGATAGGACCGCAGAGCTGGCAAGAAAAATGGGGTCCACAGTCATTACTCATAAAAGAAACATCGGGGTCGGAGCCTCCTTTCACACGGGGATGAGGATGGCCTTAAGTCTTGATCCAGATATCATGGTGAATATCGATGCAGATGGGCAATTCAATCCAGAAGACATTGTCAAATTAGTTGATCCCATCATTACAAAAGAGGCCGATTTTGTGACCGCTTCGAGATTCATGGATTCGTCCTATTATCCGGATATGAGCAAGATTAAATTCATCGGAAACAAGTTGATGTCTTCTTTTATAAACAGATTAAGCGGTCAAAAGTTCTATGATGTCTCTTGTGGTTTTAGAGCTTATTCGCAGGAATCTCTATTAAGATTGAATCTGTTTGGGGAGTTTACTTATACGCAAGAGACATTTTTGAACTTGGCGGTGAAAAATGTCCGCATCATCGAGGTCCCGGTAAAAGTAAGGGGAACTCGCGAATTCGGCAAATCAAAAGTTGCCTCAAATTTATTTCATTATGGGTATCAAACTCTGAAAGTTATCGTTAAAACGATCAGAGATTATCGTCCGCTAAAATTATCTTCGATCATCTCTTCTATCTTCTTTTTTATGGGGTTGATTCTAGGAGCATTTGCCTTAGTTCATTGGATCGTAGCTTTTGCTATTACACCATTTAAATGGGCTGCATTTTTAGCGGGATTCTTTTTTCTAATGTCTATTTTGGCATTAAGCATTGGCTTTATTCTGGATATGTTTGCCCGAATGAGACTTAATCAAGAGGAGATGCTATACTATCTAAAGCAGCTTTTCTTTAGGAATAAACACAAGTAAATTATCAAGGTTTTAACGGAAATAAGATTATGCATTTTCTAAAGCTCTTAATCTTATTTTCTCTATCGCTCACTTTTCTAGATGGACATAATCATAGGGTAGGAAGGGAGGGGAAGTACGACACCATGAACTCTCAAAATATAAGACAAAAAAGGATCATTCTTTTAGGCGCCTCAGTTGGAGGCGCCTGGGATATTTCCAGGCTGCCTGAACGAGTGAACAATTATGATTATGTCTTTGAATACATTCCTCATGGCGGTTTTGATAAAAGCAAGAGTTTAATTGAACTCCTATCAAGACAAGAAAATAGACCTGATGCCATATTCATAAAAGAATGTGCTGCATATTTTCCCGGCGATATGGACAAATACAAAAGTCTTATAAAAGAATGGATTAAAGAGTGCTTAGAACACAATGTTCTTCCTATTCCAGTTACTGTTGTGCCTGTTACCAGATTACATCCATTCAAGAAATTTCTTATTGATATAATAAGAATAAAGAATCCTCTAAGATCTGGAAATCCATTCAAAAAAAATAAAAAATTAGCTGAATATAATGATTGGATTAAGCAATATTCAAAAAACTTAGGCTTATCTGTTCTTGACCTGGAAGCATCGTTAAGATACAGCGAAAAGAATAGGTATTTGAGAGAAGATTTAGCAAGAATCGATGGATTGCATGTTAACAGAAAAGCCTATAGAATTTTAGATCAAATCGTTATTCCCACTTTAGAGACTGTAGGTTGGGGGAGAAAATAAAATATTTTCTTCTTATTAATATAGGACAAATGCCTATATTAAAATCATCCTGCCTCTGATTTACTCGAAGAATGATTCTTCGTAAAATTCACTCGCCAAGGCGGAGACTTCAACGCATATTCAATTTTGTTCTGGGTGAAAATGCGCGTTATTATTGGCGATGATTCTGAAGTTCTTCGGACCCGTCTTATTGAGATTCTAACAGAAATTGAAGGAATTGAAGTTGTGGGTTACGCCGGTGATTCAATTAAAGTTGTTGAAGAAGTCGCTCATCTCAATCCGGATGTTGTAATTCTGGACATTCGCATGCCTGGCGAAAACGGCATTTCTGCCCTTGAGTCAATCAAAAAAAGAGAGAAAGCTCCTTTGGTCATCATGTTCACGAATTTTCCTTACCTCCAATATCGGAAAAGGTGTCTTGATGCTGGTGCGGATTTCTTTTTCTACAAATCTACAGAATTCGAAAAACTTATCACTTTGCTGAAAAAATTAGTTAAACAAATGCACAAGAAAAAGTAGAAACTAGCTCCAGGCTAATTCGGAATTACAAGAGCTAAAATATGAATGGTGCTTCGATAGGCAACGGCGGTAGCCTATCAATTGCGTTAGGGAAAAAATCTACAGCGGAGATCCAAAATGGCAGAAAAAAAGAAGCCTATAGCTAATCAATTCATACTTGCCTGTTTAATTGCTATGGCCTTTGCTGCTATCCTGATATTCTTTAATAAGCATCTATTTGATTCCCTTTCGGTTTTCGATGACCAGAGAAATGTCCTCAAACTAGTAAACGCATATAAAGATGCCCCACTGGATCGTTGGTTTTTTAGTGCGCCATTCTATTTTGGCATTTTTATTGGCCTCAACAGTGCCATTTCAAATTTGATTATCGTTAAGTTTCTGTTTTTGCTGACAATACCATTATTCTTTATCTTTACTTATCATATGGCAGGAGCCATTCTCGAAAAATATGAATATAAGAGTTCTTATCTGCCTGCTGCTATAACAATTATGTGTTTTATTTATTACCTGGATTTACTTCTCTATGGATATCCCAAATCCTTATCCTTTCCTTTATTGCTGGGCGTAGTTTATTTTGCTGCGCAAAACAAAAAGATTTTTGCTTTTTTGAGCCTTTTCCTTATGGCGTTTATCTATCCTCCACATTTCATGATTGGAACTGCTTTTTTCCTGCTTTATAGTTTTTATGAAGTCTGTTTGAACTTAAAAAAGGCAAAAGGAAATCTATGGAGTCTTTTAAGATTGAGATCGTCTCGAGCGATTATTTTTGTGCTAATTTTTCTTGCAGCATACGCGGCCTATTTTATGATATTTGTCCAGTCTAATAAAATGGACAATGCGACTTCAAGGATAGATGTGCCTAAAATCTCCATCGATAAAAATATCAAGGAAAAAATTGACAATACGAGGACGGATTTTATTTCTTCCTCAGGTAAATATCTTGGCATAATTCCCAGACAGTATATAGATAACCCCAGAATGGGGTTGTTCGGTCTAATTGAAACAAAACTGGCCTTGATTCTAATGTTTCCCCTATTATGTATGTGCGCTATAAGATCCAAAGAATTTATTTTCCCCCGCATTCTTTTCATTTTATTTTTAGCAAGCCTAATTTTATTTCTATTCGCTCATATTTTTTATGATAAACTCTATTTCCCCAGTCGATATGCAAGCTATACGTTTCCCCTAATTTTTATCTTCCTTTTCGGAATGAATTTGGTCCCATCTGTAGATAAAATTATGGCCAAATTTTTTTCTTTCCGCAGAGAATATCAATTGACCCTTCGCCTTTTCTTTGTATTAATCGGATTGTTAGGTATCACTATCTACAAAAAGATCATTGCAATTGGGAATGAGTATTTCAATGTTGATCTAATAAATTTTATCCTGATCTCATTTTCTTTGTTAATTATCGCGAGCGTGTTGATCCCAAATCCAAGCTCACGACATTATCAGAAGCATAAAAGTTTTTTGATTATTATTTCTTACATGATATTTGCATGTGTTTTGTTAATTGCTTACAAGGGAAAAGCATCGCCTCCCGTAAACGTTTATGATAAAGAGCTATTTCCTCTCATTGAATCCCTTGGAAATAATATTTCTTTATCCGGGTATCCTGAAATAATGGATAATATTCAAGCTTTGACATCAACAAAAATAAAAGTGAATCTCGGACAAGAGAGAAAGCATGAGGATGCTTATGAGTTATATCATTTTTTGACAGCCTATTATGCAACGTCCCTTAGCGATGTTTATTCTTATATGACGGCCAGAAAGGTTGATTTTTTTGTAGTAGAAAAAGCATATTTTCGTTCTGCTTTTAGCGAAGACAATAACCTTTTTAGCTTTTTTCCAGTCTTGCGCAGATATGAGGAAAAACTGAAAACAGAAAACAAAGATAAATTTGTTTTGTTAAATCCGCCTAAAGAGATCATTGAGCTTGAGACTGAAAAATCTGATGTGATTTCTTACAAGAAATTAAAGAATTACCTATGATTGAGCAGACACAGTAGGGGATTTGTATCAGTGGCAAAGATTCTTAACGATATAGCTAAGGCAGGGCGCAAGTGGTGTAAAGACCATAGGATTTGCAATAATATGGCACGGCAGTTGTTAGGTACTATTACCCATGTATTGACTAAGGATCTTGTGGCGGCCTTGACTTTTGACGATGGACCGAATCCTGTATTCACGCCTAGACTTTTGGATATCCTGAAAAAACATGAAGCTAAAGGTACCTTTTTCATGGTTGGCGAGGCAGCCAAAAAATACCCCGAGCTCGTGCGCAACGTGGCAGCCGCTCAACATACAATTGCAAATCATTCTTATTCCCATCTTTCATTCTCTGAAATAAGCAGGCTTGAACGTAAAAGACAAATGCTCGATTGTCAAAGAGCCATTGCTCCATATGGTCTAAGATTATTCCGCCCGCCTCATGGCCATCAGAATGTTTCATCCCGCGTTGATGCTTTGTGGCTGAGATTTAAAGTGATTGGCTGGAGTGTGGCGGTACGGGATTGGACGAGCCATGATGTCGATTGGATGGTTGATCAATTAATAGATCAAGTTCAGCCTGGAAGCATAGTCCTATTGCATGATTCGCTTTTCACGGCGAAAGGGAATCGCTTTCTGAGCCGAGATCCAATGCTTGAAGCAGTTGACAGGTTTCTTGACAAAATCGGGAATAAGATGAGCTTTGTGACACTTCCAGAGCTATTCAAAGAGGGGCGCATTATCAGACAGAACTGGTATCGAGGTGTTGCTATTTAAGGGAAGTAAAAAATCGAGCCAGGGAGACGATGGATAAAGAGGTATCAAGCAAACTTGCTCTTGTTATAAGAAAAAATAGCATTTTCTTGCTGGGGCAGAAAGCTATCGCTCCAATTTTCAATTTATTAATAACTGTATATATTATTCGAAAGCTGTCAATCGAAGCATTTGGAATTTATGGAGTGCTTGGGACCTTGATGGATTATATCATGCTCTTTTCTGCTCTCGGCCTTCCGAGCATTTATCAAAGATTTCTTCCTGAATTCTTAACAAGAAAAGAAGAAAGAAAGGCGAAATATCTTATTAATAGAGGGTTCTGCTGGAGTTTGGCGGCTGGCATCGGGTTTATTATCATTGTCCTCATATTTTCGGAAAAGATAGGGTTACTACTTAAAATTAAAAACTATTTAGGCTACTTCATTTTGTGGTCTCCAGGAACTCTCCTCTGTCTGGAAGCAGAGTTGCTCGGCATTGCGCTTACATCGCTATTTATTATCAAGCATTATGCCATAGGCCAAGTAGGTTATCAGATCTTCAGGTGTGCAATGGTATTTTATCTCTTAAAAATAGGGCTTGATATCAAAGGATTGATACTCGCAGAAGTCTTATCGTATGGTTTCATTTTTATATTTCTGTCTTACTTTTATCGGAGAAATTTTTCGAGGGATGTTCATACTCAAGGCGAAGTGGAAATCAATGTCAAACGCATGGTGAGATATGGAGGATTCAGTTATTTCAATGAGATGGGCGCCAAAGTCCTCGATGCGTCTTCAGATCTCATCATCATATCTGCTTTCTTAGGCCCTGGGGCTGCCGGTATCTATTCTTTCGCTAACAGACTTATAAGCCAGGTTTCTATGGTCATGCCGGACAGGGTATTCCAAGAAGTGATAAGACCCGCTTTTTTTTCCAAATATATTTCAGATAATACCCATAAGACGTTAGAGAGCTTGGCCAATATGTTAGTGAAGTTTTTTGCATTCTTTATTATTCCGGCGATTATCGGCATCATGACTTTGGGGGATAAAATCATTATGTATGTTTTTGATCCGAAATATCTCAGTTCTCTGAGTGTTCTTTGGATCGTGGCGGGTTTTACCGCTCTCAATTGTTTTCAATTTCCCTTGGGAATGATCGTGCAGGCGATAGAGAAGCCAGAAATAAACTTTTACAGCAAAGTATTTTCGCTCTATAACATCGCCGGAAATCTGTTGGTAGTCAATTCTTTTGGCATCGTGGGAATTGCTATAGTCACGGGAACGGCAGTGCTATTTAAGAACCTCTTTATTTATAGATTGGCGAAGAAGCATGTTGCTTTCTCTTTGGATTTGAGATCGGTGGCCAGAATAGTCGTTAATTCTGGGATCATGGGTATTTTGGTCTGGGGATTGAGAGGAATTGCTGTAAATCTGATGAGCTTAATGGCCGTGGTCTTGATCGGGGGGATCACATATTTTTTGATTTCTTTCCTTAACAAGAGCTTTTCCCTAAAAGAAAGGGAAGTCATCAACAAGATATTGCCCAGACCTGTATTCATCTTCTAAAAAGACATATGAAGCCACAAGTCAGTGTCGTTATTCCCACCTTTAACCGGTTTGAATTATTGTCTCAAGCTTTGCAGAGTGTATTAGAGCAGACTTATAAGGATATGGAAATCGTAGTTGTTGATGATGGTTCTAATGATAACACGAGAGAAAAGCTTGAAGACTACGTAAAGAAATACGGAATCCGATATGTTTATCAGAAAAATCAGGGGCTCCCGTCTGCCAGAAATACGGGTATTCTGAAATCGAGCGGCCGATATGTTGCGGTACTTGATGATGACGACCTCTGGTATCCATACACGGTGGAGAAGCAGGTGAATGAGCTCGGGCGTTATCCTGATTTCGGTATGGTCTATTCTGATGTGATGATGATAGATGAAAAGGGAAATGAATTAGGACTGCGAGCAAATCGCTTGCTTCCTTCGGGAGATATTTATGAAGAGGTAACATCTGGAAGAGTATTATGTCTCATGGGAACGATCATGGTGCGGAGGAATATTGTTGATGAGATTGGCATGTTTGATCCTGAATTGAAACGATATCAGGATGTCGATTTCGTCAGGAAAGTTGCCGAAAAAAATAAGATCAAATTCATTGATGTACCATTAGTGAAATACAGAAAGCATCCGAATGCTATGACAGCGAAAAAAAAATATGATCTCATATATATAAAAAAAAGATTTCAAAACATCTTTGTCAGCGAAAGATTTAGCAGAATGAATAAAAATTTCCAGGCGGATATCCATTCTAAATATTTTTTTCAGCTGGGAAAAGGGTACTTCCAGTTGTCAAGGCATAGCCTAGCCCGCAAATATTTCCTGAAGTCTATTTATTGTTCACCCAAGAGACTAAAAAGTGCGGAGATTTACAGGAGTCTGGCAAGATCTGTATTGGCTGAGATATTTCATTTTTGAAGGGCAACAAATGGTCATCCATCAATTGTCTCTGATTCACGATTGGGTAATCATTCTGATAGTTCAGTATTTCGGCGAGCCATCCCAATAATAGGTTTGTTTAATCAAAGAGATCAAATTATCAATGAACTTCCATTTGCAGTCGAGTGTTCCTCAAAACGCGTGGTTTCCACAATGCCCAAGGTAAGCGTAGTCATCCCGACCTATAATCGACAAGATTTTATCACCCAAGCGATCGATAGTGTGTCAGCCCAGACGTATGATGATTATGAAATCATTATTGTAGATGATGGCTCCACTGATCACACGAGAGAAATTCTCAAGCCATACTTGGCGAAATCAAATATTCGTTATTTCTATCAAGAAAATTTAAAGCAGGCCGCAGCTCGGAATAACGGAATTAGAAGATCCACCGGAGAATACATTGCTTTTTTAGATTCGGATGATTTATGGCATCCCGAAAAACTGGCCCTTCAGGTGCAGGTTCTTGAGGAGAGTCCTGAAATCGGAATGGTTTACTCTAATCAGGACATTATGAAAAATGGTTTTATTGTGAAAAAGATGAAGTATCCTAGGGAAATTCTCAAATCAGGATGTATTTTCGAAGACTTATTACTCCGCAGATTTTATTGCAGCACTCCAGGCTTATTAATTCGCAGGTCCGTTTTAGAGGATGTCGGGCTGTTTGATGAGTCATTGCAGAACGCCCTTGAGGATTGGGAGCTGACGCTCAGAATATCTCAAAAGTATAAGGTCTTGTGTGTGGATAGGCCGCTTTTCCAGCGCCGGCTTCATGTCGGTGCCGCCGAAACATATTTCGAAAAAAGAATCTATAATCATCAAAAAATTCTTAGTGCTTATCTAAATAAATCCTATCTGTCAAAATCCTTTACAAACACAGTATGGGCAAAAGCCTATTATTCATGGGGATGTATTTATTTTGAGAATTATCGCTATCGAAGAGCACGCCAATGCTTCGCGCACGCTTTCAAGAGAGGATATTGGATTACGAGTATTCCCTTGATGCTTAGTTTGTTTGGCGTTGTCGGAAAAAAGCTGTTTGATCAATTGTTGAAACCAAAGGAACTGATTTCAAAATGAAAATTTTAGTTATATCGAGCAAGCACCCAAGAGATGCCTCGGGAGGAGCAGAACTCCAGGCATATTTGATAGCGAAGAGCTTGTATGTTTTTGATAAAAATACAATATTTTGCACCGTTCAATCGAATTGTGACCTTGATACAAGTGGAGAAGATGGGCTTCATTATATTAGCTTTAATGGGGATCATAACATATTCGTTAGAGCGAAGAAATCCTATAAATTGCTTAAAAAATTCAGGCCAGATATTGTTTATGTGCGATATTTAGAATCGTTTTGGTGGATATATCCGATCAGCAAATTATTAAAAATACCGATACTGTATCATGTCTCCTCGACAATGCGCTGCAGATATCTGCCATGGAGACAATATCTAGACGAAGGCAAAAAGGAAAATTGGTTATGGTTTTTAAAGAAAATGTTGACGGTTAATTTTCACATATTTTTCAGTCGGTTTGCAGATCTCATTATATGTCAAACGGAAGATCAATTCAAAATGATGAAGCACGAGTTAAATCGAACGGCAAAAATAGTGCGAAGCGGTCTTCCTGTTCCGGCTACTCAGCCGAAAAAATCGAATAACCAATTTTCCGTCATCTGGATTGGCAAACATTGGAAAAATCCACAGATATTCGTTGATCTGGCAAAGAGATTTGCAAATGATGCTGACATAAATTTCATAATGGTTGGGATTTTCCCTTTCGAAAGTGGCCTGAGATTTAAACAGATCGAAAACCAAATTTTAAATTTTAAGTTTATGGGGAAATTGGACAACGATGAGGTGAACAAACTTTTAGAGAAGTGTCATATATTAGTAAACACAAGTGATTATGAGGGCTTTTCCAATACCTTTATTGAAGCGTGGATGCGAGGCGTTCCCGTCATAAGTCTAAAATTGAATCCAGATAATTTGCTGACCGAGAAGAGAATAGGATTTTGTTCGAATACCATTGACCAGCTGGAGAAGGATGTTAGAACACTATATCAAAAAAGAGAGCTATATCAAGAGTACTCTCAGAATGCGCGTGAGTATGCTCTCAATAATCATGATATAGAGAAAACAGCTGTAGAAATTCGGAAGTTGGCTAAAGAGATATCGAAAAAAGCTCAGTCAATAAATAATCTTTAAAGGTATCCTGAGTGAATATCCTTCAAGTGATGGGTTGTGCTTCTAACCAATACGCGTCATTAGAAACGTATCTCATAAAGAAAGCAAAAATTCTTAGTGAAACAGGCTCGACCCTCTTTATTGTTTACGAGAATGAACCTGAAAGCAAAGAGTTCTTGAGAGACCTCCAAGCCCATGGCGGACATGTCTATGGAATTAAACATGGGAATTTTCCAGATCTCGATTTTTTTAGAGAGATCTCAAGAATCATCAAAAAGAATCAAATCGACATCGTCCATTCTTACTTTTCTCCAGTCTGTCATTATTTGAATGTCTATCTGACTCTCATGGGACTGAGAAAAGTGGTGAGGACAGCTCCCAACTTGCCTCTCACCATAAATCGTCAGATCAAAGCTAAGAATTTCAGGATTTTCTATTCGCTCCGTCATAAGGCTCTGGCGATCCCTTTTAAAAAAATATTATGTAGATCGAGAGGCGTGTTGGATGAGTATAAAGCACTAGGCATACCTAAAAAGAAACTTGTGATAACTCCAGGTGGAGTTGATATTGAAAAATACAAATTCTCGGCGAACGCAAGAAAAGAAATCAGAAAAGAACAAAATGTTCATGATCAGGCAATAATTCTCGGAGCGGTTTCCCGACTGGTGCCAATCAAAAGAATAGACAGGCTGATCGCCGTTTTTGCCGGTCTGAGGCTCCCCGATCAAGATTTACGATTGTGGATAGCCGGAGATGGGCCAGAAAGGAAAAGATTGGAAGCCTTAGTCGCAGACCTAAAACTCGAAAGGTGTGTCAGATTTTTGGGGCACGAAAATGATGTTTCAAAATTATATTCTGCACTCGATGTCTTTTGCTGTCCTTCCCTAGCCGAAGGGATGAGCAACTCGATTCTCGAGGCGATGGCCAGTGAATTGCCAATCTTAGCCAGTGATATCTCATCCAATCGAGATCTCATTGATGAAGGGGAAGGAGGATATTTAGTATCCTTCGAGAACACTACAGAATTTCAGGATAGAATAGAAAGACTCGTCGATGAAAAAAATAGAAAAAAGATGGGAGCCTATGACAGGGCAAAAGCTATTTCTCAACTTAGCTTGGAATCTCGGATCGAGAAGGAATGCAGAGTCTATTCAGAATTTGAGCAATAGGATAAAGGCAAAATGTGCGGGATAGCCGGTATCTACAGCAAAAAATCAGTAGTCTCCAAAGAAGATCTTATCAATATGGCTAAGACTATGAACCATCGAGGTCCGGATTCAACGGGATTCTACGTTTCGAAAAACAGGATGATTGGCTTAACACACAACAGACTTTCCATTATCGACGTATCCGAATCAGCAAACCAACCTATGACCAATGAGGATAATACCGTTTGGTTAGCGTTTAACGGAGAAGTCTACAATTTTAGAAACCTCAGAGATAAATTAGAAAGAAAGGCCCACAAATTCAAGTGCCGAAGTGATTCAGAAGTCATCGTGCATCTTTATGAAGAAGAAGGGATAAGACTCGTTGATAGCCTGAATGGGATGTTTGCGTTTTGCATCGTCGATGAAAAGTCTAACAGACTTTTATTAGCGAGAGATAGGGTTGGTATAAAACCACTCTATTTCTATTTCAAAAATGGATTATTTGCCTTTTCGTCTGAATTAAAAGCCATACTCACTCTTCCTCAAGTATCCAGAGATTTAAATTTCGAAGCATTAGATTTCTATTTCACACTTGGCTACATTCCAGAGGATATGTCAATTTTCCAAGATATCAAGAAGCTTAAGCCAGGGCATTATCTTGAGTACGATGGAAGAGATATCAAAACCACAAACTATTGGGATCTTAAATCATTAAGACACAACTATGATGGTTTTTCCCAGGAGGAATTGCTTGGCCTTCTTGAGGAAAAATTAAGGGATTCCGTAAGGAAGCAAATGGTGAGCGATGTGCCGATTGGCAGTTTTTTATCTGGGGGGATAGATTCAAGCCTGGTCTCATATATGATGGCACAGGAATCAGATAGACCGATAAATACCTTCACGATCGGCTTCGGGTCATCTCAGTACGATGAGACTCCCTATGCAAAAATTGTCGCTAAAGCGATTGGTTCTATCCACCACCAATATTATATCGAAGTGGATATGGTGAGCGTATTAGAAAAACTCATCAATCATTTCGATGAACCATTTGCAGACTCATCGCTTATCCCGACATATTATGTTTCTAAAGTGGCGAGAGACCACGTGACGGTGATACTTTCAGGAGATGGTGGAGACGAGCTTTTCGGGGGTTATAACTGGTACACCTGGGTTTTATTTCTGGAACAAATAAAAAAGCAGATCGGATCTCTGGATAAGATTCTTTCCTATGCCGGCAAATTCTTACCTGAGGGATTTCGTTTAAAACACAAATTGATGTCACTTTCGTTAGATTCTGCCGATCAATTTTTATGTAGAGTTTCGTTTTTTTCTCCTGAAGAAAAAGCGAGTCTATATAGGAATGAACTGACTAGTGATCTTAAGATGAAAACACCCGAAACAAAGCTTATCAATTTCTTTAAATCTCTGGATGGAGATTTGATAAAGAAGATGACCTTAATGGATTTTTATTATTATCTCCCCGAAGACATATTAACCAAAGTCGATAGGGCAAGTATGGCGGTTTCTTTAGAAACGAGGGTGCCGTGGCTCGATCATGAAATTGTCGAGTTTGCCTATTCTCTTCCGTCTGAGAAAAGAATAAATGGGAAATCAAAAAAATACCTGTCTAAAGAACTGGCCAAGAAACTCTTACCTGCAGATTTTCCTGTCAACAGAAAACAGGGGTTCTGCATCCCCATCGACCAGTGGATGAGAGGACAACTGGGCGACATGCTTGAGAAGGAATTGAAAAATGACTTTCCAGGGCATTTTTTAAATACTGACTACATAGCAGAGATTTTTTATAAGAGTAGAAATAGTCGAAAATTTAAATACGGTCACAAGTTATTTTCAATCCTTATTTTTTTGATGTGGCATAGAAGGTTTATTATCGGCCAATGAATATCCTCTGGTTTTTAGAAAAAAATTTTGACGTTTCCCTCAGCAGATCCGCCAGAATAGCTACCATAAAATATCTTGAGAAAGGGCATGATATCCTTATCGTAACAAATTTTAGGAGACAAAGAATATATGATAGTCTATTTAAAAGCAAGATTATCTATTTGAACAAGATTGATTTTCCATTTGTCAGGACCTTATCTTTGTATCATCAACATATCAAATTTCTAGATAGAGTTGATCTAAAAAAGATTGACATCGTTTTGGTCAATTCTAGCAATCCATATCTGATGAGAAAATTGTTCAAGCTAAGAAAGCAATATCGGTTTAGGATTATCTTGGATATTAGAACACTGCCGGTGGATACAAACTTTTTTATAAAAGAAAAGAATGAATTTCTGTTTGAGAGAAGCATTAAGATCGCGGCAAAGAACTTTGACGGAATCACCTATATCACTGAGGAAATGAAAAAATATTGCACCAATAAATACAAGCTTCCCGATCATAGATCTGCCGTCTGGAGTTCGGGAGTAGATACGGATTTATTCAAGCCCGCAGATCAACATCGAGATGGCCAAGCATTTCGCTTGATGTATCATGGGGTTATCACAAAAAATAGAGGAATAAAGAATGTTGTAAAAGCCCTGGAGTTGTTGCAAGAGCAAGATATTGAGTTTTTATTGCTTGGATCGGGCAAAGAATCATGTCGTTTGAAAAAGCTCGTTAAAAAAATAGGATTAGAAGATAAAGTGTTTTTTTACGAAAATGTTTCTCATGAACAGGTTCCTAAATTTATTAACGGCATTGATGCTGGGATTGTTCCGCTTCCCCGATTTGCGGCTTGGAATGTGAGTTCTCCGATTAAAGTTTTTGAATATTTGGCCTGCGGAAAGCCCGTTGTTGTAACCAAAATACCAGCACATATAAGTATTTTTAACGGAAAAAGCTTTGCCTTTTGGGCAGAAAATTCGAGTCCAAGCGCGGTTGCCAAGGCGATCCTGGATGCGCAAAAAAGCAAAGGCGATTTCAAGAAATTAGGCTTAGAAGCAAGAGATTTTGTGGGAAAAAATTTCACCTGGGAAAGACAGATCTCTAAACTCGAGACGTTTCTTAGAGGAGTTTAAGGTTGATTTCTCCCGTTAAAACATTCACTGAAATTGTTAACCGGCATAGCATTTTTCTATCTTCGATTGCTTTGCCCTTCGCGTTGGGTTATGTCTTGAGCAGAGCCATCGTCAACAAAAATTATTATGTTATGCTTGTTGTTGCCATTGCTTTTGTAGGATTTCTTGTTCTTAAGTCAAATATCATTTCTATCTCCGTGATCCTATTCTTGGCTTTTTTTGGAAACTGGTTTCAGGCACTGGGAATATTGCCGGGACAATTCATTTGGCTTGTCGAAGTCATTATAGTCGCGCTATTTTTAAAAGCGGTATTTCTAAAAATATTAGCGGGAGAAAAGATTCAGCTAAAATATATTTGCACAGTTTTATTGTTTTTGAGCATTGTATTGATCTCCCTCGTACTGAATTCAACTTCCTTTATCTATGTTTCACTTTTTCTTAGGTTGCTCATCCGATATTATTTGTTGTATTTGGCCCTGATAAATCTTGAGCTTAGTGAGAAATCTATTAAATTACTTACCAAGCTACTGGTTTTTTTATTCATTATTCAGATTCCTACTGCTATCGTAAAATACTTTCATTATGGACAGGGAGAACAAGCTATTGGCACGTATGAATTCTCTGCTGGAGCATTATCCACGGTTCTTCCTCTAATTGCCCTCAGTTTCTGTTTTGCCTTCTATTTTTTTTATAAACGTTCTCGGTTGTATCTATTGTTAGCCCTTAGCTTCATCATTTTTGGCGTGATAGGAGGCAAAAAGGCCATTATCATAGTTGTTCCCGTTTTGGTGCTTTTCTTGGGTTTTTTTATTAGAGGTCAATCTAAAAATGTTTTAAGATATTTTCTTTGGGGAAGCTTAATAGTTATATTTGCCGCATTTATATCTGTAAGATTTATTGGCAGGCTGAATCCTCAGGAACATGGGGAAAAATCAGTCTTCAAATATCTGAGTGGATATTTTATGGCATACGAAACAAATGTCTATGAAGGCCAATCTGTGGGGAGGATTGCGACAACAAAGAATGTGTTTCATATCCTGGAAGATTCAGGTTTCGAAAAATTGTTGTTTGGGTTGGGTCCAGGAAGTTATATCAAAACTCGATTCGGGGGGCTTAAAGAAAACGTAATGGCGTCACTACCTATTATGTACGGTATAACTGGATTCACCTGGCTTGCCCTTCAAGTAGGCTATGTGGGCGCTTTTTTTTATTTAGGCCTTTTTTATATCATGCTGATTGGTTTCCTCCATTTCTACAAACGGGAGGAGAGACCTTATTGGAAGTCCGTGGGATTTGGAATGTTCGGATTCTCTTTTGTTATGCTTTTTATAAACATTTTCTATGCCCCAATAATCTTCGATGATTTGGTTCCTTTGGTATTCTTTTTGCTGAGCGCATTTTTGGAAAGAATGAAGGCTAAGAGAAGTCTATTGGGCATAGAAGCCATCTGAGTGATCGATGTAATGCCTCGCCTTTTGTCTGGGGACTCTAAGGCCAACTAAAGATTTATAATCTATTCGATAGAAAATGTGGCGTTCAAATCGAATTCTAATGGTCGCTCCTTCTTTTGCTTTTAAGGGGGGCATATCTCGAGTAACCTTTAATTACAATTTGGCTGGATTATTCAACGACAGGGTAGATTATTTTCCTTCCATTATTGAAGGCTCAAAATTAGTTAAGCTCTTTTTTACGGCAAAACAGTTGTTTATGTTTCCGATCAAGCTCATGATTACAAAATATTCTTTAGTTCATATACACACCTCTTCTTACAATAGTTTTTTCCGCAAGTCTCTATTTATTTTAATAGCCAAAGTTGCAGGCAGAAAGGTTTTGCTCCATATTCATCCGACGCATTTCTATTATTTTATTAGCAATCTAAAAAGTCTGCGGAAATATTGCCTGTTCAAGATATTGAAACTATGTGATAGCTTTGTTGTGCTAACAGAAGATATGCAGCTAAGGATGAAAGAATTATTTCCGACAAAAACAATAAATGTCTTGCCAAACCCGGTGAGTGTCAATGATTTTAAACTATCAGAATCAATCGGCCGCAATAAAAACATTTTGCTTTATATGGGAACATTTTTGCCTGAAAAAGGAATATACGATATTGTAAAAGCCGCTCCTTTAATTATTAGAGAATTGCCAGGGATACGAATTGTGCTTTGTGGAGACAAGGGGAGAGCTAGCCTGCGAAAAGAAATCAAGAGCCTGCAATTGGACAGCCAAATTGAAATCAAGAAATGGGTCGACGGGTTGGAAAAGAAACAATTGCTTTTTTCTTCGACGGCCGTTATTTTGCCCTCTTATAGCGAAGGAATCCCGAATATTATTTTAGAAGCCATGTCGTCTTTTCTTCCAATTATTACAACTCCAGTAGGGGGAATACCCTCTATTTTGGAGGATGAAAAGAATTGCCTTTTTTTCGAGCCGGGGAATATTCCTGCTCTGACGAACAGGGTGATCAGAATTTTCAAAGACCCTGCTTTACGAAGAAAAATGGCTCAAAACAACTATTCGAAGGTTAGGTCATTCGATACTTCATTAATAATAAAAAAACTCAAAAATATCTATCTATCTCGGGGCGCGTATCAATAAAAAATGGTAAACGCTAAATGGTATTTTGAACGGTCGAGAAAAATTCCAGCCGCTGAGTATATTCATAGATTGGATCATTTAATAAAAAAGCTGTCTGATAAATACTTAATTAGAAGTTATGGCCTTCAAGCAGACGAAAATAGTTCCATTATAAAAGTGAGTAAAGGAATTGGGAACATTAATAAAATTGAAGAATTTTTTCCGGGTGCTAAAAGCCACATAATACAGAATGCGGAAAATATTCATAATAATCTCTTTGATGTCTTCGGAATTCAATGCAATTTTGGAAATCCTATCAATTGGCAACTGGATCCAAAAACTGGGAATTCGTGGCCAATTAGGTTTTGGGGAGATATAGGATATAAAAGAAACGATTCATTAGGTGGGATAAAATTTGCTTGGGAAGTCAATCGTTTTCACCAGCTTCCTCAGCTTGCCATAGCGTTCTCTTTGACTGGATATTCAAAATATAAAGAGGAAATATTTGCCCAGATTGGGTCATGGATGGATCTCAATCCTTATCCTAAAGGTATTAATTGGATCATGGGGATAGAACTCGGATTAAGAATTGTCAATGTGGTGTATGCACTGAAATTTCTCGGAGATGAACCGTTGAATTCAAGCCAGCAAAAATTGATATCTGAATTTATTTCGATCCATGGAAGGCATATTTACAGATATCCCTCGAAATACTCTTCTTGCGGAAATCATGCTATCGCAGAAGCATTAGGGTTATTTGTCGCCGGGCTTTGTTTCCCAAGTTTGAGAGATGCGGGGACGTGGAAAACGTATGGGCAAAAAGTCTTGGAAAGGGAAACGATACGCCAAATTTATCCCGATGGAAGCAACTTTGAACATTCTATTCCATATTTACAGTTCGTTTTAGACCACCTTTTAGTTTACTATATTCTCTGCAAAGAATATGGAGAAGTGCCGGGAGGGGCCGTAGAAAACAGGCTCAAAGCTTCCTTCACGTTCATAGCGCATATTTTGGACAAAGAAGGTAACTACCCGGCCATTGGCGATGGCGATGATGGCTATTTATTAAAACTTTGGTTTGGAAACCACAACAATTTTGTTTCTCTCCTAAACACGGGAGCGATACTGTTTGATTGTCCTGATTGGATTTTGGAGAATTCAGAATTTGATCAAAAAACGTTCTTCCTCTTGGGAGATGATGCGAAAATAAGATGGGAAAAGCTCAAGAATAAAAAGAAGTCTGTTTTTTTTAAAAGCAAATACTTCAAAAATGCTGGTCTGGCCGTTATCAAGGACGAGAACAGCTCAGATTTATTATTTGTAGGGAATAGCGGACCTCTCGGACTCAAGCCCCTGGGAGGACACGGGCATGCCGACGCATTAAGCATTTGGCTGTCTGTTGACGGCAAACCTATTCTCATTGACCCCGGCACTTATCTCTACCATGGCGGAGGCAGATGGAGAAATTATTTTCGTTCGACATCTGCTCATAACACGATTAGGATAGATCAGCATGACCAAGCTGAAATCGTCGCGGATTTCATATTCAAAAGATTTTATCAAATAAAAAATCCAGAATTTACCGAATCAACAAACATGGTTTTGTGGTCAGCGGGACATGATGCCTATATGAGATTGGATGATCCTGTTTTTCATAGAAGAGAAGCAAAATATTTTAATAAAGAGAAAAAAATCGTCATCACTGATCAGACAGAATGTAAGAAAAGCCATCTTATCGAGTGCTTTTTTCATTTTCATCCAGATGTCAGTATCGTGAAAAAAAATGGGATTTTTGAAATAAAAAACGGAACAGCATCCCTCCGAATGATAATTGATGAAAAATGGGAAAAACACTCTATTATTAAAGGGCAGAATAATCCGATAATTGGGTGGTATTCCCCTGGTTTTAATAAACTGATGGCTTCGTCTACGATGGTGCTATCGGCTCATATAGAGGGTCAAAAATCTTTCACTTCCTCAATTTATCTGGCATAAAAACACAGCACAAGCAGCACGCGTATTATCTTACTTTTAGAAATTTATACAAAAGTCATTTGAAACTCATAAATTGATTCAAGAAACTTCCCTAAGTCTATTTCAATAAGCAGACGTCTATGCATAACGTTGTCATCATTGGAGGCGGACCGAGTGGCTTGAAAGCCGGCGCAAGTTTGGCTAAAGAAGGTCTCAAATCGAGGATGCTCTCCGGGAATATGAAAGACTGTGGAAGAACAATATCAAAAACGAAATTTTGGTCGGATATTTCGTTAGAAAATGTTGTTCGAAATTCAACGATAATCAAATTGAGACTATGTTTCGAATCGCTCAAAATGATGGAGTCATTCCTCTTATAAGAAAAAAAGGGGATTTTGATTGGCATAAAGGACTAGTGCTCTCTCTCTTGAAGAAGATACCGTTTGCTGAGATAATTAAGGTCAAATTTATCGGGAATTAAAAATGACACAACGCTATTCAAAATGAACAAAATTTCGCAAAGTCTGTTTATTATGATTTTGGCAATCTTGATGATAATCCTGCTTCCTTGCTTATCCTACTCACAAAATTACATAATGTTTAGGACCCAATTGGAAGAGATATTGGAAAGAACTAGGTTGAGGATTGGCCCGCTTAGGATTTTTCCGTCTATTGAGATTAGGGATATCGGCTACGATAGTAATGTTTACCAAATGCCAACAGGGGAGATCAATCCCATTTCAGATTATACAGTAACGGCCGGGGTGGGATTAGATGTCAATCTTCTTTATAGAAATTGGGTGATTTTATCTTTTTCGGAACATCCACAATATGTATATTATTTCAATGTCAAGAACCTGAGGGCGCTAAATAACAGCTTTTCTTCAGAAATGAGGACCTTAATTCTAAATAGATTTGTTTTATCAGGAAGATACGGTCAAAGCAGAGAAAAAAGGCGGCCTTCAAGTGAATTTGATGTCCCAATTAATGAGGAAGTAATAGGAGGCAGTGGGAGTTTTTTCTATGAAACATCCCCCAGGACCTCTTTTGGATTTTCCTGGGCTGCCAATACAATTCGCTACGATAATGTCCTTCTTCCTGAGGAAGGGATTAATGCGGCTGATGCTCTTGACCGCGATGTGAAAAGCGGTAATTTTGAATTCTACTATAAAATTTTTTCCGAAAGTCTTTTTTTTGTGAGAATAGGTTATTTTGAATCTAACTTCGAAGATATAGAAGCACAGTGGCGCAACGCATATTCCTATGAGGTTCTTTCTGGAATTGAATTCCCGCTTCTTGGGAGAGTAAGAGGCACTCTTTCCCTCGGCTATAGAAAACTCCTGCCAAGAGAAGAAAGCATTGAAAGGTTTACCGGCCTTATCGGGCACACGAGTCTTGAATTCAGAACAGGACGATTTATTTTTCGTCTTCAATATAACAGGGATTTTCAATTTTCTTTCTCCAGCAGAAATGCCTATTTCATAGAGAATAGATATGGATTAGGAATCTCTTTTTATCTCACTAGTTTTTTGAGGTTAGATTCTGATGTCCTTTATGGAATCAATAATTATCCTCATCCTTTTACAGTCATAGGTCCAGGAGGACAGCTGGAAGAGATCCATCGAAGAGATATCATTCGAACGTATACGACAGGTCTTGTTTTCAGGATATTCAGGAATATTGGGACGGGAGTAACATTCAATTATTTTGAGAGAAAACCAAACTACTGGGAAAGAGGCAGAGAAAGATGGCTTGTTGGCGGAAGCCTTACCTATGGATTTTAGCCTCAATTTATGAAATCAAACTAAAGGTTGATTAAAATGAGCCAAGAAGAGAAAAAAAACGAAATTGATCTGATGCAATATTGGGGGATAATCATCAAAAGAAAATGGGTGATCATTACATTTGTGAGCGCAACGGTGCTATTTACCGCTATTTTTACTTTTCTGGCAACGCCTATGTACAAAGCATCAGCGATCCTACTTATAGAAGAGGAAAGCTCCAAGATGTTGAGAATTGATGAAACGTTGGGGTTTCAGACCGGGATTGTCCAGGATATGAGATTTTTCAATACCCAGCTCGAACTTCTCAAGAGTAAGTCCCTGGCCGAGAGGGTAGCTGGGAGAGTAAATCTTTCTTCGCCACGTGAACCTAGTGCGAGTCGCGAGCAAAAGAAAAGCCTGATCGGTTTGGCTAAAGATTTCATTACCTTGAAATGGGTTAGATCTAAGAAACAGCAGAACGATAGCACTTCAGAATTTGCATTTCAGAAAAGTCCCTATTCTGGATTTGCACTGTCGATCCAAAGGAATCTCGAAGTCAAACCTGTTCAAAATACGAAACTTGTGGAAATCAGCTATTCTTCTTCCAATCCTGTCAAAGCAGCGGATATTGTCAATATTCTGGCTGAGGAATTTCGGGATTTTTCACTTCAGAAGCGCACTGAGACAACTCAACGGGCATCTGATTTCTTGAGTGATCGGATTGCTGATCTTCAGGACGAGCTGACGGCAAAAAAACAAGAACTTCAAAGATATAGCAAAGAGAAGGACCTCGTTGTTTTGAGTGACGGCGAAAATGCAGCAGTGAGTAGTTATGCTGCCATGTATGGAGCTTATAATCAAGCCCGTATTGATCGGACCAATGCTGAAGCTAACTGGAGGGGGATAAAGGATTTAAGCGTAGATACTCTCCCTCAAGTTATGAGTAATTCGCTCATTCAACAGCTAAGGGGGGAATACGCGAGAATACATACTGAATACAATGAGAAGAGCAAAATTTTCTTACCGGATTACCCAGAAATGGTTCAGCTTAAAGCAAGATTAGATAGCACAAAAAATGAACTCGAGGGTGAACTGAAGAAAGCCATTGATACAGCAGAAACAGAATACCGGACAGCCTTGAACAGAGAACGATATTTCAACAGAATGCTGGACAATCAAATGGTTGACGTATCGAGAGTCGATTCAGCAGGCATCCGCTCCAGGAGGTTACAGATTGAAGTGGACAGTGTGCAAAAGCTAATAACCTCTCTGATTGAAAGAAGAGATGAAACGCTTGTATCGGCAAATTTAGGAGACCTTAAAACGGGAAATATCGCTATTATTGACAGAGCCGAAGTTCCTCAAATCCCATATTCTCCCAAGAAAAAACTGAATCTCATCCTCGCCTTGCTCATCGGGTTGGTTGGGGGGACGGGCTTGTGTTTGGCTTTGGAATATCTGGATAACGCTGTCAAGGGCCCTGATGATGTTGAGAAATTGGTTGCGCTGCCTTCGCTTGGAGTCATTCCTTATTTACCTACCGAAGAGGAGAAAAGGAAGGAGCTAACGAGTTCAATTTCTTCCTATACATATTCTTATGGTGAGAAAGTATCTACTGAACAGACTAACCCAATTGAGGCAAAAAACATCGAGCTCATCAATCATCTTCATCCCCAACTTATCATTTCCGAAGATTATAAGACTGTTCGGACCTCTATTTTGCTCTCTCATCAGGAAGCCTCGCCGAAATGCATAGTGTTTTCGAGCACTCTGCCTCAAGAGGGAAAAACTGTAACAGTTGCTAATATGGCCGTTTCGTTCTCTCAGCTCGGGAAAAAGGTTCTTATTATTGATGCTGATTTAAGAAGGCCACGGCTTCATCGGATCTTCAAAGTGAGAAATACAGGGGGCTTGAGTGGACATCTGGCGGGGAAAACGGCTCTCAGCGATGCGATTCTTGAGACATTTATTCCAAACATCTGGCTTTTGCCCAGTGGGCCTATTCCTCCCAACCCCGCAGAGCTTTTAGAATCTGACAAAATGAAAGAGACCCTGGCAGAGGTTAAGAAGAGATTTGATATCATTTTGATAGACACTCCTCCAGTGCTTGCCGTTATCGATACGGTTATTGTCTCAACCCTTGCTGATGGGATGGTTTATGTTCTCAAGGCAGGGAAGACGGCACGCAAAGCATTTGTTAGCTCAATAGGGGAGCTGAGGCAAGCAAAAGTCAAACTGATCGGCATTGTGTTTAACGGGCTGAAAGTGCGGAAAAGCGATTATTACTTCATGAATTATTATCGCTATTATCGTTATAAGCACTACAGCGATGAGAATTGAAAAGAAGTTTCTTAAATAATGAGGAGATCCATAGAAGAAAAGTGAAGTCGTTTCATGATAAGAAGTAAAATTTCGGCACATATAACTTATTTAGGAAGAGAGGACCGCTTTTTGGCAGGAAGAGACAAGATCTGCAGAAGGCTCATAGAATATGGCCTGTTGGGATTAATAATTTTCAGCCCCCTGCCCGCAGCTTCTGTCCATGAGTGGGCCATCTTGGTGATTCAAATTTCCGCCTTGATTCTCTTGGCTTCTTATATTCTAATGGAGGAAAAGCCTCAAATAAATGAGGCTCTTTCTCGCCGATTGAAGTGGCCAAGATATTTGATAATAGGGCTTTTTGTTTTTTTCTTTGCGCAAATTGTTCCCATTCCGAAATTACTGATTAAAATTATCTCTCCAAATGTCTACAAATTTCAGATGCAGTATTCTCCTGAATTTGCGAAGACAAAATTCATGAGTCTCTCTTTGATACCCTCTTATACTCTAAGAGAGGGGCTTGAGATTCTTTCGTATTTTATCATCGGATTTCTTATCATAAAAACTGTTACAAGAAATCAACAGATAAAGCGGATTTTTTCGGTCCTCATTGTGATGGGGGTTTTTGAGGCATTTTATGGTCTTTTTGAGCTCTCCAGTGGGAATCCAAGAATTTTGTTTTATCAGAAAACTTACCAATTGGGTTCTGTTACGGGGACTTTTGTCAACAGAAACCACCTTTCTGGATACCTCGAGATGATTATTCCTCTGGCTATCGGATTAATCTTCGCTCGGGCAAATGTTTTTTCATTTTCCGGATTAAGATGGAAAGAGAGACTTCTCCTGCTTTCCGAGAAGGGTTTAGCAGCCAATCTCCTTTTAGGCTGCAGCGTTATTGTTATGTCAATTGCCATCATATTTTCTGAATCCCGGTCCGGAATTGCTATCCTAATTTTCACTTTTGTACTTTTTTTTGTGCTATCTGCCTATCATTTCAGCTTCCGTGAATACCAGAAAAAGTGGCTTAAATACTTTCTCTGCGTATCTCTCATCATTATCATTTTTATATCTCTTTTCAAAGGGATTGGGGCGACTATCGAAAGATTCTCCCTGGATGAGCTCCTTATAGAGGGGAGGCCAAAATTTTGGGGAAGTACTCTTAGAATATTTGCCGATTTTCCATTCTTTGGATCAGGCCTGGGGACTTTTGGCTCTCTTTTTCCTGACTTCATGGTTGATGAAAAGCCAATCAGGATTTATCACGCTCACAATGACTATTTGGAATATCTCAGCGAGTTGGGAGTATTTGGGTTCATTTTGCTTCTAAGTGTAATCATCATATTACTATTTTTTATATTTTCTTCCTGGCAACAGAGAAGACATCCTGAAGTCAAAGGTCTTGCTCTTGGAGGATTTGTCGCTCTCATAAATATTCTTATCCATAGCTTCACAGATTTCAATTTGCATATCCCCGCTAATATGCTGCTTTTTTTCATTGTGCTTTCTTTGACTTTGGTGGCGGCCTATTATCAAAAAAGCGAGAAAAGCAAATAGGTGAGTTCATTACCTAGGAAGACTATTAATAGCGAAGCTGACGAGCTTGCTTGAGATGCGGATCAAGCTTGAGATAAAATGAGGAAACTTTTTATTCTGGCCATTTTTCTCGCTATCGGCATTCTGGAATTTCTTATTTACCTGGACTTTCGCCTTTATTATCGAGCTGAAAAAGTCTCTTCAATTGAAAATAGAATCAAGGTCTTAGAAAAGGCAAATAAATTTTTCCCCATGAATGACCTTGTTTTCTATGAGTTGGGAAAGGCCTATTATGACTTGGGCTTGGCAAACCTTGACGACAAAGAAAATAGCGAAGCCTATTTGAAGAATTCTTCTCAGAATTTTAAGAAATCTTTAGAAATTAATCCCGCCTCTTATTTTAGCCATTTTTATTTTGCGCAGACGCTCCTTTATCTGGATATCGTCTCTCCTCAGTCCGATGGCAACGCTTTCGATGAACTCAAAAAAGCAGCGCAGCTTGCGGGTGAGAACCAGCAGATCTTGTTTGAAACCGGCAAATTATTATTATCCCATTGGCCTCAGCTCTCTGAGGAGGACAAGAAGTTTACTATAGAAACTGTTGGAAAGATGGAGTTAGGCACTAATGAGCAGCAGTTTCGGACAATTATGGAGATTTGGGCAGAAAATGTCAAAGACTATGCCATCATGGAGAAGGCCCTGCCAGAAGAGCCCGACGTTTACTTGAGATATGCCTCATTTCTTGGGGCGAAATCTCTCTCCTTAGAGCAAAGGCAAAAAGCTATAGCCAAAGCGGATCTTATGGAATTTGAGAAGGCCCAGCGTAATTACAATCTTGGAGAAAAGGCATATGATAATTTTCGTATGAGCAGAGCCTCGCAATATTTCACGTCCTGTTTGGATTACTTGGAGAGGATCAAGTTCTATCAGAGATTTACCCAAGAAAATTTGATCAGCTTATCAGAATTTCAGGAAAAATATAAATCGACTCTACTGAACTTAGGCATGAGTCTCATTGATCAAGGCGAACAATTGAAAGATGTCGAAAGCTATTTGTTGCGATATCTGGGGATCGAGAAAACCATTGGAGAGGTGCAGAATCTTGAATCCTACCTTGCCAAGCGCGGTTTGATCACTGAGAATCTGGAAGATGCCCGCAATGATCTGGACCTTTTTTCTTTTCAGCTCTACCTCTACTTTAAAGGGAGTCGGTACAAAGACATCATGAAAGCCGAACAGTTTTTTCGACAGAACTTGGTTTTCATCCCGGAACAAAAAAAAGAAAGATACACAGAGATTCTTCAATATTTCGGAGATGCTTATCAGAAAGAATATCGGTTCTACGAGGCGGAGGAGCTTTATCAAAAAGCACTTGAGACAAGCCCCGATAATCTCAAAATTCTGCTAAGGATCAAGGACAACTACCAGAAGATGAATGATAATGAAAAAATACTCAAGGTCAATGAAAAAATAGAAAAACTTCTGTCTCCCAAAGAAAGAGTGCTTGAGGACCAGGTGATAAGGAACGGCGAAGAGTACTCTTATATGTTGACTCTCGATGGACGGAGGATTAATTTAGATCTTGTTTTTCAAAAACGAGGAAGAGAAACGAGCCCCTTGATTACAGTTATTTTTAATGACCAGGTGGTATGGGAAAATTACCTTCAGACTGATTTGCTCTCAATTCCCCTGGAAACCAATATCGGAGAGAATGTTCTCATAATCAGGCCTCTCAATCAGTCAATTCTCATTAAGAAGATAAATTACCGGTCAGAAGGGGAATCATCTTGAATCCCCTTTTCGGGTGATTAATGAAAAACGAAAATCGCCCCCTAAATCATCCCTGGAGATCATTCTCTTTCTTAAGTTCTTTTCGTAGTTTCTCAAATGAATCTTTTTAATTTAATTATAATGTTGAAGGCATTTTGAGGACGATATGCTAAAAAATAAAATTTGGATTTTCTTTTTGTTTTTCCTTGTTATTATAGAGCTAGCCTTATTTTCTCAGGAAAAATATGTCGAAGAATACAAGATTGGGCCCAGAGACCTTTTGGAGATCAGCGTTTATGGCGGAAGCAATTTGAATAGGACAGTTCGTGTCTCAGAGGACGGCAAAATTAAATTCCCTCCACTAGAAGAAGACGTTGAAGTCGGGGGCTTAACGGTTGCCGAAATGGAGAAAAAGTTGAGTGAGGTTCTAGCAGAAAAATATCTAGTAAATCCTCAAGTGACAGTTTTTATCCGAGAACATCAGAGCCGGAAAGTCTCTGTTCTCGGTGCGGTGGCAGCTCCGGGGGAGCGCGAGCTTCTCGGGCGGAGAAGGTTATTAGAGATCATAGCCGAAGTCGGCGGATTTACTACGGATGCTGGCGCAGATATTATCATTATTCGGGAGAATCAGGATGGGGTCACCGAAACTCTAAAAGTTCCGAAAAAGGATTTGATCTTGGGAGATTCCAGTGTCAACATTCCCCTTAAACCTGGCGATGTGATCTACGTGCTACCCGACGAGATCGTCCATATCTACATGACGGGACAGGTGCGAAGTCCTGGCGTCTTGGAAGCTAGAAAATCGAACATTCCCACTCTCTATCGAGCGATAGCTCAAGCAGGTGGGTTTTCAGATAGGGCATCTAAGGGGGGAGTGAGTATAAAGAGAATTGGAGAGGATGGAAAAGAAACTATAATAAAGGTGAATGTCAACAAGATCCTGAAGGGAGAAATGAAGGATTTTCCGTTGAAAGAGAATGATATCATCTATGTCCCTGCAACATTATTTTAGCTTAGTCTTTTCGCTCTAAGAAAACTTTTCATGCTCTGCATCTAAGAAACATGATTGACCTGCATTGCCATATCCTTCCTGGCCTGGATGATGGAGCCAAAAATATCGAAGAAGCTCTGGAAATGGCAAGGATTGCCCAGCAAGATGGGATTAAGAAGATCGTTGCCACATTCCATTTATTTCGGGGAAAATATCTTTACAATAATTTTCAATTTATCGAGGAAAAGAGAAAGAAACTTAGTCTAGCCTTGGGAGAAAAAGGAATAGATGTGGAGATTTTTTTAGGTGCCGAAGTTTATGTTGTTCATAACTTGATGGACGAGATAAGGACAAAAAGAGAAAATCTGGCGATAAACAGAAGTTCATACATGTTTTTAGAGTTTCCTCAGGTTCATGTCTTTTCCGGAGTCCGAGACCTCTTTTTTGAATTGATGAGCGAGGGAATAACACCCATTATAGCCCATCCGGAGAGAAATTATGTGTTTATGCGAAATCCAACTTTGTTTTATGGGCTAGTGCAAATGGGTGCACTTGCCCAGGCTAATAGCGGAAGTTTTCTGGGCCTTTATGGCAAGAAAGAACAAGAAACAAGCCTCAAATTTTTGGAGTGGAATCTGATTCACTTCATAGCTAGTGATTCCCATAGCCCTCGTCGCCATGATCTTTTACTATCAGGAGCAGTAAAGAGGACAGAAATGTTGTGGGGAAAGGATAAAGCTGCTGCACTTGTCATGGATAATCCGCAGGCAGTTTTAAACGACAAGGAAATACCCTTTCTCTTTGACCCCATTGATCCAGGAGAAAATAAAAAGAAATTCAATATTAAAATCCCCAGTTTCTTCAAGATAAAATAGTAAATTCAGATTGGTTCCAAAGATAGCAAAATTTTCGGTTTTTTCTATTGACAAGTCGGCAAATTTAGCTTATCTTATATATGCAAGGAGGATCTTATGAAGAAAGAGGTTCAGAATAAGTTCTTTTGTTTTCTAATCACTTTATCTTTTTTTCTTTATGCTGCCCCCAGCATTCTTGCGGCTCAAAGCATCGCCAAGGGCAAAATCATGGGGTTTCTTTATGATAAAGACGGCACTACTCCTCTAGAAGGTGGTATCATCAAATTTAAAAATCTTACCACTGGCACTGTATTTGAGAGCAGCAAATCGGACAGCAACGGCATTTTTAAGGTCGAAGGGATAGAAAGCGGCGCGTATACCTATGGGATTGTGACTGCGCAGGGTGATTATAATGCTGACACCCTGGTGGGAATAAGGATTCAGGAGAACGAGACCGCTGAAATGTCTATCGCTCTTAATCCCTTTAATAAGGACGAGGCAGAGGCCGTCGCTGAGATCCTTAAGGACCAAGAAATATCCGGAGAAACCTTGGTCGGGACCGTCGCGAACTTTGACCCCCATACGCGGATGGCTCAAATTCAAGTTATCAAAGGGATGATCAAGCACAAAGACAAGATCCATGCCAAGGGCAAGAGCACCGATTTCTATCAGGAAGTCAGCGTTTTGTTGGCGGGGAACTCTTCGGCAAGGCAAGTGCTGCCGGGCCAGATCGCCTCTGTTAAAATGGACAGGAAGACTTCCCGGGGCGACCTGGTTTATGTCCTGCGCAACAAAAATCTATTCCCGCTGTTCCTCGCTCCTTTGGGCGCCGCAACAATACTGGCTGCGAGCACCGGGATTAATTATGGAATCGTCAAAATTAATGACGAGAAGATTCCCGTCTCTCCCGATAGATAATTAGTTATTAGTTCTGTTTCCAATTTTATTTTTTTCCACGCCACTTTTTTTCCCCTCTTTTCGTCTGTTCCTTTCTAACCCACCATTTTTCTTCCCCAAAATTTTTCCAGAATTAGCGGAGGCTTCTCATTTGCAATCTTTGGGAGAGTTTGTGTATTCTAAATTCGGAATGTTCGCATGAAATTCTTTTTTAAGGCTGGCACTCTAATCGCGACCATTATCACTGCGCTTATTTTTTCCCTCTCTTTTTTTCAAACACAAAACCAGCCCACCCAAAGCTATTCTCTTGTGGAGGCGCAGAAGATCTTTAAGGCGATCGATAAACTCCAGGCTGAAACTCAGCAGCCCTGGAGCGGCCCTTGGCGCGAAATTGTCGTCACAGAAAGCGAGCTGAACTCCTATATCGCCTGCCGCATCGAAACAGAGAAAGAAGAAATAATGAAAGAGCTGAAACTCAAGTTGTTCGAAATGAACAGGATAGAGGGGAAAATCCATATCGACCTGAGAGGCCAGGATATTCCTCAATTTATCCGGCCGGAAATGGACCTTTTTTTTGCGGCCGACATCGTGGTCGCTGACGGCAAGGTGAAGCTCAACCTGAAGGAGATATTCATCGGCGATGAGCCGATCCAGCCGTTCATTATCGACCTGATTATTGCCGTTTCAGCCAAGCTTAATAAGGTCGAGGCTACGAGCATCACCGACTGGTATGAGCTTCCTTATGGGATAAAGAACATCAAGACCCAAAAAGGCCAAGCCATTTTTTATTACTAACAAATGATCCGAGTTATCGGCGGCGCTTTTAAAGGCCGGCGCCTTAAGCTGGTGCCGAGTCCACTCGTCCGTCCTATGCCCGCCAAGCTCAAGGAGGCGCTTTTCAACATCATCCAGGATGAATTGAAGGGGGCCTTTGTGCTTGACGGTTTCGCCGGAACGGGCTCGATAGGGATAGAGGCGTTGAGCCGGGGAGCAGAAAAAGCTATCTTCATCGATGAATACTTTCCGGCCATAAAAACGATTAAAGCCAATCTCGCCGAATGCGGCGCTAAAGACAGCTCCCGCGTCATCCACAAAGAATTCAACCGCGCCGTCATTCAGCTGGGTAAAGAAAAAGCCGGCTTTGACCTCATTTTCCTCGACCCTCCTTACAAGCTCCTCGAGGAGCGCAATCCCTTGAAAGTCATAAAAAAGAGAAACGTTTTAAAGGAAGGCGGCCTAGTTATTCTGCGCCATTTCTTTAAAACAGTCCCCGACCAGAAATATTTCAGCCTAGTCAGGGCCGTCACCCTCGGCGACGACACCCTCTCGTTTTTTAAGTAGCCCCCCGTTTATCTTTTCTCCCA
>CAZOKP010000001.1:97122-142829 GCA_964580435.1 uncultured Eubacteriales bacterium
TCGGCGACGACACCCTCTCGTTTTTTAAGTAGCCCCCCGTTTATCTTTTCTCCCATCCACACACCAACCAACCAACCAACCAACCAACCTACCTACCTACCTACCTACCTACCTACCTACCTACCTACCTACTTTCCCTCCTTCTTTCCATTCCTTAACTGCATTTCTTAACATTATTGTCATTGCGAGTGTTAGCGAAGCAATCCGAAGAAGTGGATGCGAGCCTGGCGAAGCAGTCTCATGGCTCAAGGATGAGATTCTTCGCTTCGCTCGGAATGACTCATTTGGGCTAGCTCGCCACGACATCTTCCAAAATTTTTATCCATTTTTAACTCTTTTTTCGCTTCAAAAAAATTTTGTTATTGTCATTGCGAGCGACCGAAGGGAGCGCGGCAATCTCACGTTAAGTTGTTGAGATCGCCACGCGTCGCTCGTGATGACATAATTCTATCGGCAATTCGGCACGAAAAATTGGGGGACACGATACGGAATTCCGGAGAATTCAGTTTATGTTCCCAGAATTTCGTGGCCCCCAATTATTGGAGGGCTTGCGGGCCTGGCAAAAATCGAATAAAATGCTTTAAATGAAAAAAGAAAGCCCCGCCCTTGTCGGAGAGAAGGATATTCTTTCCGACCTCACCCAGGAGAAGGGGACATCCCTGTTTTTGGGGCGGTATTCCCTGACCGAAGTGCTTGCCGTCCTCGGCAAAAGAAACTTCTTTAGGGAAGCCAAGAGGCGAGACCTCTGGCCTCTGGCCTTTGACCTGGATTCATCAGCCTATCCCGTCCAGAGATTTCAAATCTTTCTCGAAGAGAGGAAGCCCGAGAATCTCATCGTCGACCTTAAAATCCGCGAAGGCCGCCTCGCTCGCAAGGATTATCTCCATCTTGACCCCAGCTTCTACAAGCATAACTTTCTGTTCTTGGAATGGTTTACCCTCCAGAATCCTCGCCAGGAGTTTTCCAAAAAGAGGCCTCCGCTTCCAGGCCAGCAGCATCCCGGACTCGGGCTCGGGAAAAAGGTTGTGGACCTTTTTATCTATCTCGCCCGGCTCACTCGAAAAGACGGCCTGCTTGCCTTCCCCGCCTTTTTCCACAATGCCCTGCTTTTTTCCCGATATTTCCGCTTTATCAACCCCGAGAAATACGCCGAGGTCCTGGCCATCGAAAAAGCCTTTCCCAAGATCCCCTTCAAGCATCTGGCCTGGATCGTTTATCTCAACTGCCTGAAGCAGGATGACGACAGACCTTACGAATGGAAAGCCGAAGAAATGGCCTATCCTCTCAACAAAGCCCTAAAGCACTATTTCGATTCCAAGGCCTATAAAATGAGGTTTAAACAGAGCCTGGATAAGTGGCACTTCACCATTGACTGGGACTGCTACGAGAGGAAACTGGACGACCTAATAAAGGAAAAAATCGGGGACTGACGGCCGCCCGTTTGTTTTGAACTCAAAGGGGAATTCTGGTATAATACTTCCGCCATTGAGGAGATTTTGCAGATGAAAAAAGGTATCCATCCCGAATATGTGGAGTGCCGGGTGACCTGCGCCTGCGGCAATACGTTCCTTACCCGTGACACGAAAAAAGAGATCCGTGTCGAGATCTGCTCCCAGTGCCATCCCTTCTTCACGGGAAAGCAGAAGCTCATTGACAGCGCCGGCCGCGTCGAGAAGTTCAGGAAGAAATATGGCGACAAGACAAAGTTACCATGATCTTCGAAGAGCTCGCGAATGTTGAGGAAAAATACCGCCGTCTGACCCTCTCTCTTTCCGACCCCGCCCTTATTTCCAACCCCCAAAAATTCAAGGAGGCCTCTAAGGAGAGGGCGGAGATCGAGCCTCTGGTCAAGAAATACGAAGAATACAAAAAGGTCAAAAAGCAGATCCAGGAATCAGAGGAGATTCTCGCTGAACCCAAATACGAGCCCGAGCTGCGCAATCTTGCTGAGGCCGAGCTCAAAGAACTCTTAGACAGAGAGAAAAGGCTCGAGGAGGAGCTCAAGTTCCTCCTCCTTCCCAAGGACCCTTTCGACGAAAAAAACGTCATTCTGGAGGTCCGGGCGGGCGCCGGGGGCGATGAGTCGTCGCTTTTCGCCCAGGACCTGTTCCGGATGTACTCCCATTATGCTGAGAGCAAGGGCTGGCAGTTCGAAATGATGGACTCGAGCATCTCGCCCATCGGCGGGTTTAAAGAGGTCATCATCAATATCCGGGGAAAGAATGTCTATTCTTCGCTCAAGTACGAAAGCGGCGTCCACCGGGTGCAGCGCGTCCCGCGGACTGAGGCCAGCGGCCGCATTCACACGTCGACCGTGACCGTGGCGGTCTTGCCTGAAGCCGATGAGGTGGATGTCAAACTCGACCCCAAGGACCTCAAAATCGATGCTTTTGGCGCGTCAGGTCCTGGCGGCCAGAACGTCAACCGGAACTATACCGCCATCCGCGTCACTCATAAGCCCTCGGGCCTCGTTGTCTCCTGCCAGGATGAAAAATCCCAGCACCGCAACAAGGAGAAGGCATTGCGCATCCTGCGCTCCCGTCTTATGGATATCGCCACAAGAAAGCAGGACGAGGCGATCGCCAAGAACCGCAAGTCTCAGGTGGGGACAGGGGAGAGGAGCGAGAAGATCCGGACTTACAATTTTCCTCAATCCAGGGTCACCGACCACAGGATCAATCTGACGCAGCATAACCTGGAGGGCGTGCTCGACGGCGACCTGGGCGAGATCATCGAGAAATTGGTGTTTCATTTTCAAACCCAGGGGCTTGAGCGCCAGTCCACGGCTTCCTCAGAACCCGGGCCTTAATTGAGCACCATTCAAGAGCTTTTCCAGAAGGGAAGACAACTCCTCCAGACAGTAGCGGCTGAACCTTCCATAGAGGCCAAAGTCATCATCCTTAAATCGGCCGGCCTCACCGAGGAGCAATTCTTCGCCTCGCCGCAGAAAAGGCTCTCCCCTCGGGAAGAAAACGACTTCGACCGGCTCCTCGATCGACGCCTTTCCGGCGTTCCGCTTGCTTATTTGACCGGAACGAAAGAATTCTGGTCTCTTCCTTTAACAATCCTCCCGGGCGTCTTCATCCCCAGGCCGGAGACAGAGCTCATCGTGGAGAAAGTGCTAGAATTGTCGGTTATCAGAGAGGAGACGATTATTGATATCGGGACGGGCAGCGGAAATATCGCCGTGGCTCTGGCCAAAGATCTTCCTCAGGCGCGCATTGTAGCCACTGATGTTTCCGTGAAGGCTCTTCGGTTGGCCAGGTTAAATGCCCGCACGCACGGTGCAAAGAGGATTGTTTTTGTTCAAGGCAATCTCTTTTCGGCCTTAAAAGCCCTCGATTTAGAGGAAAAATGCGATTTTATCGTCTCCAACCCGCCTTATGTCTCGGCCGGCGATTGGGAAACGCTTTCTCACGAGGTCAGGGATTACGAACCGCGAAGGGCCCTGGTCCCCGGGAAGACTGGGTTGGAGTTCATCCGCCGCCTGATTGAAGGTTCTCCTGCATATCTCAGGCCGGGCGGACATCTCCTTTTTGAGATCGGGCAGGGCCAACGCGAGGGCGCACTCTCCCTTTTTGATCAGCGCTGGAGCCAGGTCGAATCTTTTAATGACCTGAGAGGAATTCCCCGAGTCGTCTGTGCCCGTTTGTGAAGTGTCATCACGAGGCTTCTCGAAGAAGCCGTAGTGATCTCATCGAGATCCACGAGATCGCCACGCTGCGCTCGCGATGACAATGTAAACATACTTACTACATTTGTATTAGTTAATTGAGGCCACACGAATTTATTTCCTGTATGTAAATGTCGTGCTCGAAGGCTCCGGCTGCATGCCCGCGATGTCATCCGCGTAGCCCTGCACAATGATTTGACTCTGCTGGCCATTGCTGTAAGGCCCGCCGGTCACTTTAAGGGTGACAACGGCGATAGTTCCCGAGCTTCCGCTTGAAATTATGCTGCCCGACCCGGCAAAGCCTCCGATGGTCACGGTCCCGCCGACGCTGTTTCCATCAACATAGGTCCAATTTCCGGTGAGGCTCCCTTTGCTCGTGCCGACATATTGAAACATATTCGTATCAAAGGTCAGCTGCAGGCCAAAGGATGCGATATCGTTGAGATTGCCGATGATGGAAATGGGAACATTGACCGTCGTGTCGGTCCGGCCCTCGGAGGGATTACACGACACTCTGATCTCATTGTTGGTCGGGATGGCTCCGACTCTCAGGGCCACTCTAACTTGTTGGGGGCTGTTCGAGGCGTTCGGGCTTGTGATCGTGATCATGCCGTTATAGCTCCCGACAGCGAGGCTTGCGCTGTTCACGGAAACCGTGTGGCTGTTTTCCTGGCCGCTGGAACTTCCGCTGAGCGGGTTCACCGCAAGCCAGGGGGCATTCAAGGCTAGGGCATAATTGAGAGTGCCGCCACCTGGATTTCTTATAGCGATCGTCTGCCGCGAAGGATTCGAGCCGGCTTGAGCCGCAAAAGACAGCATCTGGGGGGAGACGAAAATCTCCGCCGGAAGTTCCTTGCCGATTTTCAGGCTCACCCTCACTTTCTGAGGGTTGTTGTAGGCCTCTGAGCATGTCACGGTGATGGCCGCAGTATAATCGGCGTCCCGAGCCGCCAGCCCGTTCTTGTTGATGGTGATCGCGTGCTCATTGACCTGGCCGGAGGAGCTTCCGCCCGCTGGCTCGACAGTCAACCAGTCCGCGTCGTCAGAGAGGTCATATTTCAGGGTTTTTTGTCCCGAGTTTTTTATCTTGAGCACCTGAAAAGAAGGGTTTGGACCTGTCTCCGAAGCGGCGAAATTCATTTCAGCAATATTCAGCCAGATGATGGGACGGGTGAGAGACTCCCCGTCTGGAGTTATCGGGGTTTTTTTACAGTTGCTGTGGAGACCTGCAAGAAGAAGCAGGCTGATTAGCCCGACGGAAATTCTTCGATGATGTCGAGATGAAATTATCTTCAAGGCCTGTTGTAGATTTCGGAAAAATTCTCGAGCGCCGGAAGGATCTTCGTGGTCTCGTGACGGATTCTTTCCCATTCCTCCAGCCTGACCGAGCAAAAGGCGTCCACGACTTGAGGGTCGAACTGCGTGCCCCGGTTTTCCTGGATGCCCTTTTTGGCTGTCTTGAAATCTCTTTCCTTGCGGTAGGGGCGGTGGGACGTTATGGCGTCCAACGCGTCCGCAAGCGCGAAAACGCGGGCTTCGAGTGGGATAGAATCTTTCTTTAGCCCCTTGGGGTAGCCCGTCCCGTCGTACCTCTCATGGTGGTAGAGGATGATATTGCCGACTTCCTTGACCATCTTGATTTCCCGGATGAGCCCGTATCCCAGGACCGGATGAAGCTTGACCTTTTCCCACTCCGAGGCCGACAACCGGCTGGGTTTTTTCAATATAGAGTCAGGGATGGCGATTTTCCCAACGTCATGAAGGAGGGCGCCCTTGCGGATATTATCTAGGGTGGCGCTGTCGTTGATCCCGACGAGCTGGGCGAGGGTCTGGCTGTACTTGGCCACGGTGAGGGAATGCCCGAAGGTTTCGACATCCCTCATGTCCATGGCCGTCATCAGGTTCTCGAGCGTAGCGTTGTAGATCTCCTCGAGCTCCGCGGCTTTGCGCCGGTTTTTTGACTGCTCCAGCCTCAGCTTTTTCAGATGATTGATGTTCGAGGCGTTCTCCGCGGCTAGTTTTCTTTTGGTGACTTCGTTCGTTACGGCAGATAGGATGCTGCCCCAATGATCAGCGCCGGCAAGCTGGTCGGCGATCCCGCGCTTGAGCAGAGATATCGCAGGGCCCGCTTTATTCGACTTTGACAGGATGACAAGCGAGACCTCAGGAAAACTTTTTTTTAGGCGCCGCAGTTCGCCGACAATTTCCTCAGTGATGAAATTCAAGCTGGCGATGGCGATTGCGGGTTTGTTTTGGCCGGATAGCTGGAACATGAGCTCGGCCAACGAGCCGACCGCCTTGGCCTCGAAATCCAGGCCGGTCAAAAACTCGGCCAGTTTTTCGCTTCCTTGGCGATCCTCAGCGATGACGAAAACCCTGGCTTTCTCCTCCATTCAGGCTCTCCTCCTTAACCCTGGCATCCTTGTCGTATTTCCTTTAAGCTACTATATACATTATTTTGGTCGTGGGATTCAAGGAAAATTAGAACGTCTTTGGTGAGGATTCCTTCTCATCTTTCAAGGTGAGACATCCAAGGCAAAATTACCCCTAAGAATCGTCCGGAAAGGTGATTGCCTTAAGAGCCAGGCTTTGCCAAACTACATCCTGGTGAATGAAATGATTCTCCCGCATGTGCCGTTCCTGCGCGCGAAGGCGGCGTGCGCCTTGACAGCGACCGAACTTAGTTGTAACATAATGATAAAAAATAACTTAAGAAGCTTTGTCTTCGCATATCGCCCGGCCTTTGTTTTTTTGCCTGACGAAAACAGCCAGGGCCAAGGAGAAAAGAGATGGCTGAGAAATCTTTGAATACAAAAGATTCCGCTACTGTCATCGAGGAAAT
The DNA here is from genome assembly GCA_964580435.1 of uncultured Eubacteriales bacterium. Lineage (GTDB taxonomy): Bacteria > Acidobacteriota > Aminicenantia > Aminicenantales > UBA8522 > CAZKEW01. The sequence continues at coordinate 103,638 of CAZOKP010000001.1, forward strand.
CGAGTCCAAACTGGAGAAGCTCCTAAACAAGCGAAAAGAGGAGATCGAGAGGGACCTGGAGGAGAGGATCAGGGCTGAAAAGGAAGAAGCGACAAAGAAGATCGAGGCCATCCAGAAGGAGATTACCAAGGGAAAAGAAATTCTCCATGATTACCGGACTGTTATCAGCGAGTTTGAGACTGAACGCACTGCCCTGCAGCTCCAGCTCAAAGAGCATTTCGAAAAAGCCGTCGAGTACCAAACGGATATCGAAAAGCTGGCGGGGCTGACTCTTGAAGAACTTCGAAAAGTCAGCGAACTGAACAAGAAACTGGAAACCCTCCATCAGACGGCCGAAGAGCGGGTGAACAGCTTCAAGAAGGACCTCGAGGAGAGGTTTGGAATCGTGGCTCAGCTTCCTGAAAGCAAGGAAGAAGAGGAACTGAAGATCGACCTCGAGCAGGAGCTTTCGAAGCTGAAAAAGATCAAAGAGCTCTTGGAGACGGAACCAGTGAAAGGCGAAGAAGCCGGGGCCGAGGAAGCCGTGGTTGAGATAGTCGAGGGAGAGAAGCCCGAAGTCTCCCCCGTCACGAACAAGAACGGCGCCCCGCTCAATGTTCCCGAGATCAGCGAAGTCATGGAGAGTTCTCTGGCCAGAGAAGAGGAGGCCGAGTCGAAAGAGGCCCCGGTCGAGGAAAAAGCCTGGGGTGAGGAACGGGATAATTTCCAGGCGCTTTTCGAAGCCTTAGAGAAATACCGCAAGATCGAACCTCGCAATGGGAACGGGGAGATTGGGTTCTTCCAGAAGGGAGATCAGGTCATTCTGGATGGAGAATACATGGTGGCCTCGATCGACGAGTCTTTGGAAGAGGCCAAAAAGCTCTATGTCAAACTCTCCCAGACCGAGTCGCCCAAGGAACAGTTCTTTATCAAGCAGGAAATCATCAACCACCAGGAAATCCTGCGGAAATACATCCTAAGAAACCTCAAGATGTGCGAGCGGGAAGGGGCCGCTCTCCCTCAGTTCACAACGGACATCCTCAATCTGGATGTTCTTAAAGACATTCTCGAAAAGCTGAGCATGGAGAACTGGAGCAACCCGAGCGACTTCAGTTCTTTTAGGACGATGATCGAGTCTCTGAAGGACTCTTATTACGCCAAGATCACCCCGCCCGTCTATTATCTCAAGTCCCTGCTTGAAGAATTGGGCGACTGAGGGACATCCGGCGAATTCTTCCCCCTTATCTTTCTGCCGTCCCGTTAGCCGCTTCTTTCCGCGGCAATAAAGAAAGGTAATTTTCCAGGGCCTTTCTTTCCTTCGCCGGCATCTCTTTGAATTTTATCCCCGTATGATACTGAGGCGATTCTTCGCTGGCTTTCTGCGAATAGACGATATCGCCCTTGAAGGGAGTGGCTTTGTTCTCCAGGATGAGGAAAAGGTCGATGCTCTTCGCCAGCGGCAGCTTCGTGTCGGAGAAGATCCTGACCCCGCCCAGGCTCAGGTTGACCGTCTTGGTTACCCTGAAATGGCCGTTCTCCCCGTAAAGGAGAAGAGTGGAGACGTAGAGTCTCTCGAATTTTCTTCTTTCTTCAAAGAATTCTTCTCTATAGGGCTTGATCACGGCGGCTTTTCTGTCCCTGTCTTGAAGGTCGCGGTGGTAGGCGCAGACCTTGTTCTTGGTCGTGTCCCGTTCTTCGTCGGTCAGAGGCCGGGCATTGGTGAATCTTTTTCCCTTGGCTTCGGCCAAGGCCATATCGGCTTCGTTGGCGATCTTCTTTAATTCGTATCTGCTGATGGCCGCGAGGAAGCCCTCTTTTTTCGGGAGAAGCGTCACCCCAAAGCTCATCGTCAGGTTGTTCCGGGGCTGGGCTTCTTCGTTTTCAAAATACGTCTCCTCGACGTTTTTCCTGATCCTTTCGGTGAGGATACAGGCCTCTTCGAGGCTGTTCACCCCGGTCAGGAAGAAGAGAAACTCCTCGCCCCCGTAGCGGCAGAGCAGGTCGTCTTCGCGGATAGAGGACTTGAGCACGGCGGCCAGCTGTCTGAGCAGCTTGTTCCCGGCTTCATGGCCCATCCGGTCGTTATAGTTTTTGAACCAGTCCACGTCCCCCATGACCACGGCATAGGAGCCAGTCTCCTGGCGTCTCTTGCTCTGGGTGCTTATTTTTTGGATGACCTTCTCGAAGAAGGCGTCGGGCCGCAGCAGCCCTGTCAGAGCGTCATGCTGGATCAAGTTCAGCTTGGTCATGGCCAGGGAAATGTGCTCCGAGAGCCCGCGCAACGTTTGCTGGTCCTCTCTGGTAAACCCGTACTGGCTCAGCTCGCCCTTGTTGAGCCTGTTGTAGACTTCCAGCACTCCGATGACTTCCTTCTCGTGCATGATCGGAACGCAGAGGATGCTGCGCAGTGGATTTTTCAAATGCTCGATGTATCTTTTGGACAGTCTCTTTTCGGATTCGAAATGGGCAATATTGATCTCTTCACGCTGGCGAACCGTCTGCGCCGCGAAATCCTGAGAGTCGAGAAGAGCGATGTACTTGGAGAATTCCGGATGAGAGAGAAAAGCATCGTCCCAGACGAGGGGCTTCAGATATTTTCCCAGCGTCTCGTTTTCATCCAGGATGTAGAAGGTGATGCCGCTCGCCTGGACCAGCTCCTTGATGTCGGTGACGGTGTCGAGGAGGCTGCTGACGTCGTTGGCTATATAGATCTTGCGCAGGATATCCTCGATTTTTTGCTTTCTTCGCTGGGACCAGAGATAGCGGACCTGGAGGGCGACACGTCTCTCCAGTTCTTTGACCACGTTATCGTTGATAAAGTTTTTGATCTCCTTGATCTCGGAATAGACCTCTTTGATCTTCTCTTCGCTGAGCTTTTGGGAAGCGATCCTTTCGAGCTCATACTTGAGCCGGGAATACTCGGCGGCTATCTTGACCGCGCGGAGGAAGCCCTCCTTGTCCTGGTCGGTGGAGGGGACGGGCGCGAAGTCGATGAAGTAGTCCGCGGGCCAGCCTTTGATGATTTCCCTTGCCGCAGCTTCGCTTTCTCCCGTGATAAGAAGGCTCGTTTTTGGGCTCAGGGATTCTTTCAAGCGGGAGGAATCGGCCAGCGACTGCTCGACAATAAGAACATTCAGCGGGGCGCCGGCGGCGAGAGATGCCGCCTCCTCGGGAAATTGCGAGGTCTCGACCGGGCCGATCTCCTGGACGAGGCTGGAAAGGAAAGCGATTTGCTCGGAATTCTTGTTGAGGAGGAGAATTTTTTCGTCACCCATAGGTGTAGGTCCGGCTTAGGATTTTAAATCGTTTCTTTCCTTTCCCTCGACTTTCAAACCTCGGCACTCAATCTCTGATGCGATGAGCGCTTTCCCGATGATTGGCGCCTCTAAATTTATAATAATTTTTTGGTCCTAGTCAACACTTTTTTTTCAGGGCAGTTTTGAGATTCTTGGGGCTTGTGATATATTCAAAAAAGTCGCTAGGAGGAGAACATGGCCGAAGAAAAAAATAAGGTGCCGCCGGTCATCCGCGCTCCCCGCGGTTCCGAGCTCCAGACCAAGGGCTGGTCCCAGGAAGGGGCCCTGCGCATGCTGATGAACAACCTGGACCCGGACGTGGGGGAGAAGCCGCAGGAGCTTATCGTTTACGGAGGAACGGGGAAAGCCGCCCGCAACTGGGATTGTTTCTGGGCTATCGTGGAGAGCCTCAAGACTCTCGGGAATGACGAGACCCTGGTCGTGCAGTCGGGCAAACCCGTGGCCGTTTTTAAGACTCACGAAGAAGCCCCGCGGGTCCTTATCGCCAACGCCTTAATTGTCCCCAAATGGGCGACCTGGGATGAATTCCGGCGCCTTGAGGCCAAGGGATTGACCATGTACGGCCAGATGACGGCCGGAAGCTGGATCTATATCGGCACCCAGGGCATCCTCCAGGGCACTTATGAAACCCTGGCAGCGGTGGCCAAAAAGCACTTCGGCGGGACACTCAGGGGCAGGCTGGCGCTCTCAGCCGGACTCGGGGGAATGGGCGGGGCCCAGCCTTTGGCCGTGACCATGAACGATGGCGTCGCGATCATCGTTGAAGTCGATAAGGCGAGGATCAAAAGGCGCCTCCAGACAAAGTATGTCGATACCATGGTCGAGAACCTGGATGATGCCCTGAAGCTTGCTCAGACGGCCAAGAAAAAAGGCGAGGCTCTTTCTATCGCCCTGCTCGGGAATGCCGCCGACATCCTCCCGGAATTTGTCCGACGCGGGATCAGGCCTGATGTCCTGACCGACCAGACGTCGGCTCACGACGAACTCAACGGCTATGTTCCTAACGGCATTCCTTACGAAGAAGCGCTCGAGCTGCGCCAAAAAAACCCGCAGGAATACATCAAGAGGGCCTACGAGTCGATGGCCGTCCACGTCAAAGCCATGCTCGAGCTCCAGAAGCAGGGAGCCAGGGCGTTTGATTATGGGAATAACATCCGAGGCCAAGCCCAGAAAGGCGGAGTGAACAATGCCTTTGAAATCCCCGGGTTCGTCCAGGAATATATCCGGCCGCTCTTCTGCTACGGCAAAGGGCCCTTTCGCTGGGCGGCCCTTTCCGGGAAGCCCGAGGATATTTACGCCACCGATGAAGCGGTCCTCAAGGAATTTCCGGAAGACGGGGCTCTGGAACGATGGATCAAGAAGGCTCAGAAGCAGGTCAAATTCCAGGGGCTCCCCGCGCGCATCTGCTGGCTGGGATATGGCGAGCGGGCGCGTTTTGGCGCGGTCATCAATGACCTGGTAAAGAAGGGCAAGATCAGCGCGCCGATCGTCATCGGCCGCGACCATCTGGATGCGGGTTCTGTAGCTTCTCCTAACCGTGAGACGGAAGGCATGAAGGACGGATCGGATGCCATCGCCGATTGGCCGATCCTCAACGCCCTGCTGAACGCAGTAAGCGGCGCTTCCTGGATTTCGGTCCACCACGGCGGGGGAGTCGGCATCGGGCTTTCCATCCACGCCGGCATGGTGATCGTCGCCGACGGCAAGGAATCGACGGCGAAAAGGCTCGAGCGGGTGCTCACCGTCGACCCCGGGCTCGGAGTAGCCCGGCATGCCGACGCCGGCTACGAAGAGGCGGTCAACTTTGCCAAAGAGAAGAACCTGAAAATTCCGATGCAAAAAAAATAATGGCTCCGGGATGAGCTGAGACACAAAACGGCACAGTTTGTGACATTTTAGCCGGCGCGCATCCGGTTGAAAATAAAGAAGTAACGGGGGGACCGGGGCACAAAATGTGACATTCTTGTCGGGAGGCGAATGCCTGCGCCTTGAGGCGTTTTTAAATTCTTAATTATCAATAAGTTAGCTTTTCCGGCCGGCTCCTGTCCTGGCACAGAATTTGCTAAAACATCGGGCGAAAGGAGGTTCCCATGAAAAGAGCCATTGCTTTGACGCTGGCCGTCGTCTTTTTCCTCGGCGCTTTTTTGTGGTTTCCCCGGGCTTCCTGCGCCCACTCCGGTCATTGCTTTAATGATTGGGAAGTCTGCAGGCAACGCGCTTTTGGCAGCGACGAGGGCGTTCTTAGGACAACGCTCCTGCTGACGGTTTGTGACATTGCTTGGGGAAAGTGCCAGCTGCTTGATTGAGAATTCTTTTGGCTCAGGGGTTCCTCTGCTCTGAGCAAGGGGGCAGGGGAGCCCCTCTCTCTTAGCAGCCGGCAAAAAAATTCGAGTACAGAAAAATTCGGTATGTGTCCCCGAATTTTTCCTGGAATTTTTCTTTGAGGTTTTGATGAAAATAAAGAGACTGTTGGTCCTGTCATTTTTGGCTTTTTCTTCTTTCTCTTTTTCTTCTAAAAAAGCAACTCGCCCGGTCCATTATGCTGCCAGAGAGGTCAAACCTGCAGCCGAGAACACAGATTCACTCTATTTTTCCCGGCCTTCCGCCATCGTTTACGATGAGAAGAACCTTTTTGTCCTGGATTCTGAAGACGAGGAAATCAAAGTTTTTTCGAAAGCCGGAGGTTTTTTGTATGCCATCGGGAAAAAAGGCCAGGGGCCTGGAGAGTTCCAGATGCCCGGCGATATGGATGTCCTGGGCGAGAAGATTTTTGTCGCCGATGGCGCCAATCGAAGAGTCCAGGTCCTCGATAAGAAAGGCGCCTATCTCGGGAGTTTCAAGGTCCCGTTCTGGCCGCAAGGGATTCTGGCGCTGGAAACTGAGAAAATCCTCCTATGGAGCTTACCTTCCGGGTTTTCGAGCAAAGAGAGAGTCCTTCACTGCTTCAATTCCAGGGGAGGGCTCGTCTGGGAGGCCATGGATTCCTATTTTTCGGGGGATTCCGTTTATGACATAATGCGGAATCGCGCCTTCCTCAGAAAAGCGACGAAAGGAGACTTCTTTTTTATTCGCAGCGCGGATGACCGGGTTGTCCGCCGGATAAATAAAGATGGGGCCCTCGTCAAAGAGATTGAAGTCAGCAAGGCCTATCCTCTGAAACAAATCGTCCTGCCGCTACGAGGTGGCCGGAAGAAAATTCTGCCGGGTTTTTGCTGGAACTGCGCTGTGACTGACGGGAAAATCTATCTTTTAATCCCGCAATTCACGGCGGAGAAAGACCTGGGTCCCGGAAAGCGGATCGCCGTCATTGGCGAAGCCGGTGATATCGAGGCCTTCATCGATTGCCCTTTGGAGTTGACCAGGATTGCCGTGGAGGGCGAAAGGATCTATGGGCTGGACAGCGAAGCCCGGCTCCGCTTTTTTGAGGTGAAAAAATGAGAAAGAAGACCTCCGTCGGCGTCTTTCTTTTTATGAGCCTTTGCTGCGTCCTCTGGGGAGGTGTTCTTTTTGGCGGCGAGAGAGACAGGATTCATTTCTCCCTGGCCGAGGCGGTCAAGCGGCCGGATGGACCGCTCCTTCTCGTGTTCTTTTCCCTGGATTGCCATGTCTGTTGGGAGGACCTGATCGAGATGAAATACTTCATCGAAAAGAATAGTGTTCCCATAGAATTCATAGGGATTTCAAAGGACGCCCCCGCTGAGCTTGAGGAGTTCCTGGACAAATATTCTTTTTCCTACCCCGTTGTCTGCGACCGGCGAAAAGAACTTTACCGCAGGTTCAAAATCAAGCTCGAGCCGGTGATCGTTATACTCAAGAACGATACCGTCCTTTATCAGGACAACGTTTACGAGGATTTTTCTGTCAGGAGAGAAAAAGTCAAAAGATGTCTTCTCGAGATCGCCTCAAAATAGCCTTCTTCATCACCTGGAAGAAAGTCCTTGCGGCGAAGATAAACGCGTTTCTTTTTTTGGGTTTTATGATTCTCCTCGGCTATATCTGGCAGAAAGACTCTTTCTCGCTTTCTCTGAAGGCATTCCTTTATTTTTTTCCGTATCTTTTCCTTTTCCTCTCCCAGGACATGGTCAAGGACGAGGTTGATTCCGGCTCCTTGGAAAACGTTCTTTTTCTCTACGGGAATTTCAGGGGCTACCTGCTGGCGAAAAGCCTTTTCCTGGCCCTTCTGGCCCTTTCTTGCTCCAGTGTCATTTTTATAGCCTTTGCTGTTTTCGGGTTTATTACGAAGCAGTTCCTGGCCATCTATTTTTTGCAGTTTCTCGCCGGAATCGTTGCCGGAATATACTATCTGTCTCTTGGCGGACTTCTGAGCTTCTCCTTCAGAGGAGGTTCTAATGTGCTCATCGTCATCCTGGGACAGGTCTTCCTTTTTATCGGCCTTCTTCTCTCGGCGAGGCAAAAATCAGGGTTCATGGATGCGCTTGATGGGGCTTCCTTTCCCGATCTCTCTTCGAGGCTCAAATTCCTAGTTTTGGCTGCTATCTTCCCTCAAGTCGTAGTGGCGAAAAGATTCATTGTTTATGGGCTGGGAATAGCCCTGCTCGGCCTTTTCTTCTTGATTCTCGAGAGAGCCAGGATTCGAAACCTCGAGCTGGACAGAAAATGAGTGATTTTGTCCTTCGAACCTGGAACCTCTCCAAGAAATTCGGCCGGGTCGAAGCTGTTAGGAACGCCGCTTTTTCCCTATCCAAAAACAAGGTCACGGCATTCTTGGGAGTGAACGGCGCCGGGAAGACCACGACTCTCAAGCTGATCCTGGGATTCCTGCGTCCCGATTCCGGCAGCGTGGAGATGAACACGTTTCGGGTCGGCTATGTCCCTGAGCGCCCGATATTTTTCAGCCGGCTCAAAGGAAAGGAAATTCTTGCCGCGACGGCCCGGATGAACGGGATCGGCAGGCCGGACTTGCCCGAGAAAATTAGGAAATTGAGTGATAAAATATCCTTTGACCCAGGACTCCTCGACCGGAGAGTCCAGACCTATTCTTTGGGCAATCAAAAGAAATTTTCCTATGTTCAGAGTCTGCTGATATCCCCGGAACTCCTTGTTGTTGATGAGCCTTTCACGGCCCTTGATCCTCCTTCGATCAAAAGCGCGCGCGAGCTATTTTTTGAGCTGAAGAGGGGAGGGGGGACGGTTTTCCTGAGTTCTCATCTTGTATCTGAGGTGGAAAAAATCTGCGACGAATTCATTATCATCAGCCGGGGAAATATCATCGTCCAGGAAGACCTGAGCCGTCTTCAAAATGAGCATGTTTTTGTCCGGCTCACAAAGCCTCTCCCGGACAAAGACAAGCTGAGCGCTTTATCTCCATGGGTCAGAGAAGAAAATGACGCTTTTATCATGCTTATAGAAAAAAGACGGCTGGACTCTCTGCCTTATTATATGGGGGCGAGCGGGCTTGGCGCGCCCGAAAAGCCAGACCTCGAAAAAATTTTCCTGTTTTTCATCCTCTAGCCTTTTTCCTGGAAAGCAAATCTGTTTTCTTGCTAAAAGGGTCTTGAAAAGGGCCTTGCTCCCCGCTCCGATCGGCGGCCTGAATGGGCTCAGAGTGTGGGCTCGAAGGCACGCGAATTTGCTCCCAGCGAGGCGTGGGTCCTGTCACGGTGCGTCCCCCTCCGTTCTCGCTTAAGACCCTCCCACCCACCACCATTCGCTCGCCCGTAGGGGGACTCGCACCGTGCCACCCACGGTTTGATGTTTGCTGATCATATGGCCTTCTTCACCCACACACCTCGCCCTATTCGAAGGTAATTATACTGAGGCCTGCGGCTACCCTCGTAAGACAGGCCTTCAGGCTGATCTCCGTGTCATGGTCGCCGCAGCCCTTCTCAAGACCTTTTATTATGGAGGCGCGTATTTTGCCGTTTGCCGGAAGCATTTCCAATTCCGTGATAGTCCTGCGCTGATAGAAGGTGAGGGTGGCGTGGTTCGGGGGCCCCCCGCCGCCCCGAGCGTTTGATGCCCCGGTCTTTGGCTCTGGAAACAACTTGATTGACCGCGAGGGCACCCGGGGTGAACCGCGACAGGCCCCACCCCCATCACGGAAATAGCGATGCAATCCCGTTTGCCGCGCTGTTTGACCCGTCTGCCTGCCTGTGATATTTTAATGCGGTAATAAGTAAAGCCAGGATGGTTACAGTAAGGTTTGCGCCGAGTCCGACCGGGTATTTGCACCTGGGAAGCGCCAGAACCGCGCTTTTCAACTGGCTCTACGCCCGGCATAACGGCGGCAGGTTTCTGCTCCGGATCGAGGACACGGACATGGTCAGGTCTGATGTTAGGTTTCTCGACGAGATTCTCCGGGACATGCGCTGGCTCGGCATGGACTGGGATGGAGAGCCCATCTTCCAGAGCAAGCGCTTTGCTCTCTATAGGCAGAAAGCAGAGGAACTCCTGGCCGCAGAGAAGGCTTATAAAGAGGGCGAGGCCATCATTTACAGGATGGAGAAAGGCCGCACCATCGAAGTCCGGGACATGATCCACGGCACGATCACATTCCATACGGACGAGATCAAGGACCAGGTCATGATCAAGTCGGACGGCTCCCCCTCCTATAATTTTGCCTGTGTGATTGATGATGCGGAGCTCAAGATCACCCATATTTTAAGGGGAGATGACCATATCTCCAACACGCCCAAGCAGGTTCTTTTCTACGAGGCCTTTGGCTTCACGCAGCCGGAGTTCGGGCACATGCCCCTGATTTTAGGTCCCGACGGAGCCAAGCTTTCCAAGAGACACGGAGGTGTCGCGGTCGAAGAATACAGGAAAGAGGGGTTCCTCCCCGAAGCTTTGATGAACTATCTGATCCTTCTTGGATGGTTCCCCGGCGAGGAGCATGAGATACTCACCCCGGAAGAGGCGGTGAAATTGTTTGATATTTCCCATATGAGCGATGTCCAGGCCAAGTTCGACATCCAGAAGCTCCGCTGGATGAACGCCGCGCATATCATGAAAAAAAAGACGGAAGACCTCCTGCCGCTCATCAAGCATCAGCTGGTGACGGCCAAGGTCGACCTCTCCAAAGTGAGCGATGAATTTCTCACTAAGCTCATTGAACTTTATAAGATCAGGCTGAAGACGCTGCGGGAATTTGTCGCCATGACGGATTGTTTTTTTCGAGACGATTTTGCCGTCGAAGAGGAAGGGAAGAAAAAATATCTGGATAAGCCGGAGAACAGAGAGAATATCCGGACACTTGCTGACCGCCTGGAAAAACTCGAGGAATTCAGCAGCGCAAATATCGAATCCATTTCCCGTCAACTCGCCGAGGAGGGGCACCTCAAACCGGCCAGCCTGATTCATCCGGCCCGACTGGCCATCAGCGGGAAGACGTCGGGCGCCGGGCTTTTCGAGATGATGGAACTTCTCGGCAAACAAAAAGTCCTGAATCGTTTGAGAGGCATCACCCCATGAGCGCACAGGAACCGAAAAAAAATTTCATCAGGGAAATCATCGACGAGGACATCAGGAACGGGAAAAACGGCGGGAGAGTCCAGACGCGGTTCCCTCCCGAGCCGAACGGGTTTCTTCATATCGGCCACGCCAAGTCCATTTGCCTGAATTTCGGGCTGGCCGCCGACTATCACGGGCTCTGCAACCTGCGCTTTGACGACACCAACCCGGAGACCGAAGAGGCGGCCTACGTCGAATCCATCAAGGAGGACGTGAGGTGGCTGGGGTTTGACTGGGAGGACAGGGAGTTTTATGCCTCGGATTATTTTGAGAAGCTTTACGAGTATGCCATTAACCTGGTCAAAAAAGGGAAAGCCTATGTCTGCGACCTGAGCGCTGAAGAGATCAGCGACTACCGCGGCACCTTGACCGCGCCGGGCAGGGTGAGCCCGTATCGAAACCGTTCGGTCGAAGAGAACCTCGACCTTTTATGGAGGATGAGATACGGCGAGTTTCCCGACGGCTCCCGCACGCTCCGGGCCAAGATCGACATGTCCCATCCCAACCTGTTAATGCGCGACCCCGTGCTTTACCGGATCCGGCGGGAGCATCATTACAGGACTCGGGATAAGTGGTGCATCTACGCCACCTATGACTGGGCCCATGGCCAGTCCGATTCCATCGAAGGGATCACCCACTCCATTTGCACTCTGGAATTCGAGGTGCACCGGCCGCTGTATGATTGGCTGCTCGACCAGCTCGGCATCCATCATCCCCAGCAGATCGAGTTCGCCCGACTCAGCGTCAGCCACACCGTCCTGAGCAAACGGAAGCTCCTGGAGCTCGTCAAGGAAGGCCGTGTTAGCGGCTGGGATGACCCGCGCATGCCCACGATCTCGGGATTGAGGCGGCGCGGCTATACTCCCGAGGCCATCAGAAATTTCTGCGAGATCATCGGCGTGGCCAAGGCGAACAGCATCGTGGATTTGGCCCTGCTCGAAGATTGCGTTCGCGAGGACCTGAACAAGCAGGCTCCGCGGGTCATGGCGGTCCTGCGCCCCCTCAAGGTTGTGATCGTGAACTACCCGGAAGGCCAGGTTGAAGAGCTCGACGCCATCAACAACCCGGAAGACCCGGCCATGGGGACGAGAAAAGTCCCGTTTTCCCGCGTCTTGTACATCGAACGGGACGATTTCATGGAGGCTCCTCCGAAAAAATTCTATCGCCTTGCCCCCGGCCGCGAGGTGCGCCTGCGCTACGCCTACTTTATCAAGTGTGTCGATATCGTCAAGGACCCGAAGACGGGCGAGGTCATCGAGCTCCATTGCACCTATGACCCGGCGACGCGCGGAGGGGATGCTCCGGACGGCAGGCGTGTCAAAGCCACCCTCCACTGGGTATCAGCAGACCGGGCTTGCGACGTCGATGTGCGCCTCTATGAGACGCTCTTCACCAAGCGGGACGCTGGCGAGGTCGAGGAAGGCGGCGACTGGAAGTCCAACCTGAACCCGAATTCGCTCCAGGTCCTCAAGGCCTGCAAGGTTGAGCCGAGCCTGAAGAACGCGGCGCCGGGGAGCCGCGTCCAGTTTGAGAGGCTCGGGTATTTCTGTGTCGACGCGAAGGATTCCTCGCCGGAGAATCTTGTTTTCAACCGCACCGTGACTCTCTACGACCCCTGGGCGAACATCAGAAAAGCCGGCACAGAGAACGGATAGTCGACTGAGGAGGACACGAATAGGAGGGTGGCATGCTGGTGAAAAGAGCGCCCAAAATAAAATCTTCCGAAATCACGCCGAAAAAGCTTTATTTGAGCCGCCGCGAGTTTATCGCTCGTTCTGCCGCACTGGCAGGAATCGGATTTCTCAATCCGAACTCTTTTCGCCAGGTCAATGCCCAACTCGAAAAAAAACTTGAAATCGCCAAAAGGGGAGAGTTCAATGTCGCGGAAAAAGTGACTCCGTTTGAAGATGCAACCGGCTACACAAACTTCTATGAGTTTTCCACGAGCAAGCGTGAGGTGAGAGAGCTCAGCCGCAACTTTCGCATCCGGCCCTGGACTGTGGCGGTTGAGGGGCTTGTGGTCAAGCCTCAAAACTTCGCTGTTGACGAAATCATCCGGATGTTTCCGCTTGAAGAGCGGGTCTACCGCTGGCGCTGCGTCGAGGCCTGGTCCATGATCATCCCTTGGGTCGGTTTTCCTCTGGCCGGTTTGATCAAGAAATGCGAGCCCACCTCAAAAGCCGCTTTTGTTGAGTTCACTACGTTTTACGACCCCGAGCAGATGCCTGGGCAGCGGTCGGGCATCCTGGACTGGCCCTATACGGAAGGCCTCAGGATGGACGAAGCCATGCATCCCTTGACGCTCGTGGCTGTCGGCATGTATGGAGAAATCCTTCCCAACCAGAACGGCGCGCCGCTCAGGCTTGTCATTCCCTGGAAATACGGGTTTAAAAGCATCAAGTCCATCGTCCGGATCCGGTTCCTGGAGAAGATGCCCAAGACGTCCTGGAGCAGGCAGAACCCGGATGAATATGGCTTCTACGCCAACGTGAATCCCGCCGTCACCCACCCGCGCTGGAGCCAGGCCACGGAGCGGCGCATAGGGGAGGACGGCAGGCGAAAGACTCTGATGTTCAACGGCTATGGCGACCAGGTCGCAAGCCTCTATTCAGGCATGGACTTGAAAAAGTTCTATTAGTTTTTTACCGAATCATCTTCCTTGAGGCCGACTTTTTTATAGAGGTCTCTCCGTCCGGCCTTGTCGTTCTCCATGATCTTCCTGGCGTATTTGGCCACCGCCTCCGCCTTAGAACGAGGCACGACTGCGACGCCATCACCGTCGGCGATAATGATATCTCCGGGAATGACCAGGAGGCCGCCGCAGACAATGGGCCGGTTGATGGATTCAAGCTCGTTCCGGCCGGGCCGGATGCCGCGTCCAGCCTTTTTGAGATAGAGGGGAATGCGCTCAGTGATGATCTCGTCTGTATCCCTGGCTGTGGCGCTGGTGACGACGCCCACACAGCCCAGGCCTTTCCATTCCAGGATGTTGTAGGAGCCGATCGAGCCGACATCCGCACGAGGCGCGTCTTCGATCACGAGCGCCGTGCCCTTACGGATCAACGTCATATAGAGCTCCGCGGAGCGCTGCTCATACCAGCTCGACGCCCACTTGTCATAAGCCTCAGTAGACATGGTGCCGGCCGGGGGGTTCTGGGTGGGGACATACCTGGCGGTAACGGCAACCCCCACGAACCGGTGAGTGAAGTGCTCGGTGTCGCGCCAGAGAGGATGGATCTCCTGGTCCATGAGGCCGACATTTTGCAGTCCCACCGAATCCATCCCGTCAGCCACATCAGCGACTCGCAATCTTTCGAACAGGGCCAGAATCCGTTGGTCGTCGGCTTCCGAATAAACCGGCGTGACTATAAAATTCTTGCCTGGGCGCAGAACTTCTGCGCTCCCGGCTTTTTCATCCAGGACCTGGCCTGGGGCCAGCCCGGCTGCCAGCAGAGAGAATGCGGCGAAGGTCAGAATCAAACCATGGGTCAAGCGTGTTTTCATTCTTTTATCTCTCCTGTTCATATTTTTTGGCTGAAGATTCAAACGCTTTATATACTGGCCTAAAAGAGGTGTCAATACCTTCGAATTTTTTATCATCCGGGACCTCTATCTCGGCAATAACGAGAATTATTGACATCAAGGGCCGACAAAGATATGTTTTGCTCAGCCGATAAGAAGGGATGAGCATGAATCGTAAGACCGTTTTGGTAAATCGCGCGCCGGTGCTGACTCTTTGGGCCAGCATTGTTGCCGAACGCCTCGGGTTTGACCGGGAGGCAGCACTCTCGCTTGGCAAGGCCCTGGCCGGACTGAATGCTCAGTCGAAAGGACGGAGCCTCGGTATCTATAGACCGGCCGAACGCGTCCAGGGTGTTCCCGTTAAAAAGGCCCGCCTGGGCGAGGAATTTTGGGTTGAGCTTCTCGGCCGCCCAGTACCAGCCAAGACCACCGAGCACGGCCTTCGGGCTGTCGTCAAGGACCGGCCGATCGAGCCGGACGGCGTGGACCGGTATCTCGAAGAGAAGTTCGGCCCGATGCTCCACGCTGTCAAAGAAGCAATGATTGCCCTGGCTCTGGCTTTTGACCCCAAAGAGCTCGCGGTCAAAGCCTTTTCCCTTTACGAGCGCTTTCGGCCCGCAATCCCTTCCGGCGTGCGCGGCTGGGGGGCGAAAGGCGAGCTCGACGTCAACCTGATCCGCTCGCTGGCCACAAAGGACGGTTAAATTTAGCCAAAAAAAAGGGGACGGCGTTGGGCCTCGTCCGTCCCCTTTCTGCGTCTTTTAGAACATCAACCGGATGCCGATTCTAGCCTGGCGCGGGTCTGCGATTCGGTAGAGATCATGCCCCGTCGTGGAGGGATAGTTGTTTATGACCCAGTCGTAGCCAATTCTTGTGCCCCAACTCCTGATCGTATCGGCATTAAAGACGTTGAAGACATCGAAGATCACACCGAGGTTGTACTTTTTTGCCAGGGTGAAAACCTTTTCCAGCCGGATGTCAAGGACGCTCATGACCGGGTAGTGTTTTACGCCGCGCGGCTCAGTGAAAAAGGTCACTCTTCCTTGATTGAGCGGGCTTGTCCTGTACCTCGTTGCCCAAGCATTGCCCGTGATGCCCCGGAAATAAGTGTTGAAGTTGATGTTCCAGGGCAGGACGTATGTCGCCTGGATTTTGAGCATGTGCGTGGAATCGTTGGTCGAATGGCCATCTGCGTTGATCCAGAAGTTGGGGTCGGCTGTGCTGAGAGAGTCGCGGTCGCTGTAACCGACATCATCGGCAAACCCGTTATCTATGGTCCCGGTGGCTTGGGAATAGATGTAAGAGAAAAGCATCTGCCACTTGTTGGAGAAGCGCTTGTTGAAGAGAAACTCAAGACCCCAGTAATTCCTGTAGGGATTGTCCAGGATCCAGGGCTGTCCCTTCTCGATGTTGTCCAAAACATACTGATAAGTGCTCATAGTGTCTGCTGTTCGCTGATAGATCGTGTACGTTTCGTCCAATTCCGGAACGTAAACATCATATGGCTCATAGTCGGCTTTCAGGTCGTATTTGCCGATGATGTTTTTCCATTCCCTGTAAATAAATGTCACGCCCAGCGAGGCATCTTTGAAAAGCTCTCTTTCGATCCCGAGCGTAAACTGGTTCATATAGGGGTGTTTGATATCTTTCGCCAGCGTGTAGAGATTCTCGGGGACAGTGCGATCAAATTCAACATATTGTTCGCCATCCCAGATATATGAAATATAGTCGCTGGTAGCTGAGGCGGGATTGAGCCGGTCAAAGTAGGAGGAGAGCATCGCTTCGGTGAATTGTCCGTAGTGGCCTTTCAGGATCGTGGTTTTGTCGCCCAAAAGGTCAAAGGTCAACCCGATCCGGGGCGCCAGCCGGTTCGTTTTATAGACGCTGCCATCGACGCCCTTGACTGATCCCCAGTTCTGGCTGAACCGGAGCCCCGCGTTGACGTTGAGGCGCGCTGTGATTTGCCAGGAATCCTGAACAAAGGCTTCGATCCTCGTGTAGTAGCTGTTCCAGTCATAGCCTTCGTATTGATAAGCGAGATACGGCTCTCCGACCGCGTCGTCAATATAATAGGTGTGATTCGTGCCTGTATAGCCGAACCGGTTCCTGACGTAGGAGCGCTCGGCCTCCACGCCGAATTTGAAGTCGTGGTCGCCCTTGATAAAATCTTCAACATAATGGGTGTAGCTGGCATTGGCCTGGAAGCGGGTGCGGTCGTATTTTCCAAAATTATAGGAGTTATAAAGCAGCTTGTTCTGATCAAGGATGAAGTGCGAGTTGACGTCCATCCCATTCTCAGGATCAAGATAGTAATACCCCCAGAAATAAGCGGCTTTGAGGTCAAAGAAGCTCTTGGGGCTGAAAATGTGAGTCAGGCTGAAATTGCCGACAATCTCCGGCGACTTCTGTCTTACGGTTGCCGCCTGATCGACCTGTGGACCTAATAGGACGGTATCCGGGAAGCGGTTGATCCCGTTGTAGGTGTCGATCTGAACAGAAGCGCTCATGTTGGTGGAAGCGGAGATCTGCGAAGTGAGCTTGAGGAAACCGTGCGGCTGCTTATAATCTTGGGGATTAGGGAAACCGGTAGGATAGTCCTGGGTCCGGTAGTACTGCAGTCCCACATAGAACCAGAGTTTATCCTTTATTA
Source organism: uncultured Eubacteriales bacterium (assembly GCA_964580435.1). Classification (GTDB taxonomy): domain Bacteria; phylum Acidobacteriota; class Aminicenantia; order Aminicenantales; family UBA8522; genus CAZKEW01. Next base: position 120,576 of record CAZOKP010000001.1, read on the forward strand.
TGGGACCGCCAATGTGGGCACTGAGGTCCATCAGTTTCGTCAAGGGAGCTGAGAGATCGGGGAAATCTCTGGAATAATCCATATTGTTATCTGCCTGCCAAAAGCCTTTGGGCGGATCATCCATTTTCCCCTGATAGTCAAACTCCATGTGGCCGGAAAGCCGGTTTCCGCCGGATTTTGTGACAAGGTTGAAAATGACACCCGTAAAATTCCCGTACTCAGCCGGCAATCCCACTCCCATGACTTTGGCCTCCTCGATGATGTTGTGGTCGAGGAAGACCCAGGCTGAGCCGGCTTCCGGGTCGGCGACGTTGACTCCGTCCATCGTGTAAGCGATTCCAGTGTTCTGCGAGCCTCCAAAAGCCGAGTTGGCATCTGTGACTCCGGGTGCCAGCCAGACAATATCTGCGGTGAACTGGCTGTAGGGAATGTTCCTCAGGATTTCGTTGGACAGAGTGACAGAGGCGGTTTCCGCTGATTTGACGTCAACGGTAGGCGCCTTACCAACAACAGTCACCTCTTCGGCCACAACGGCCTGAGGCATAGTGATGTCCACCGTCAGCCGGACGGTCGTGTTCATGCGGATGTTCTCGCGCACGACTGTTTTGAAGCCTTGAAGTTCAGCCTTGATACTGTAATCTCCGGGAGGAAGAGCGGGGAAGCGATAGGAACCGTCGGCTTCGGAGACGGTGGTTCGCGTACCCATGAGGTTTGGACTCGTCAGCGTAACCGTGGCTCCCGGAAGCGGCAATCCTTTTTCGTCGAGAACCGTGCCGACGATGGCGCCCGTTTCCCTGGACTGGGAGAAGGCCAGGGGCGGGAGAAGAATAAGGAAAGCCAATAATGAGAGTATGCATTTTGTTTTCATGTTTTTCTCCTTCCCAAATTCCTTATGAGAGAAGACCTTCTCTCTTTCTCCTTTTTTCTTCGTGATGATGGATCATCTTCGATTTTCACCTCCTAAGCAGTTCTTTGAAAAGCACGATTCAGGGCAGTGCAGCGGATTGCCCTTGACGAATTCTCCTGCGGTGCTGGATGGCTCGCCGGAGGAGAAGCTGCAGAGAATGAAGAACAGCATGAGCAATATGACAATCACAATAAGCGCCTTCTTCATTTAGACCTCCTTTTTCATACGTCCTGTTTAAAGGCAAAAAATATGCCAAAAAAATCCAAAACAGGCGAAAGTCTCCATTTTTTCGATATCCCCCATATGGTTTTGCTTTTTTGCTTTGATCTGGTCTGGGCAAGGAGATTTTTCTATTAATGAATTGTCTAATTTCTGGACGCCGCGGCGGCAACTGACCGGGCACGAAATGCCGAAATTGCAGATAATAAACGAAATGCACGTCGGAAAACAGAATGTGTCTAATTTTTAGACGTATTCTGCCGCATGCGGATGATTTCCATCCTGTCCTTGCGCTCCAAGCAAACACATTTTTGGAATATTTGTTGTCTCTCTTTTCGCAAGGAATTGTTAGAGGACTTCCCCCAGGCGGCGATGCCCGGTTAAAATGGCCGGCCCCTAGCGCTTGATCTTATAGGCCTTGATCTTGTTGTCCAGCGTCTGCCGGGATATCCCGAGCAACTTGGCCGCCTCACTCTTCCGCCAGCGTGTGTTTCTGAGCACGCGGATGATATGATCTCGTTCGAAGCGTTCGAGTGACTCGAGAGGCTCGTCAATGACCTGGCCTCCCTGGCGGATGTGATAAGGCAGATCTTCCGGCTGAATGACGTCTCTATCTCCCATAACCACCGCGCGCTCGATGCAGTTCTTCAGCTCTCTGACATTGCCCGGCCAGGAGTAGGACAGCAATAGTTTTTGCGCCTGGGCGGAGATCTTTTTGACTCTTCCTGCGGCGAAATATTCGGCCAGAGGAATGATATCTTTTTTCCGTTCTCGCAGCGGCGGCAGGTCAAGCGTAACGACATTCAGGCGGAAATAAAGGTCCTCCCGAAATTCTGCCTTTTCCACGGCCTTTTTCAAGTCTTTATTTGTCGCCGCGATAACGCGGACATTCACCTTCACGGTTTTTGTTCCGCCGACAGGCTGGAATTCCCTCTCCTCCAGAGTCCGTAGGACTTTGGACTGAGTCTCCAGGCTCATGTCCGCGACCTCGTCGAGAAAGATCGTGCCGCCATGAGCCATCTGGAACTTTCCCTGCCGGGTGCTCGTTGCTCCCGTAAAGGCGCCCTTTTCATGCCCAAAAAGTTCGCTCTCGATCAGCTCTTTCGGGATTGCGGCGCAGTTGACGGCGATGAAAGGCTCATCCCGGCGATAAGACAATTCATGAAGAATCTTGGCCGTGAGTTCTTTACCTGTTCCAGTCTCCCCTTGAATGAGGACCGTGACATCTGTTGGCGCCACTTTCTTGATGGTCGTATAGATTTTTTTCATCCGTTCGGATTCTCCCAAAATCTGGTATCGCGGTCTCAGGGCATTCTCCAGCCGGAGGTTTTCTTGGATGGTCTGCCTGTGAAGACGGGCATTGCCCAGAGCAATCCCGGCCTGGTGACACATGGCTTGGAGAAACATCAGGTCATCCTGGGAAAAGCTTCCTTCGGAAATCCGGTTATCCAGATAAATAACTCCCATCACTTCATCGCGAGACAACAGCGGAGCACAGAGGGCGGACCTGATATTGTATTCCTGGATGCTTTTGACCTTGCCCAACTGGACATCTTTCTGGGCGTTTACAGTCAGGACTGCGACACCCTCCTGGAGCACCTTGTGAACGATCGTTCGGCTGACTTCGAGCTTCCCCTGCGGCTGAGTCTGGGTGTTGTCTCGGACAAGCTCGCAGGTCAATTCCTTGCTGTCTTCATCCACCAACGCGATAAAACCCCTCTCGGCATCGAGCATCTCGAAGGCGCTTTGCATGATCACTTTGAGGATCTGATGAGGGTCCTCAAGGTGGGAATTCACCGCCCTGCTGAATTCATAAAGGAGCCTCAGTTTTTGATGGTCGTTCCGGAGCGAAGCGAAATCCTTGGAACCGAGATCGCCTTCCTGTAAGGACACTGCCTTCTTTGCCGGGAGCGAGGCTATTTCCGCCGTCTCTTGAGACATGTCTTCGGCCGCCAGGAATTTCACGTCTCCGAGGAAGGCGGCGTCCTCGGACTTGAAGACCAGGACGGAGTCGCCCAGCCTGATTTTGTCGCCGTCTTTCAAATTATGGCGTGTGACGGCCTCTCCGTTGACCGTGATCGGATGCTTGGCGCCCAGGTCCTGGATCTCGTAGCCGCCATCTTCGAGAGCGATAACCTTGGCATGGACCCTGGAGGCAAAGGGATCATGAAGCGAAACATCATTGCTGAGACTTCTCCCGATCGTGGTCACAGGCTTGGTGATACTGTAGCTTTTATTTGGAGAGCCGGTTTGGCACAGAATCAGGAAAGGCATTTCTTCTCGTCCAACGCAAGAACAAAGCTCATCATTCCATATATCATAGCGAGCAGACAGGGTCAATGAGCGGGCCTGTACTTAAAATTGCCGATGGGACTCGCTAACGGGTCCTGTCGCGGCTCACCCCCCGACATCCTCGCGGCCAATTCTGTTGATTACGCAAACAGAAATTTTGGAGGCATCAAACGCTCCGGGCGTCGGGGGGCCCCCCAGCCGCGCCACCCATTAGGTGATGCTCTGATTATCGCTGGCCTTTTGAAAACACGTGATCCATGGATAACGATAATTTTCTGTCGGCAGTTTAGGGCCTGTGGCCTTGTGACGATTGCGGGTTTTCGAAGCGGGTCAATCCTCCGTCAGAAATCAGGCGCTTTTTTTGGCGAAAAATAGCTTATAGGGAATAAATATGCCGAGAAACCAGAGGACCGCTCCGACCAGATGCAGAATCATGTTCAGCATGTCTTTTTCGCTGATCTGCATGAACAAACCATAGCCCCAGACAATGACCCCGATGAGCAGGAAAGCCCACCAAGCCCAGCGCTCAGCGTTCTTGAAGGCGTTAAAAAGAATAAAGAACAGCGCAATCGCGATGCACAGCGCGAATACCCCCAGGTGCCTGGTCTGGACGACCAGAGCCTCCGCCGCTCCCGGATCCTGGACAGTCGCAAGGGTTTCCCCCGTTCTGGCCTTAAGCGTGCTCTCAGCGATGATTCGAGGAGCCACAACGATGAGGATGGAGTATAAAGCGGAAAAGACCAGGGCGAGAACGATAAAAAAATTAACCGTTTTTTTCATAACGTTTCCCTCCTTTTGATTATTAAGAAAAGGGCAGGAAATTCCATCCCAGCTTCAGCAAAAGATGCCCCAAGGTTTTAATGGATTTTCCCTCTCCCTTGTGGGAGGGATAGTATGATATTAAGGAGGCCAATGTCAAGCTGATCCGGTTTCCGCCTGGACAAAGAGCCTCTCACTGGAATATCCTTACAATATGACCGAAATCAAAATTCGTCAAATCTGGATTTGGCTGTCGGCCCTCGTTTCCGTGCTGGTCGCCATTGCGAGCGGCGCGGGAATATTTGTAAAGAGCATATACAGTCAGGAGACGGCCTCGTACGCGGCGCAAGGGATCGGCCAGGACATCGTTAATCTTGTCGTTGCCGTTCCCGTCCTTTTGATAAGTGCTTATTTTTTGCGCAAAAGGTCCGCCAGAGCCTTGCTGGTCTGGCTGGGCGCCCTCGTCTATATCGTCTATTCTTATGTCATGTACGCTTTTTCTGTCCACTTCGGTTTTTTGTTTCCTGTCTACATAGCCGTCCTCGGCCTGTCTTTTTACACGCTCTTCGGGAGCTTGGCCTCTTTGAAGATCTCTGATCTCGCGGCCTCCTTTTCTCCAAACGCGAAGGCCAAGGCTGTCAGTGCTTTTCTGATGATCTTCGGGGTTGCGTTTTTTCTCCTGTGGTCAAGCGACATTGTTCGATCCTTGGCAGCCGGCACGGTCCCTAGAAGTGTCACCGATACCGGGCTGCCAATGAACTTGGTTCATGTGCTCGACCTGGGCTTTATCCTGCCCGGAATGGTCATCTCCTCGATCATGCTTTGGAAGGGACGGCCAGTCGGATATCTATTCGCCGTCCCGCTGCTGATGTTTGCGGCCATCATGGGGATGGCCATCATCGCGATGCTTCTTGTCATGAGTCAAAGAGGAATGCCAGGCAACCTGCCGTTTGGGGTCGTCGTGGGGGTCATGGTAGTAGCGAGCCTGTTGCTCATAGGACTTTTCCTTAAAGACATCAAACGAACCTAGTCGTCGGGCCGCACCTGGGCCCCGCAGAAGGAGGTCGATCATGAAGCGAGGGGTTCGAGTACGCCTTCAACCATATTAAGCGCAAAGATAGCGTATGTGTCGGTATCTACGCCCAAAAAGCTATCGACCAAATCCGTCAGAACGCCACCTATACCGAGATGCTTACAAAGACGTAAGGCAGACATTAGCCTAGATCCGGGGGGCAGATCAGAGGTTGAAAAATTCACTCAAGGGCTGGTACATTGATTGGGGGCAGGTCAATGTTTCATGCATGCCGTAGCGATCTAACCTGTCAGCCGCGGCGTCGATTTTCCTCTAAACAAAAAGGTCAACACAAACCCCGCCAGAAATCCGCCGATGTGCGCCATGTAAGCGACGCCACCCGTCTGCGCTGTGTTGGCAATGGAACCGATGCCGCTAAAAAACTGCAGAACGATCCAGAGCCCAATGACTATCAGCGCAGGCACTTGAATCACTTGTTGACCCTGCAATACTCTGACCTTTCCCTTCGGGAACATCAAAATATAAGCGCCGAGCACCCCCGCAATCGCCCCCGATGCTCCTAAATTCGGCACGTTTGATCCGAGGCCGGGGCGTATTTAGCCTGCGTGCTCTCCGCCGACAGTCAACTTGGAACTGTCGGCTATCTCTACGGCGTTACGGGCCGCCCTGCGGAAGCGAGGAAGGTGCTGGCGGACCTGGACCAGCTGGCCCGGAAACGCTATTGCCCGCGCTGGGCGCAAGGAATTATCTATCTGGGCTTGGGCCAAAATAGCGTCGCGCTCGACTGGCTGGAGAAGGCCTACGAAGAACGCGAGACCTATATGGTCGCCCTGAAGGTGGACCCTTTGCTAGTGCCGTTGCGCAACGAGCCGCGCTTCCAAGCGCTGTAAAAAAGGTGGGACTCGTCGAATGAACCATTGCGAGCCGTGCTTCAAGAAGCTCATCGAGCGCGTCAAATACGAGTGGGTGCATTTTGAGGACTGAGGAAAAACGCCGAACCTAGGCCTCCCCGAGCCTGAGGTTGCCAGGAAGAGGCTAGCGGGGTTGAATAAATAAGCTCAAAGTCTGGCCTGCTTGAATAAAAGTTGGATTTAGATGGCAACTTACATCGTTCTGAGCTAAAATCCAATTATAGTTCGGGCAAATTGCTCATCTTTTAAGTCTGTTTTTGTCAAATGATTCGCGTCTGTAGCACGCCAAACATCTAAAAAGGAGGAAAGGATGGAATCAAAAATGCAGGTTGACAAGTACACAAAATTTATTCTTACCGTCATTGCCCTTTGCCTTGTTTTGCTTTGCCTTAAAGAGGTCAGATTAATTCCTATGCTATACGGCTCTACGCCTGATATTATTGATGTCCGAATAAAGGCGATCGAAAGGGGGCCTGGACAAAATTGGGATCCTGTGATGATTGGCATTTTTGATAAATTACCCGTTGAAGTGGAGAATACTGCTGCGATTCCAGTGGAAGTAAAAAATTCTCTGCTCCCAGTGGATGTGAAGAATGTCGACGTAAAATCAACTCTGAAGCCGATAGAAGTGAAGCAATAGAAGTTTAGGCACTTTTTGTTGCACAGTGGTGACGCGAGGAGAGGTTTGGGCGATTTCCGGTCCTGCTATACTTCCCTTATTCTTTTGAGCCCGCCTGTGGCTATTTTTTGCTCAGCTTGGCATCCGATCATGCTGAGATTTATCATCCCTGCCGATGGGATGAGGCAAAAGTGGCTGGCGTACGCTCATTAAACCGATGCAGCAGAAAAGAAAATCCTTATAAACTTGGCTTGACTTGATACGTTGTGGAACCTATATTGTTATCAGATAGGAGGGACGTAGCGAGAGGCTCATTGTTCTGAACAAAATTGTATGGATTTGGTCGTAAAGTAGTTTTCATGTTTTCAATAGATTGAAAGGAGGCTTATATGCGAAGCAGAGTTTTATTATTGGCCTTTAGTGCAGCAATGGGTCTGGCAATCGGAACTAACGGCTTGCTGGCACAGCAGGCGGACAACGCGACCATTGAACAGATTGTGCGTCAGATTGGCGACGCCTATAACAAGAAGGACCTGGTCACTTTTGAGAGGATTTGTGACCCAAACGTCCTGATGATGGAACAAGGTGTGAAGACCGTCGGTTGGACGGCCGTAAGCGACCAGACTAAGATTGAATGGGATAGTCTCGCCGACTTCAACTGGGATGTGGGGAAAATCCAGGTTCATTTCGTTGGCCAGGACTTTGCCTGGGCTACCAGCGAGGGGAGTTTTAAAGCGAAAATGAAAGACGGAACCCAAGTTCAGGACTCCATTATGGAGAGTTGCATCTTCCAGAGGAAAAGTGGAGCCTGGAAGCTGGTACATGCTCACTTTAGCTCCGTACCAACGCAGAAGTAATACGTATCTTGGCGGCGTCCTATAGTCGTTCAGAAGGTGCCGTGAACTTCGCCTAGGGAGGGGTGGCTCCTGATACATTTGAGCATCCTTGCGATTCCCGGCGTTCTTAAACTTGCCTGAGGTTCCTCAACTCGCCTTGACTTCCGACGACACTGCGACTTATCATCCCTAACGATGAAGTGAGGCAAAATTAGCGCAGGAACGCTCATCCAGCCAGCGCAGCAGAAAAGGAGTTTCTTATAGTAAAAAAAATTCTTATTGAAAACATGCATTTCTGCCCGGTTTGACAACATCTCTTGTGATGGTTTACTTCCGGTGATAAGGGGAGAATGGAAAAATAAGGAGGTATCATGCTCTCTGCAGCTCGCGCCTGTACAGTATCCGAATTGACCAGGCAGAGGCCCAATTCTCGGCGTCTCGTAATCTGCGTCCTTGGATGCTTATATCTATGCTCCATCGGCGCGATTCTTCGGCCCGCCGGCACCGCAATGGCCCAGGAAGAGGCACACAGGGTCGTTGTCGATTCCGCGTCATCGCACGCCGTGAACTCCTTCAGTCCCGTGCGCGCGCTCGGCGCAGGTGTCGACCGGCTGAGGCTCGGAGTTGCCGACAAGGTGTTGAGCGAGCCTTTTCTGAAGCAGGTCCTGTCTGCAGGCTGGCAGTCTGTGACCTATCGCCAGAATACGGAGCTCCACGTGGAAGCATGGCACTGGAACCCGCAGGGTAAGTGGAGTGACGCCTCCGGACGGGGTTACTTCATAGGCAACCCCGAACCGGGAGAGATGATTCGCCACTCTTATGCTTACCCGCTTCCTCACCGCGGCTTCACCCGGAATAGCGGCACCGAGCGCGGTTACTCCCGCTTAACCGACGGCAACCTGGATACCTACTGGAAGAGCAACCCCTATCTGACTCAAACGTTTACCGGCGAGGACGACTCGCTTCACCCGCAATGGGTGACGCTCGACCTGGGAGAAAAACTGGAAATCAACGCCCTCCGGATTGCCTGGGCCGAGCCATCCGCCCAAAGCTACCGGGTCCAGTTCTGGACGGGCGAGGCCAATCCTGTGGACGCCCCGACAAAGGGCGTCTGGCAGACATTTCCTCAAGGGACTATGACGGACGGCCGCGGCGGCACGGTCACAATGCACCTCGCGTCCTGGCCGATCCCAACAAGATACTTGCGCATCTGGATGACTTCCTCCTCCAATACGTGTGATACGCACGGCTCGGCCGACCGCCGCAACTGCGTCGGCTTCGCGATATTCGAATTGTACGTCGGGACCTTATCCCCGGAGGGCCAGTTTCAAGACCTAGTCCGTCATTCTCCTGACGGGCAGCAGACCGCGACACTCTGTTCCTCCGTCGATCCCTGGCATGGGGCGTCTGGCCTCGACGAGAAGCTCGGCGACCAGGTCGGGCTCGACCTGTTCTACACCTGTGGTGTGACGCGTGGCCTTCCGGCGATGGTCCCGGTGGCGATGATCTATTCCACGCCCGAAGATGCGGCGGCGGAGATTGCGTATCTCGAGAAGCGGGGTTATCCGATTTCCTATATCGAGATGGGTGAGGAGCCCGACGGGCAATACATGCTTCCCGAAGACTATGGCGCCCTCTACCTCCAATTCGCCTCCGCCATTCATCGAGTCGATCCCAACCTGAAACTGGGCGGGCCGGCCTTTCAGGGAGTGAATAGCGATGTCGAGGTCTGGCCGGACGCAGCGGGAAGAGTTTCCTGGCTGGGCCGTTTCATCGACTACCTGAAGGCTCACGGTCGCCTGAACGACCTGGCCTTTTTCTCGTTTGAACACTATCCTTATGATCCGTGCGATACATCCTGGAACGACCTCTACAATGAGCCCAGTCTGATCACTCATATCCTTCAGGTTTGGAGAGATGACGGCTTGCCGCCGGATGTCCCGATGTTCGTTACCGAGGTCAACCTGTCTTGGCAGACAGGCGAGACCTTCGTGAATATCATGGGCGGTCTCTGGTTTGCGGACTATATTGGCGCATTCCTGACGGGCGGCGGAAATGCCAGCTACTTCTTCCATTATATGCCCTCGCCGCTGCGGGCCGGATGCAGCAACTCTTGGGGATCTTTCGGACTCTTCAACGTGGATGCGAATTTTCAGGTAGAAGGGTACTTTGCTCAGTATTTCGCCTCCCAACTTATAACTCAGGAGTGGGTGAAGCCCGTAGACGCGGCCCATCGCGTTTTTCGCGCTTCAAACGATGTGCGCGACTCCTCCGGAAACGCGCTAGTAACAGCCTATGCTCTCGAGCGTCCCGACGGTCAGTGGTCTTTGCTGCTTATCAACAAGGATCGCCAAAATGCCCACCAGGTGCGGATCACTCTCCATGATTCGGACACGCAGCGCGATCGGTTCTTGTCCGGGCCCGTGGACCTTGTCACCTTCGGGGCTGGCCAGTATGAATGGCACGCCAACGAGGCGAAAGGTTATGCAGATCCGGACGGCCCTCCGATAAGAGCCAAAATCACTGCAGCCGCGGAGACGGAGTACACCCTGCCGAAAGCCTCCATAACAGTGATCCGCGGCAAAGCCGGAGGAATAGGATAGGCGACGCCCGCCCCTCCTGTCCGTATTTTCCTTTTTTCTTGACAACGATCAAACGCTGAGAATACAATTTTTTGGGACAAGGGAGTTCCTTATTTACTGCTGAAATGGAGGACGAAAATGAGCATTCGCAAGCTGACCATCTTGGTCGTGTTCATGGTGGCGGTCTTGGGGACGACTACCGCGTGGGCTCAAGTGGACGTGAAAGGCAGCAGCGATCATCCGCTCGTGACGCGGATGCCCGGGTTCTACATCGACAGCTACGTCGTCGAGGAATTCGCGGCGTTCACGCCAACGGTCGTGGGCGGAAAGGAGGTTACCTGGGAAGGTAAAAAGTACTCGATCAGCTACTCGCGGAAAGAGGACGCTCCCCAGGTCAGCATGCTGCAGGTTTCCCGCAACTACGAGGACGCCCTGAAAGCTGCGGGTGCCACCATCCTTGGAAGCGATGAGAGGCGTGTTGCCGCAGAACTCCGCAAGGGCGGAGCGATGACAGGGGTTTACGTCGAGGCCTACAACGAAGGCAACGAATACAGCCTCACGATCGTTGAGAGCCAGCCCATGCGGCAGGACGTCGTCGCGGACGCGGCCGCGATGGGCAAGGACATCTCCGCAACCGGCAAGACGATCATCTATGGGATTTACTTTGACACCGGTTCGGCTGCGATCAAGCCGGAATCGGAACCTTCCCTCGTGCAGATGGTCAAACTCTTGGAGAATCGCCCAGCCCTCAAGGTGTATGTGGTTGGGCACACCGATAACACCGGGACTCTGGAGCTCAACCTCAAGCTGTCGGCCGAACGCGCCGATGCCGTCGTCAAGGCGCTTGTAGGACGCGGGATTGCCCCGAGCCGGTTGAAGGCGGCCGGCGTGGCGTCGTATTGTCCGATCAGCTCCAATGCCAATGAGCAGGGAAGGGCGCAGAATCGCCGGGTGGAACTGGTCGAGCAGTAAGCGAGGGCGCCGCGAAGTGCTATCGTAAGTGCCTCGACGTTTGGAGGGATGCCGGCCCCGGCCTCTCCGAAGTTGAGGATGCCAGGAGGAGGCTGGCTGGGCTGAAGGAATAGCCTAGGCGTCTGAGGCGAGTGGAGGCTTGACCTCGAGGATCCAAGTCCCCCGTTTATTAAATAGATGCTGAGCGAATTATCGCCTTTATTATATAGACGAAAAGAGCTACAGTTATTTCTTGGGGAGGTGAAACTTATGGTCAATCGTTATACTCTTGAAAAGATAGAACAAAAATTTAAAGAATATAGAGACATAAAACTTTCAGACACAAGCCATGACGAATACAAATTTTTTTGCGATGCAATTCATATACTTCCAATGGATATTGTAGATAGAATCCATATGGAGGTTCTATTTACAGTGTTGAGCAGTCAAGAAGATAAGGCAAATATCGCTTGTTTTTTATGGAATGACGACGAGGATACAAGAAAGAAGAAAGCCATTATTGTGCTTACCCCGATTATATCTGGATTTGGAATTAATATTAAACAACATATAGAATCACTTAAACGTTCAATTTTACACGAAATTGCACATTATATCCTTGAACATAAGGAATATAAAGACATAGAAAATTGTAAACAAAAAGATCTTGAGGCGGATGAGTTGGCAGACCGCTGGATTAAAGAATTTATTGATGAATCGCTGTCGTAACTTGCTGGACATCAAGATAAAGATTGAGGCGTGTGGAGGCCAGACGTAAGCCCTGGCCTCCCGATCATAGAGAGGGACGACCGAACAATGGGAAATTCTCATAGGGGAGGAAAATATGGCTACTTATGGAGTTTATGTATTCTGCAATTGGTGTGGCCGTGTTCATCCAATGGGTATCGGTATTGATTTGGACCTTGGTCCCGTAGTAAAAAAAAGTGTAGGGGATATCTATGCAGGAGAAGCATTGCCACCGGAGATTATCAATCTTTTAAGTAATAAAACAAAATGTCCCGCACAGGGAAAATGGTTTGTTCAAAAAGATAACAAGCAAGTATTTCTTGTCCTTGAAAAGAAGTAAATTTCAGGATAGACGTTCTGAATAGATAATCTGGTCAGACCAATACCTAATCAGACAACGAGCGTCAAATTATGTTCGTTCGATGATGCCTACTTCTGCGGTATCTTCGAATAGTGCTCGGCTACGCACTGCCAACGTCCGTCACGCTTGACCCAGGTATCCGTCCATTGAAACTGGCCGCTGGCATCATTGCCTTTGTACTGCGCTTTGATTGTACTACGACCCGTGGCCACCGCCGCGTCCCCGTAAACGCGGACCTTAACGTTGTCCTGCACCCCGGAGATAGGTACATACGCGCCGGACTTCAGGTCAGCAAGGGCCTCGGCCTTGGTCGTAACATTTCCTTCTGAGTTCGTTTCCAGATAATCATCCGCGAGAATCCGGTCAAGGAAAGCGATGTCTTTCTTGAGATATGCCTCTGACCAGCCCTTCTCAAGCGTTATCAGTTCCTGTGTCGCATGCTGCTCGACCTCTGTCAGGGCCGGGGTTTGCGCTTGGGCGCCGACGGCAAATAAAAAGACCGCCACGCAGACCGCAAAAGCAATACGTTTCATTTATCCCTCCTTGATTTGGATGAGATTATTAGAACTCGCCGGGCAATGGATGTCAAGCCAAGTATTGGTCAGACCACTTTATTGCTTTTGCCGTGCGAGAATTGAGGCGAGTGGAGGCCGGACCTCAGCCCTGGCCTCCCGAGAAAGTGTCCGAGGTACTCTGCAATTTTCCGCGGCTATTCCGTGCAAGGACGTCAATAATCCCGTCAATGATTTTCCCCAATCATCCCGCAAGAAAGTCGAGACTTTTTTGGAGTGAGGGCGGATCCATTTGACATTCAGAGCTTTTAGGACAAAAATATAGAAGCAGAGAAGAAAAGCGGAAAAATAGAGGCGATATGGGGCCGGCATGGGGCGAAGGCCGGCTTCCGGGGAAAGACCATGACACGTCTCGAGTGGGGCTCTACCTGGCCACATGCAGGAGCTGAGGGAAAGAATGGGAGCTCAGGCGAGGGCCGGACGGTGAGAGCTTTGAGGTCAGCGTCAAAAAAATAAGTTAAGGGGACAAAATGTCTGATTTATTTCCGAACGTTCTATTTTCCGTCGGCATGGTTGTAGGCACCGCTCTCGCCGGCTTGATTCTGGGGATGTCCATGATAGCCTTCGGCCAAATCATGCTCGCCATCCGCGAGATCGCCCTGAACACAAGGAAGGAAGAAAAGCTGGGCGAATACAGGATCCTCGAAATCATGGCGATCCTCAACAACGTCTCGGGCTGGATAATAATTGTCGCCTCGATCGTCATACCTATCGCATTGATGATCGCCTATTTTGCCCGGCGCTAAATGTTCCTCTACGAAGTCGGCCGCTTCTTCTGGCTCGATATCCGGATCGACGGCAAGTGCATCCGGCGCTCGCTCAAGACGGAGAGCAGCCTTCCGAGGACAAGAGAAAAATGAAAAGGAGGCAAACAAAATGAGTGAAATCAAAATAGGGACTGTCGCTCAATTGAAATCAGGTGGTCCTTATATGACGGTTGTCAAATTAGGATCACAGGTTTCGGGACATCAGAATGACGTCGTTTGTGAGTGGTTTGCAGGCGACAAAGTCGAGCACCGTCCATTTGTTCCGGAAACTCTTGATATCATTGAACAAAAAAGTTAACCGTATTTTCTGATAATCTCCTGCGTCTCGACAAGAAAAGACGTTCGAGGATTGGCTTTTTTCTCATCAAAGGAGGTAGGAATGGGAAGAGAAAAAAATGAACTTGGGCACCAATTTTCTCTGTCGTATATCAAACTATGTATGACAAAAGAAGTTCAGAAAGAGTTTGGCCCACCCTTAAAAGAAGGGAACTACTGCATTTATAATGATAACTTCAAAGAAATTTACCGGGTAAATGATTATCCCTGAGGGGGTGTTGTATATGTCGATGAATTGCCGATGCCTCTTAAGACGACTAAGCTGATACGGCTGCCTACGGCCCAGGAAATTCAAAAGCACTTTGGTACAGAAGGAGACGGGTATCGGAGTGATTTTGATGATTTTTATCAAAATCCTCCTGACCGTGGTTACAGTTTCAAAGAATTATCTCAATTTCCTTCGCAGGAAGAAAAATGGCTTCTCTATTGCATGCGCACAACGCGAAAGCAGGGGAGATTATTCAAAGAAAATAAGTGGATTTTGGCAAAGGATTGATGATCAAAACGCACGGCCGCTTCTACTGGCTCGACGTCCGGGTCGACGGCAAGCGTATCCGCCGTTCACTCAAGACGGAGAGCAAGTTCGAGGCTCTGGACCGCGAACCTGGCCTCGACCGGCTGGCAGGAGCAACGGAAAGCAGTTGAGTTATTGGAGGGGTAAACGATGACTGAAAGCACGATAGCCAATCAAATCTCAACGCTTTTAATCCTGCGCAAAAAGCTCAAAGATGAAGAGTATTTAACCTCAAGAGAAGAGCAAGACCTATCGATGATTCTTGGGATCCAGAAATTAAAGGATCCAAGAGAGATGGCGGCCAAGATCGATGAATTTTTCACCTGGGTGATGACGTGCTTAAGGGAAAATAGCAAATATTTTTCAATCTACCCTGAGCAGGATAACGAAGAGCCTGATTTATTCACATACGGGTAGGGAGAGGAAAAGAGAGGCTGTATATTTTCTTGATAACGATTAAAGGAGGAAAACCATGAACTGTGCGGTAACTGTTTATTATTTAGACGGAACAAATGAGAGTTTTCTATTTCCCCAAGAAGATCTGGCCCAAAATAGCGTAAATCAAGTCATTCAAAGAGGACATTATTTTTATGATCGGCAATCTACACAGCCCCAAGAGAAAATTTATATCCCTTTGAATTCGATAAAAAAAATTGTTCTAAGCATTATAGTAGCAAGATAACGGTCACAAATTTGGACACAGTCGGAGGGATGTTTTTTCTAACCGATTGAAAAGACGATAGCCTCCAACATTAGCCCGGGGACTGAAAATCCCTGCGTTGGAGGTTCGAGCTCCCGAAGTGCTGCACGAAGGAGATCTGGTGCAGGAAAATCGACGGCGAGTTTTTTATTGAGAAGTTCGAGTGAGAATTAACCCCATTAGAAAAGGAGTGATAAAAAATGACTATAACAGAGAAAAAGTACGATTGGTACAATGTGCTATCGAAGACGGCATATAAGTATAGTCATGAGAATTTAAACCTGATTGAGATATTCGTCGAAATCAAAGGTATGCAAAGTGAATGGTTTTGGCTCCGCTATAGAAACGACAAACCGGAAATGTGGAGAGGACCAAGACGTGGACCAGCACTGAGGGAGCAACAGGGGCCTGAGCTCGAAAAAGAAAGAGACAATTTGGGCGAGGTAGACGTCAAAAAGGGTGGGGAATTTTTAGGGAACTTTCAAGATTATGATTCATTCTGGAAAGACATAAATAAATGAGGCGGGTGGAGGCCGGACCTAAGCCCTGGCCTCCCGGTCTTAAAGAGGACGAGTTGCCACGGTCCAGGTAGCGCTCCACGCCTTCCTTTCTCTTCTAGGAAATGTCTTTATCACTTTGAATATACTGCTCAAGACGTTTTTTTAAACTCAGTTTCTCCTGATGCGCCGTTAGCGAAGACAAATCCGCACAATTGGTGTACAGTATCCCCCATCAGGCAAACCCAAATCAGGGGTTCAGGAGGTACGGTATGATCCAGCGACTTGAAAAGAAAACACACCGAGACAGGACTTGCTTGTGGGCGGTTCTTAGTTCAATCACCATTCTGGCGCTTGCCTCGCAACTGGTTTTCGCTCAGGCGCAAACGCTGAAGGCTCCGGTGACGCGGCAGGACAACTTTCGCGAGATTATTCACGGCGTCGAGATCATCGATCCTTATCGTTGGCTCGAAGATCAGCAGAGCACTGAGACGCGCCAGTGGATCGATGCCCAGAACCAATACACGCACGCGCTGCTTGATGGCCTGCCGTCGCGCCCGCGCATCCAGAAGCGGCTGGCGGAGTTGCTGCGCACAGATTCGGTCAGCGCCCCATTCGAGCAGGCGGGCCGCTACTTTCTCTTTAAAAAGCGCGCGGAGGATGACCTGGCGATTCTCTTCCTCCGTAAGGGACTGAACGGCACCGACGAGGTACTCATCGACCCGCACACCTTGAGCGCCGATCACACGACCGGCATCCGCCTGGAGGATGTTTCCGGCGATGGCCGGTTGATGCTTTACAGCATCCGGCGCGGCGGCGAAGACGAAACCGAACTGCACGTGATGGATGTCGATAGCCGCAAAGATTTCCCTGACCAATTGCCCAGAGCTTTGTACCGCGGCACCTCATTCAAGAAAGACGGCAGCGGGTTTTATTACAGCCTGCAACGGCGCGAGGTCGGCATACGAGTCTTCTATCATGCCATCGGGACCGACCCGTCCAAAGACGTTGAAGTCTTCGGCAAAGGCTACGGGCCGGACAAGTGGGTGAGCGCGTCTGTGTCAGAAGACGGTCGCTACGTGCTATTTACCGTGGAGCACGGCTGGGCGAAAAATGAAGTCTACGTGCAGGAGATTGCCGGCGGCCCCGTCAAGTCGATCGTGAATGACATTGACGCGCACTTCTATGCTTGGTTTGCGGGCGACCGGCTGGTGATGCAGACGGATTGGCAGGCCCCGAAGAATCGCATCGTGGTCGTTGATTTGAAAAGCCCTGCGCGCGACCAGTGGCGAGAAATCATCCCCACTGGCCCCGATGCCATCGAGGGATTCGCACTCGCCGGAGGCAAGCTGTTCGTGAGCTACCTGCACAACGTCGCTTCGCAAGTGAAGATTTTCACGATAGACGGCAAACCGCTGGGCGAAGTGCCGCTGCCCGGTCTCGGTTCGGCAGGCGGATACGGGGGCCGCTGGAACAGCAACGAAGCCTTCTTTGGCTTCACGTCTTACGTGATGCCGGAGACCATTTATCGATACGATGTCGCAACAGGCAAAGCCGAGGTGTGGGCACAGCGCAAAGTGCCTTTCAAGTCCGACGACTTCGAGGTTGAGCAGGTGTGGTATGCATCAAAAGACGGCACGAAGGTTCCGATGTTCCTTGTTCACAGAAGGGGATTGAAGCCGAACGGCAAACTGCCCACGCTGCTTTACGGATATGGCGGCTTCAACGTCAGCCTGACGCCGAACTTCAACACCGCGGCGGCGCTGTGGGCCGAGCAGGGCGGCGTCTATGCAGTGGCGAATCTGCGCGGCGGCGGCGAGTTCGGCGAAGCGTGGCACAAGGCCGGTATGCTCGACAAGAAGCAGAACGTCTTTGACGATTTCATTGCGGCGGCTGAATGGTTGATCAAGAACAATTACACCAACCCATCGAAGCTCGCGATTCAGGGTGGCAGCAACGGCGGACTGCTCGTGGGTGCGGCACTCACGCAACGACCTGAGCTTTATCAAGCCGTGCTGTGCGAATTCCCTGATCTCGATATGATCGGCTATTACCGGTTCAAGAACAACAACCCACCCGCTTTGCTTGAATATGGCAACGCTTCCGACCCGGAGCAGTTCAAGTTCCTCGCGGCTTACTCGCCTTATCAAAAAGTAAAACTCGGCACGAAGTATCCGGCGGCGTTTTTTACAACCGGCGATGCAGACACGCGCGTGCCGCCATTGCAAGCGCGCAAGATGACGGCGCGGCTGCAAGCGGCGACCGCATCGGGCAGACCTGTGGTGTTGCTCTACGACACCAAAGCGGGCCACGCGGGCGGGAGGCCGTTGAGCAAAATCATCGAAGATCTTTCGTTAGAGATAGCCTTTTTGTTCTGGCAACTCGGTCTGGATCAATCATCCTAGCGAGCGGACGCTTTCAGCGCGTAGGAACGGGCGGACTATTCGATTTGAACAGACGCCCGTCTTTTTGCTGAGCGCAGGTATGATGTGCCGGCCGCCAATCTCGGCTAAACTACATCTATGTACTGTCCTAAATGCGCAAGTCCAAATAGCGACGACGCGAAGTATTGCCGCGTGTGTGGAGAAAAGTTGACCGTCATTGCGAAAGCCATGTCGAAGCATTTGCCGGTGACGCTGGTCAGCAAATTGGATGACTATCTCGAGGGCAAGCATGAACGATTGCGCCGGGAACCACCAAGACCTCTTGCCCGGGGAGAGTGAAGATCATGAAAAATATTCGGCCGAAGGCTCGGCGGCCATCAGGCATTCCTTAGATCATCGGATTTCCTGTCCGTCGCCCTGCAAATTATCAATCCATTCATTCTCGTCGAGTTAGGAGATTGAGCGCCCTGCGTTCTGATGTTATTGTGGCCAATTTGTGACCCGGCTATAATTTTACAACGGCTATAAGATGATGTAATATTGGTCCCCATTTACGATTTGCGCGCCTGTAGCTCAGTGGATAGAGCGACGAACTCCGGATCCAAACTGAGCAATTCTCTTAACCTCCTGAAAACAAAGTAATAGTCAATCTTATCAGAAATTTACAAATTATCTGTAGGTATACAGAAGTATACCGAAGTATATGGAAGTAAACCTGGGATAGTCACAATTTGGTCACAATTCTCATGTGTGTTATGAGACTCGATATCCAGTTTGGTCTAACACCGAAAGGATAGGGGAGAGGTCAGTTGTTAGTTGACTGTCCTCCCCATTCTTTGCTAATCTTTAGCCATAGATTGAAAAGGTATATTCTGTGGCCATCAAGTGCCCGAAATGTCACACTGAGAATCCCCCTGATTCCAAGTTTTGTAAAGAATGTGCAACTCAACTGATCCCAGCTGAAGGTCCCTACGCCTCAGAAACCCTGACGCTGGAAACCCAAGCCGAAGGACTCCCTCGAGGGACAATCTTTGCCGGAAGGTACGAGATTCTGGAGGCACTCGGCACTGGCGGGATGGGCACCGTCTATCGCGTCTATGACCGGAAGCTCGAAGAGGAGGTAGCGCTCAAACTCATCAAGCCTGAAATCTCGGCCAATCGGAAGGCAATCGAGCGGTTCAAGAACGAACTGAAGGTGGCCCGGAAAATTACCCATAAGAATGTCTGCAAGATGTATGACCTGGGAGAGAGCGGGGGAACGTCATACATCACGATGGAGTATGTGACGGGGGAGGACCTCAAAAGTTTTATCCATAGGTCTAAGCAGTTGACGGCGGCGACATCCATATCCCTTGCCGTACAGGTCGCCGAGGGCCTTGGGGAAGCGCATAAGCTGGGCATTATCCATCGGGACCTTAAGCCCGGCAACATCATGATCGACAAAGAGGGCAACGCTAAGATCATGGATTTTGGGATAGCCCGGACGCTTGCGGTTGCAGGAGCAACAGCCGAGGGTGCAATCATCGGGACACTGGAGTACATGAGCCCAGAGCAGGTTGAGGGCAGGGAGGTCGACGCCAGGAGCGATATTTTCGCCTTTGGCTGTGTGCTCTACGAAATGCTGACGGGGAAAAGCGCCTTTGGTCGGAAGGCAAGCGCCCAAACGATCGCGGCCGTCCTCCACGAGGAAGTGCCCGTTGTGTCTGAATCAGGGGTCGAGGTCTCTGAAGAACGGCAGAGGGTCATCAGCCGTTGCCTGGAAAAGGACCCGGAACGTCGATTCCGATCGATAAACGATGTCGTCTCCCTCCTAGCAAGGCCTGAAAAGAGCGCCGCAAAAGAGGAGAGGGATACGAGGGAAGCCTCTGTCGCGGTGTTGCCATTTGTGAACATGAGTTCAGACCGAGAAAACGAATACTTCAGCGACGGGCTGGCCGAAGAGCTCATCAATTCATTGTCCAGGATCGAGGGCCTCCACGTCGTCTCCCGGACATCGTCTTTCTCTTTCAAGGGGAAAGACCTCGACATCCGCCAGATTGCCGAAAAGCTCAACGTCGCCTCCGTCCTGGAAGGAAGCGTCCGTAAGTCAGGCAACAGGTTGCGTATCACCGCGCAGCTCATCAAGGCTTCGAACGGGTTCCATCTTTATACCGAGACCTTCGACCGGGAGCTCAAGGACGTCTTCGAGATCCAAAACGAGATCGCCCACACCATCGCTAAGGTCCTCCATCCTGTGCTGACGAGTCAGGACAAAAGATCCCTCTCCCAGATCCCGACGACCAACATCGAAGCCTATGATTATTGCCTCCGAGGACGCCAGTCTTTTTACCTCTTCCAGAGGACCGCGTTCGAACGGGCGCTCAAGTTGTTCCTTCATGCGACAGAGCTTGATCCCAGATATGCCAGCGCCTACGCTTGGGCGGCCAATTGCTATTCTTTCCTCTACACCTGGTTCAATCCCAGCCAGGAGAACCTCGATGCTGCGGAAAGGAACAGCCTGAAAGCGCTGGAATTAGATCCTGAGCTGGGTGAGGGTCATGTGGCCCGGGGAATGGTCCTCTACAACCGAAAAGATTTTGAGGGGGCTCAAGAAGAATTCGAGAGGGCTGTCCGGCTGAAACCGGACCTTTTTGAGGCCTCTTACCTGTATGCCAGGCTCTGCTTCGCTCTAGGCCAGTTCGAAAAGGCGGCCCGGCTGGCTCACCGGGCCAGCCGGCTGCGTCCCGAGGATTATAATGCTCCCTGCCTGCTGGGAATGATCTATACGGAGCAGAACAAACCGGCTGAGAGAGAGCAGGCCTACCGGATAACTCTGGAGAATGTCAAGAGATCGCTGGAGCTTTTCCCCGAGGATACGCGGGCGCTCTATATGGGGGCGGCAGCGGCCATCAGTCTGGGTGAGGAGAAGCTCGGCCTGGAATGGGCCGAACGCATTTCTTCGGCTCATCCTCAGGAAACCATGACGCTCTATGGCGTCGCCTGCTCCTATGCTCTCTTAGGCCAGACTGAGAAGGCGATCGACTGCATGGAGGAAGCGGTTCAGTTCGGGACAATCCAGAAAAAATGGCTCGAGCACGACCCCGACCTCCGTTCGATCCGCGATCATCCTCGTTTTAAGGCCTTGCTCGAACGATTATAATCATCTCGACTTTTCTGCTTAATCATGCTTCCCAATACAACTTGATGCTATTTTGTCCAATTTGTGGCCTGGATACGGTTTTACAACGACTCTCAGATGATGTAGTATGAGTTCCCATATGTGACCTGCGCGCCTGTAGTTCAGTGGATACAGCGACGGACTCCGGATCCAAACTGAGCAATTCTCTTAACCTCCTGAAAATAAAGTAATAGTCAATCTTATCAGAAATTTACAAATTATCTGCAGGTATACCAAAGTATACGCAGGTATATGGAAGTATACCGGGGGTGGTCACAATTTGGTCACAATCCTGTAAGATCCAGTGCACTCAAAATCTAATTTAGCATCACTTGGGGGATAAGCTCCATTAAGCCAAGTTAAGCGGGTCTAGCTAAATTCTGTGACACTGTCTAGGAGGAGCAGAGGTCTGTTTTCATTTGACTTGCTCCCTGATTCCCTGATAGCCTCTAGCCGCAGCTGATAGAAGGGACCGACAGTGGCCACTAAGTGCCCGAAATGTGAGTTTGATAATCCTGACGATACCATTTATTGCGGAAAGGGAAGCTGGCAATTGTTTCATCACTATAGAGTACGTATCCGGAGAGGACCTCAAAAGTTTCATCCGGCGGTCAAGGCCACTCGTTGTGGGAACGGCAATTTTCATGGCTAAGCAGGTCTGTGAAGGGCTGGCCGGGGCCCACCGGCTGGGAGTTGTCCACCGGGAATTGAAGCCGAGCAATATCACGATCGACAAAGAAGGCAATGCCAAGGTCATGCTGATTCTCAAGTGCCTGGAGAGAGACAAAGAGGAGCGCTATCAAAGCGCCGGGGCGCCGCTGATGCCTGTGTGATGTGCATTAAAAAAAGGAAAAAATTATGAAAGTACGTAATCTTAGTTTAATTCTGATCTTAGTCACGCTATTTCAAGTAACTGCATCAGAAGAAAAACTCTTAACAACCGATCAGTGGTTAGAAGATCTTGAGTTCGTAATATCAAAATTAAATTCACACCATCCAAATCTTTATTATAAAATAAATAAAACAAAATTTGATTCAATCGTTGCAGAATCTCATAATGAAATTGCTCAATCAAAATCGGATATAGAATGCTACTTTGCCATTAGAAAA
>CAZOKP010000002.1:0-91988 GCA_964580435.1 uncultured Eubacteriales bacterium
GCCGAGCCCTTTCAAAGCCCGTATCCAATCATCACAGAAAAAGAGATGCTTCCTCAGTCGTGCCTGCGATTGACTCGCAGTGGAGGCCAAGCTATGATACTTGGGAATTTAACCCGGAGGATGCCCATGGATCTTCAGAAAAAACTAGGAACCCTTTCTTTAGCACTGCTTTTTTGTTTCTCTCTCTCGATTCTTGGACAGGAAGAGGACAAGACGCTCCGCCTGGCCATCGGCGATGCCAAGCTCAAGAACAAAACTCTCGAGATCGTGTCTGGAGAGATCTATTCGGTCCGCGCGGGAAAGCCCCTGCCGTTCTCCAAGATGATCAAGGAGATGGAGGGCAGCCGGTTTATTTATGTCGGGGAAAGCCATGATGACATGACCATGCACGATGTCCAGTTCCGGATTATCCAGGCGCTTTATGAGAAAAACAAGAGCGTATCCATAGGCCTGGAGATGCTCCCCGCCGAGACGCAGCCCGTCCTGGACAAGTGGAGTCAGGGGCAGCTGACTAGGGAAGAATTCCTCCGCGAGGCCAAGTGGTACATTTACTGGAATATGAACTTTGGGTTTTACGAGAAGATCTTTGATTTCGCCAAAGAGAAAAAAATTCCCATCTTCGGTTTGAATGTCCCCCGCGAAATCATCACCACGATCCGGATGAAAGGCTGGGATGCTTTATCTCAGGAAGAGAAAGCTCTGGTGCCGCAGCCGGGCCCGGTCTCCGAGGAGCACAGGACACTGATCCGCGCCATCCTCTCGAGCACGGAGCTTCCCCACCAGATGAAGGGTGAGGGATTGGATAAGATGTTTGAGGGGCTGTACCGGGCCCAGGTCGCCTGGGACGAGGTCATGGCGGCCAATGCCATAAAGGGAGAGGAAAAGGAAAAGAGCCTGATGGTTGTCCTGGCAGGCTCCGGCCATCTGCTTTATAACCTTGGAATTAGCGCCCAGGTCTATAAAAAGAATCAGCTTCCCTTCGCAACGGTCATTCCTGTATCGCTCGCTCCGGAGAAAAAGAAGATCCAGGTCGCCAGAAGCCTGGCCACTTATGTCTGGGGAATTCCGGAGGAGGAGCGGCCGGTTTTTCCTTCTGTCGGGCTGGCCTTTAAAAAGCTTGATGGACTGGAGAATTTGGTGATTGACCGGAAGCCGATTGAAGGCATCGCCCTGGGGCAAGATTTCCAAAAAGGAGACATCGTTCTCTCGGTCGACGGCAAAACTTTCGGCGACATCAACGAGCTGAGGATCTATCTCGCTCGGTTCAAGTGGGAAGAGGAGCCCAAGTTCAGATTCTTGCGGAACGGAGATGTCAAAGAAGTCGCTCTCAAATTCCAGTTTAAGCCTCAGGCCGAGGAATCGAAAACGGAGGAGAAGGCGCCGAGCGATAAAATGAAAATGGCTCTGGTCGAAGCTCCCGCGCCGAAAATCGAAAGGCTGCGGTCATACATAGAGAATACGATCAAAGGAGCCGCTGGGGAAATCGGGGTGGCCGTAAAGCACGTCGAATTGGGCCAGGGGCTCGAGCTCAATGCCGGGAGTTCTTTTCCCATGGCCAGCGTTTTCAAGGTCCCCGTCCTCGTCGAGGTCTTAGCCCAGGTCAAAGAAGGAAAGTTCGGGCTCGACGATGAGATTAACATCCAGAAAACCGACCAGCATCTCGGGAGCGGCCTGCTTTCGAGCCTGACGGCGCCCGGCCTCAGAATCTCGATCAGGAACTTGATCAACTTGATGATGATGATCAGCGATAACTCGGCCACGGATATTTTGCTCGAGAAAGTCGGCGCCGAGAACGTCAATAAACGCCTGAGGAATTTTGGGGTCGAGGGCATCTCCGTCAATCGGACATGCCAAGAGCTGATCATGGGTTTCGCGGGGCTGGATTACCAGAAATATAAGGGGCTTTCCCTTGACCAGATCGCAGCCGAATTTAATAAAAGGGAAGACCTCAGCCCGGAGGCCCGCAAGGAAGCTATCCTGAAGTTCAGCCAAAACCCGGAAGACCAGAGCACGCCCGCGGCTATGAGTCTCCTTATCGAGAAAATTTTGAAGAAGGAGATACTTGATCCGGAGAGCTGTTCCCTTATTATCTCCATAATGCTCGAGTGCCAGACGGGGGCGGCGCGGCTCAAGGGAGATCTGCCGCCAGGGACAGCCGTGGCCCACAAGACGGGGACGATCGCGGGAACGGTCAACGACGCTGGGATTATCTACCTTCCCCGGAATCTCGGCCACATCGTCATCACCGTCTTCACCAAGAATTTTATGGGCGAGACGAGTGACGTCGAAAAGCTTATCGCCGAGATCGGCCGGATCGTCTATGATTATTTCTATTATACGTCCTGAAATCGCCGTTTGAATGGAAGGCCTCATGAACAAAAAATATTTTCCGACTGTTTTTCTTTTGGGCACATTCTTTTTCTTTGCCCTTCAGGTCTATTCCCCTGCTGATGGGCTTAAGACTCCCGCCGAGGAATCCCGTTACACTAAATATAGCCAACATGAAGAGATCGCTCAGTTTCTGAGTTATCTTGATGACTTGTCGCCAGAGGCGACTGTCCAGGTTATAGGGAAAACACGGGAGACGGAAGAATTGCCCTCGCAAGACCTTTTTCTCATCATTGTCAGCGAAGAAAAGGCGGCCTCTCCCAAGAGTCTTAACCGCGGGAAGCCAACCATCTTGATTGTCGCTTCTCAGCACGGAAATGAACAATCGGCCAAGGAAGCGGCCCTTTGGATTGTCAGGGACCTTGCTGTCGGCGAGCTGAAGCCCCTGCTGAAGCAAGCGAATTTTTTGATTATTCCCCAGGCCAATCCTTATGGCAACTGGTTCGACAGGAGGAGGAACGAACAGGACCTGGACCTTAACCGCGACCATGTCAAGCTCGAATCCGAGGAAGTCCGTGCTATCCATCACGTCTTCAGAGCCTGGATGCCGGAAGTGACCCTGGATGTCCACGAAAGAGGCGACAATTATTACCGAGTTGCCCTGGGCTGTGTTTCCAACGTCAATATCCATCCCCGGCTTCAGGAGTTTTCGCGCCAGAGGGTCCTTGCCGAGGTGGAAAAGAACCTCGCCAAGAGGCGGATCACCTTTCATGAATACCTCGTCACGGATGAGATCAAGAGCGATCCCACAGCCTTAATCGGCTATCGGAAGGAGGATTTAGCCGGGGTTGAGGAGACGAAGCGTTTCAGCACCACTGACCTCAATGACTGCCGCAACTCCCTCGGCATTTACGAGACGCTCTCTTTCATTCAGGAGGGCGCTTCCCGCCACGACCTTGAGACCCTCGAGCAAAGGACGGGCTGGCAATATCAAGGTATTCGCTCCTTCGTGGAGGCAGTCGGCCGTTATGGAGAAGAAATCGTTGGCCTGGTCAGGGACCTCCGTTCCCGTCTTCTCGAAAAAGCCAAGATTTTCTCTGCTGATGACCCGGTTCATCTATGGATGGTGTTTGTCCAGGATGAAAAAAATCCTATCCTTACGATAAAAGCCTTTGAGCAGGTGGAAAGCCCTGTCGCGGGAATCCTGAAAGTGGACAAGAAAGCAGGGGAGGCTGTGTTGGACTCCGAGTTAGAGCCCAGCCCCTATCCTTCTAAGTATAAGGTCCTCACAGAAGTTATCAAAAACTGGTTTCCCGATGTCATTCCGACTTTGAATGTATCCCGGCCGGTGGGATACCTCATCCCGGGAAAGGACCGGGACGTGATTGAAAACCTGCTTGCGCATGGACTCGAAGTTGAGATATTCAGTGCGGACAAGGCTCTCGAAGTGGAAGCCTATACGGTAAGCGAGGTCATTCCCTCAAAATATGATTATCTTCCTCCGGAGAAAATCGAGGTCGAGAAAAAGATGCTCGGGATCGTGGCTAAAAAAGGGGATTATTTTGTTTCCTGCGGCCAGGCTGGAGCGAACCTGATTCCCAATTTGCTCGAGCCTCAATCCCAGTACGGCCTGATCTGCTACCGGTTGTTCAAGCTTGGCCCGGATAAAGGAGACAACTTCGCTTTTTATCGGATTCTTAAGCCCGAGGGTCTTCCGCTCGTCCCGTACCAGCCGTGGAAAAGGTAGCCCCCCTTATTTTTTCTCGGTCACCTCGAGGTAGACGACCTCGGGAAGGCTTAGGAAGCGAGGCCGTCCGGGCTGAGCGGGCCGGTCCTCGATATTATAGATTGTCTTTATTTCTTCCAGGGTTTTGCCTTCGCCGATCAGGGCCTTGATCTTGGCCTGCTCTTCTTCGATCAACTTGATTTCCGCTTTGATGTCGGCGCGCGTGGCTTTCTCGGCGTGGCCGGAAAGGAAGATTTCGGCGTCGAGCTCAAGCACAGCCCGGAGCACCTTGACAAGCCCGAAGGAACTTCCATTCTTGTGCCGATGGATGAGAGGGTCACGCCCGACAAAGAGCAAATCCCCGAGAACGGCCACTTTCTCTTCCGGGAAATAGATGACGGCGTCGCCGCTCGTATGGGCCGGCCCGAAGTAAAGTAGCTCGACAACATGTTCGCCGAAATAAAGGTCGAGCCTCACGGAAAAAGTGATCTGGGGGAGATAGGCCTTTTGTTCCTCCTCTTTGAAGGCCTCCATCATGTATCTTCGCGTCTCCTCCTGAGAGATAACCTTCGTCCCTGCGGGGAAGCCGGGAAGGCCGTTGACGTGGTCGCCGTCGCTGTGGGTCAAGGCGACGTATCCAACCGGAGCAGGGGATAATTTCTTGACCTGCTCGAGCAGTTGTCCGGCCGACTCCTCGTTCATCTTGGCATCGATGAACAAAATTTCTTTTTCGCCGATATAGACGACGGCGTTCGCTCCGCTTCCTCCTTTGACCTGATAGATATCCGCGGTTATTTTTTCAAGCGAGACGGGCGCAGGCTGCTGCTGATATTGGGCTGGCTGAGCCTGCGTCTGCTGAGTTTGTGCTGCCTGTGCGCCGGCAAAGGAAAAGAGGCTGAGAATAGAGACGAAAACAGAAACATGAAAGCAAGGTTGTTTTTTCATCGGTCCTCCAAATAAACTGATGCTGTTATGGTCATTACAGGTTATATCCTCAGATGAATCTTGAGCCGGTCTCCCAGAGCAAAATTCACGGCCACTCTCATCATCATCCCGAGGGAGAGGGGAGCGGTCACCACTTCGGCCTTTCCTCCCTTTATGGCTGCGATGATCGAAGGAATATTCTTTTCCGCTTCAACCAGGGTGTAAGTGAACCCGACCTGCCAGATGTTGTGGCAATCGGAGGAGCCGACGAGAGGCTTGTCATGCTCGCGAGCGACCTTGACCGCCCTTTTGTTGCGGTTGATCAAGCGGCTGTAGAAGAATGAGAATTCGATGGCGTCGAACGAGGAAATATGCTCTTCGAGTTTTGACCACAAGCACTTGAACCCGGGATAGAAGGGATGGGGGGCGATGATGAGGTTGAGGTCGGTTTTTATCCTGGCCAGGTCCTCGAGCTCCCTGATTTCGGGAAGGCTGTCAAGAGCGGGGTTGATGATGACCACATGCTTGTGGGAGAGCGTGAGCTCGACCCCCGGCAAGAGAAGGATTCCGCGTTCCTCGGCGTACCTTTTGAGCTCCGGGCTGAAAGTGACGACATTATGGTTTGTAATGGCAAGGGCATCTAATTCCAGGCTGCGAGCCTTATCGATGAGCTCCATCGAGCTGAACCCGATGTAGTCCTGGGGGTCGTCGGCCGTGTGAGTATGGAAATCGACCCTGAGTTTCTTGGCCATCAGCAAGGGGGCCTTTTTAGGCTTGAGCCAACGCTTCTTTGACCTTGAGGCCGATCTCCGCCGGGCTTTTGGCCACGAAGACTCCGGCCGCTTCGAGCGCTTCCATCTTTTCCCTGGCCGTTCCTTTTCCGCCCGAGATGATGGCCCCGGCATGCCCCATGCGCCTTCCCGGAGGAGCGGTCTGGCCGGCGATGAAGCTCACCACGGGTTTGGGGAACTCTTTTCTAATGTATTCCGCGGCTTCCTCTTCGGCCGTGCCGCCGATCTCTCCGATGAGGATGACGGCCTCTGTCCCCTTGTCCTTTTTGAACAGCTTGAGCAGGTCAATGTACTTGAGGCCGACGATCGGATCGCCGCCGATGCCGATGGCGGTGGACTGGCCGAAGCCGACTTTGCTCACCTGCTGGACGGCTTCATAGGTCAGGGTCCCCGAGCGGGAAATGATCCCGATCGTCCCCGGCGTATGGATATGGCCCGGCATGATTCCAATCTTGCACCTGCCGGGCGAGATGATTCCCGGGGTGTTGGGCCCGATAAGCGAAACAGGTTTGTCTTTGAGGTAGGCTTTGACTTTGATCATATCAAAGGTCGGGATGCCCTCGGTGATGCAGACGATGACGCTCACGCCGGCGTCTGCAGCCTCCATGATCGCATCGGCCGCAAAAAATGGCGGAACAAAGATAGCTGCGGCGTTGGCGCCGGCCTTTTCGACGGCTTCCGCCACCGTGTTGAAAATGGGGACTCCGAGATGGGTCGTGCCGCCTTTTCCCGGCGTCATTCCGGCCACGACCTTGGTCCCGTATTCCTGCATCCGCTGCGTGTGGAAAGTCCCTTCTCCGCCCGTGATCCCTTGGACAACGACCCGCGTCTTTTTATCGACCAGGATGCTCATGGTCTTCTCCTTTTCCTCTACGCCTTCGCCAGGGCGACCACTTTTTCGGCCGCTTCCTTCATCGTCTGAGCGGAAGCGAAGGCCAGGCCCGATTCTTCCAAGATCTTTTTGCCCAGGTCGACGTTGGTGCCCTCGAGCCGGACGACGATCGGGATCTTGGTCCCGAGCTCTTTGGCCGCTTTGACGATCCCGCCGGCGATCATGTCGCAGCGGACGATCCCGCCGAAAATATTGATCAGCGCCGCTTTGACATCCTTATCAGCAACAAGGATCTTGAAGGCGTTGGTCACGGCTTCCTCCGTCACACCGCCGCCGACGTCCAGGAAGTTTGCCGGCATACCGCCGGAATATTTGATGATGTCCATGGTGGCCATGGCCAGTCCGGCGCCATTGACCATGCAGCCGACATTCCCGTCGAGCTTGATGTAATTGAGGTTGTACTTGGAGGCTTCGACTTCGAGGGGTTCTTCCTCGTACAGGTCCCTCATGGCCTGGATATCGGGATGTCGCGGCACCGCGTTGTCATCAAAATTCATCTTGGCATCGAGGGCGAGGACGTTGCCCTGCTTGGTGACGAGGAGAGGGTTGATCTCAGCGAGGGAGGCATCGCTGGCCTGGAAGGCCTTGTAGAGGCTGGTGATGAACTTGATCGCCTGCTTGTGGGTTTCGCCGCTCAGTCCGAGCTTGAAGGCGAGTTTTCTGGCCTGAAAGCTCTGGAATCCCGCGGACGGGTCCACCCATTCCTTGAAGATCAGCTCGGGATGTTCGGCGGCGACCTTCTCGATTTCGACTCCGCCCTCTGTGGATGCCATCACCACGGGCGACTCGTTGGCTCGGTCGATGACGATCCCGATGTAAAGCTCTTTGGCGATGTCCAGAGCCTCCTCGACGAGCAGCGTTTTGACTTTTTTCCCCTCGGGTCCGGTCTGATGAGTCACTAAGGTCATTCCGATCATCTGCTGGGACAGCCTTTCCGCCTCGTCGGGATTGGCGGCGAGCTTGATGCCTCCGCCCTTGCCCCGTCCACCCGCGTGAATCTGAGCCTTAAGGACGACGCGGGTGCCGATCCGCTCGGCGATTTCCCGGACTTTGGCCGGGGTTTCAGCCACATCGCCCCGGGGAATCTGGACGCCGTACTGGCTGAGGATTTTTTTGGCTTGATATTCGTGGATTTTCACTGCCTTTATACCTCCGTAACATTTCTTTCCCCTTGGTTGTCCAAGAGGGCAGGGGGATCAATATTCCCGATCAAAAAAACCAAAAATGCCCTTGCGAGCGCAAGCGAAGCAATCTCAGTTTGGCCTTCCGGCTTTGGCTTGGAATGACTCTTTCAACTCAGATCGCCGCGCCTCCTGCAGAGGCTCGCGATGACAAAACTGCAAATATGGGAACGGTTCTCTCCATATAACCGTCCCCGCCAGTTCCGCTGCGCTACGCGACCCGGTATTTCTTTTTGCCTTCCTCGTAGAGGTCGCCGCCGTACATGTCGTTGATCACGATGCAGGGGAAATCTTTGACTTTGAGCCTGATGACGGCCTCCGGTCCGAGTTCCGGATAGGCGACGACTTCCGAGCCCACGATGCTCTTGGAGATCAGGGCTCCTGCCCCGCCCACTGAGGCCAGGTACACGGCCTTGTGTTTCTTCAGAGCTTCTTTGACCTCCTTGCTCCTCGAGCCCTTGCCGATCGTGCCCTTGAGGCCGAGGGCATGGAGCGTTGGAGCATAGGAATCCATCCGATAGCTCGTTGTCGGGCCGGCCGAGCCGATGGGCTTTCCCGGCCGTGCGGGCGTCGGGCCGACGTAGTAAATAAATTGGCCCTTGACATCAACGGGCAGGTCTTTTCCTTCTTTGAGCAAGTCGATTAGCTTCTTATGGGCGGCGTCTCTTCCGGTGAGAACATAGCCGGTGATAAAGACCTTGTCCCCGGCGCGCAGTTTCGCGATCACCTCATCCGAGACCGGCGTTTGAATTCTGTGTTCTGCCATTGTCCTAATCTTTTAGGGCGTTCGGCCGATTGCTCTGCTGGATCCAGGCTTTTACAGCTTGGTTTCTTCGGTGGTCTTCTTTACAGAAGCGATGGTCTTCTGGAGCAGCGCATTTTCTTCATCGGTGAGTTTGATCTCGTAGATCTTCTCCAGGCCCTTCGAGGTAATCAGGCAGGGCACTCCGATGAAGAGGCCGTGGATCCCGTATTCGCCTTCGCAGAGGGCCGCGCAGGCGATGATGCGGCGCTTATCCTTGAGATAGGACTCCGCCATGGTGGCGGCGCTCCAGGCCGGGCTGAAGAAGGCAGAGCCCTTGCCGAAGAGCTTGACGATCTCTGTGCCCGCTTCGCGCGTCCGGAGAGCCAGCTTGTCGATCTGCTCCTTGGTGGCAATCTCGGCCAGGGGCACACCGCCGACGGTCGTCAACCTTGGCAGCGGCACCATATCCGGGCCGTGTCCGCCCAGGACTGTTCCCGCAACGTCAGCCACCGATACGCCAAGCTCCATGGCGATGAAGGCGCGCCAGCGAGCCGTATCCAGCGCTCCGGCCATACCGACGACCTGGTGTTTGGGGAAACCGGTCTGCTTGTAGAACGCGTAAACCATCGCATCGAGGGGATTGGTCAGGATGATGCAGAAGGCTTTGGGCGCATACTGCTTGACACCGTTGGCGACCTCGGTGATGATTTTGAGGTTCACATTGAGCAAGTCCTCCCGGGTCATCCCGGCCTCGCGGGGCTTGCCCGCAGTAACAATGACCACATCGGCGCCCTCGATATCTTTGTAGTTCGAGGTGCCGCTGATGTTCGCATCGTAGTCGCCGTGCGGCGCCATTTCCATCAGGTCGAGGGCCTTGCCCTTGACTGGATTTTCATAGGCGGCGATATCAAGGATAACGATATCTCCCAGTTCTTTCTGCGAGACGAGCATGGCCAGGATCTGGCCGATCTGGCCTCCACCGATGAGCGCTATCTTTTTTCTCCGATAACTCATTAAGACCTCCTCCGTATTTTATGTATAAAATTGCCCGGGAACGCTCAGAGCTCCCGCAATTTTATTGCGCGCGTTGGCTTAACCACCATAATTTCTTTGTCTTCTATAAACCTATTCGTCGGTCTTGGGAAATTCAGAATATATTTGAATTTACCCGGCGAGTCAAGCAACATGTCATCGCGAGCTCAGCGCGGTCACCTTATGCACTTAGGGGAATCGTCATGCCTTGATATAGCCCTCCCACTTGCTCTTGAGCTTCGGATCTTGGAGGGTCTCCAAGAGATAATCCGTGAAGGCCGTTCCGGTCGCGCCATTGGGACGGCCGGTGATGACGAGCTTCTTTTCATACTGGCCGCAGATGTCGAGCGCCATTTCTAAGTTCTTGCCTCTTTCCGGAAAACCGATGTGGTTGAACATCATAGCCGCTGCGCGGATCATGCTGCAAGGGTCGGCATACTGGGCTCTACCTTCCTTCACCATGCGGGGAGCGGAGCCGTGGATCGCCTCGAACATTGCGTATTGTTTGCCAATGTTGGCGCTTCCGGCCGTGCCGACGCCGCCTTGAAACTCGGCGGCTTCGTCGGTAAGGATGTCGCCGTAGAGGTTGGGGAGGACCATAACCTGGAACTCCCGCCGGCGCTTCTCGTCGACGAGCTTGGCGGTCATAATGTCGATATACCAGTCGTCAACCTGGATATCCGGGTATTCTTTGGCGATGCGATAAAAATTCTCCAGGAAGCGGCCGTCTGTTGTCTTGACGACGTTGGCTTTGGTGATGCAGGTCACTCGCGTGCGGCCGTTCTTTTTGGCGTGCTCGAAGGCCAGTCGGCAGATGCGGTCGGCGCCCGGCGCGCTGATCAGGCGGAAGTCGATGGCAATGTCTTGATCGACCTCAATCCCATAGGGGCCGAGAGCGTACAGATCCTCGGTGTTTTCTCGGAAAAAGATCCAGTTGATTCCCTGCTTGGGAACCCGGACCGGCCTAACGTTGGCGAAGAGATCCAGTTCTTTCCGCATGGCCACATTGCAGCTCTCGATATTCGGCCAGGGGTCGCCCTTTCGAGGCGTGGTCGTGGGGCCTTTGAGGGTGACATGGTATTTTTTGATCTCGGCCAGCACGTCATCCGGGATGGGCTTTCCGCAGGCGGCGCGGTTCTCTATGGTCAGGCCCTCGATGTCGTTGATGACAACCTTCCCTTGCTTGACCTCATTCCTGAGCATGAAATCGAGGACGCGTTTGGCGTCTTTGGCGATGAAGGGGCCGATGCCGTCCCCGCCTATAACGCCGATTTTGATTGGCTTGATTTTGCTGTAGTCGATCCAATCCGGCGCGGATTTGACCTTCTCCATCCGGTTCATCTGGGCTTCTAGAATCTTGCCGAAATGCTCTTTCGCCCTTTCAATGGCGGCACGATCCATAATTATTCCTCCCTTGAATTTATAGTTTTATCATGAAAATGAAACCCAAATTCTATACTTTTGACCAACGAAAATCAATTAAATTTCCGACGTGTGTCCGTGTCAACTTGATTAAATCGCCGGAAAACAGTATGATCTCCATCAACGAGGTGGAAAAATGCCAAGGTCCTTTACTTTAGAATACTGGCAGGATGAGGGTTGGTTTGTTGGAAGATTGAAAGAAGTCCCGGGCATTTTCAGCCAGGGAGAAACCCTTGAAGACCTGAAGGTCAATATCCTTGAAGCCTACCGTTTGATGATTGACGAAGAAAAAAAAGTCCTGTCCGCCGTCGTCAAAAACAGAATCAAAGCCATTCAGGTCGAAGTATGAAGAGAGAAACCTTTATCAAAGAGCTCCGTGAAGCCAAGCGCTATCTGAAGCGCCAGGGAACGAATCATGATATCTTTTTTAATCCGAAAACAAGCCGCAAAGCTGCTGTGCCTCATCACCCAGAAATCAAGAATACTTTGTGCGCTTTGATCAGGAAGCAGCTGGGATTGGGATAGAATCGGCCTCCCCGGAGTGAGTTCTTAAGGCGGCGAATCCTCGCCCGATTATAACTTGGGGGCTATTTTCGCAGCAGCTTGAAAGCGTGATTCCAGGTGCCGGAGCGGACCCCGTAAAGGATCCAGAGCATGGCCAAAGGTTCAAGCAGCCGCGCTCCCTCGATCCCGCCGATATCGATCACTGGCCAGCCGAAGTCAGAACAAATCTCGGTCACCTTTGCCTTCGCCGCTTTGTCATTTCCACAAATGAACATATCCGGCGGACCGCCCGGGAATTGGGGAGTGACCATATGAGCATTGCCGATCATATTGAATACTTTAATCACTCGCGCCTCGGGCAGCCAGCGTTGGACTTGTTCGCCCGCCGAATCCGTGTGACCAAGGGCCAGAGCGGGCGGAGCATCCGGATAGAAAATGAGGGGATTGGTAGTATCCATGACTGTTTTGCCCGCAAGATTCTTGGGGTTGGCCAACCGGATCGCATTTTCTGTCCCACTCCAGAGAGTCGCCAATACGGCGAGCTCCGCAAAAGAGGCCGCCTCTTGGAATGTCCCGGCCGATGCGCGCGGCCCGTTCTTGGCCACCCAGGCCTTAATCTTTTCGCTATTGGGGTCGCGCGTGCCCATCTTGACGTCGTGACCGAGCGCGGCGAATTCGCTCCCCAGCTTCTGCCCGACATCTCCACTTCCTAATATGCCTATCTTCATTGTCACTCTCCGCTTGAACGATCGTTTTAAGAAATATATTTCCGGCGAGGCTATTTTGTCAACGGCTTGAAAAATGATTTTGACAAAAGTGTTCAAACATTTTATACAGTTTAAGTTAAAGATAAGGACGGTTCGGGAAAGCGAGCCGCCCTGTGCATTATGACGTGAACGGAGTGATGGCCATGTTAGAATCCTATTTTAAACAGGAAGCCGAAAGGCAAAACCAAGGGATCCCGCCTTTGCCCCTCGACCCGGACGAGACCGCCGAGGTCTGCCGGTACCTTGAAAGCCCGCCTGAAGGCAAGGAGGAGCTTCTGCTCCAGCTCTTGAAGAACCGCGTCTCGCCGGGTGTCGACCCGGCCGCGAAGGTCAAGGCCGAATGGCTGGCCAAGGTCGCCCGAGCCCAGGTTCATTCTCCCGTCGTCACCAAAAAAGAAGCCGTCATTCTCCTGGGAACGATGCTCGGCGGATACAACATCAATCCGCTTGTTGAATGTCTCGATGGCCCTGAAGTCGCGCCGGAGGCAGCTAAAGCCTTGAAGCATACCATTCTTGTTTATGGCGCCTTTGATACGGTTGCTGAGAAATCGAAGGCGAATCCTTTCGCCAAAGAAGTCCTCCTATCCTGGGCCAATGGCGAATGGTTCCTTGCCAGGCCTGCACTCCCGGAAGAATTTACGCTCAAGGTGTTCAAGGTCGACGGCGAGATCAACACCGATGATTTTTCCCCGGCTAAAAATGCCTGGAGCCGGCCGGATATCCCTCTCCACGCTCTTTCTATGGGCGAGACGCGATTTCCGGGAGGGCTGGCCACGATCAAGAAATTCCGCGAGGAAGGGTACAGCGTTGTTTTCGTCGGTGACGTCGTCGGCACAGGCTCTTCAAGAAAGTCCGCCTGCAACTCCTTGATGTGGCATATCGGCGAGGACATTCCCTTCATCCCAAATAAACGGCGGGCCGGGGTGGTCATCGGAGGTCTGATCGCGCCGATATTCTTCAACACCACGGAGGATTCCGGCGGGCTGCCGCTCCTGGCAGATGTGGGGAAATTAAAAACGGGCGATGTCATCACCATCGAGACGAAAACCGGCCTTATCAAGAGCGAGGCCGGGGAGAGGATCGCTGCATTTGAATTCAAGCCCCCGACCATCAGGGATGAGTACCGGGCCGGGGGCCGCCTCAACCTGATCATCGGCCGCGCTCTGACCAACAAAGCCCGCACAGCCCTCGGGCTGCCAGAGGCGGAAATGTTCACCCTGCCCGAGAACCCGAAACCCAAGCGGGGGCAAGGATATTCCTTAGCCCAAAAGATAGTCGGGAAGGCCTGTGGCAGCAAAGGAATCCTGCCAGGAAGCGCCTGCGAGCCCAAGATGACGACTGTCGGTTCTCAGGATACGACGGGGCCGATGACAGCCGAAGAGCTCAAAGAGCTGGCCTGCCTTGAATTCCAGGCCGAGATGTTCATGCAATCGTTCTGTCATACTGCGGCCTATCCGAAGGGGTCCGACGTTAAAATGCACAAGACCCTCCCGCAGTTCATTATCGACCGCAAAGGCGTCGCTCTCAAGCCCGGCGACGGTGTTATCCATACCTGGCTGAACAGGCTCATATTGCCGGACACCATGGGCACGGGCGGCGACTCCCACACGCGTTTTCCTCTCGGACTCAGCCTGCCTGCTGGTTCCGGGCTTGTCGCTTTTGCCGGGGCCTTAGGGTTTATGCCGCTGGATATGCCCGAGTCCGTCCTGGTTAAATTCAAAGGCAAGCTGAATCCCGGCATTACGCTGCGGGATGCCGTCAACGCTATCCCGTATTTCGCCATTAAACAAGGCCTTCTGACCGTGGCCAAGAAAGGGAAGAAAAATGTTTTCAACGGCCGGATTCTTGAGATGGAAGGGCTGGAGGACCTGACTGTCGAGCAAGCCTACGAGCTGACCAATGCGTCGGCTGAAAGGTCGGCGGCCGGAGCGGTCATCTCCCTCAACGAGGGGAGTATCGCCAGGTATTTGAGGAGCAATGTCGCCCTGATGGAAAGGATGATCGAAGAAGGCTACGAGTGCGCGGCGACGCTCAAGAAGCGAATCAAGGCCTCGAAAAAATGGCTCAAGAAGCCCAGGCTCCTCAAAAGAGACCCGAAGGCGGAGTATGCGGCGGTCATCGAGGTCGACCTCGCCGAGATCCGGGAGCCGCTCCTGGCCTGTCCCAATGATCCCGATGACGTGAAGCCTCTTCGAGAAGTCGCCGGCGACAGGATCGACGAAGTTTTCATCGGCTCCTGCATGACCAATATCGGTCATTTCCGTGCCGCCGGCAGGATTTTTGAGGGCGCGGGCTATGCCAGGACGCGGGTTTGGCTGACGCCGCCGACGAAAATGGATGTGGCTCAATTGATGAGGGAAGGTTTCTATTCCATCTATTCTTCGATCGGGGCGCGCACGGAGATTCCCGGCTGCTCTCTCTGCATGGGAAACCAGGCCAGGGTAAGCCCCGGCGCTACGGTCATCTCCACGTCGACGCGCAATTTCGATGACCGGATGGGGGACGGAGCGAGGGTTTATCTGGGCTCCGCAGAATTGGCCGCTGTGGCCGCAATCAAGGGCCATCTCCCCAAGCCCGAGGAATACCTCTCGATTGTGACAGAAAAGCTCCTGCCTAATCAGGACAAGATCTACCGCTATCTGCAGTTCGATGAGATGGGAGATTTTACTCTCCACTACACGGGCGCCAGGTTCTGAACGGACAAAGAGGAGGTATGATGATAGATTTAACCGGAAGAAGAACACTCGTCACGGGCGGATCGCGCGGCATCGGCCGGGCGACCGCCATTTTGTTCGCCAAAGCCGGAAGCGACATCGCCATAAACTATGTGTCCAATACCTCGGCGGCTGAGGGAGTCAGGGCGGAAGTCGAGAAGCTGGGCAGAAAATGTCTGCTCTTGAAAGCGAATATTTCTAAAGAGGAAGAAGCGAACGAGATGGTCGAGGCCCTGGTCGAGGAATTCGGCGGAGTGGATGTCCTGGTTAATAACGCCGGCGTCTGGACTTATCTTGAGATGGGGGTTCTGGTGAGCGAAGTCCTGAAAGAGACGATGGAGGTCAACCTTGACGCCGTCTTTTATGTCACCAACGCCGCCGTCCCGCAGATGAAAAAGAAAAAGCAAGGCTGGATCATCAATGTCGCCTCGACGGCGGCGATTCGCGGAGAGGCCCTTCATTCCCACTACGCCGCTACCAAAGGCGCGGTTAATGCCCTGACCAAGTCCTGGGCGGTGGAACTTGCGCCCTACAACATCCGGGTCAACGCTGTGGCGCCTGGCTGGGTGGATACGGACATGTGCGCCGAAGTCTTCAGCGATCCCCGGTTCAAGGAAAGCGTGCGGCAGTCCATCCCTCTGAAGAGAATTCCTCCGCCGGAAGATATCGCCGGCCCAATCCTGTTCTTGGCTTCGGACCTGTCAAGGCATATCACCGGCGCAGTCATCAACGTCAACGGCGGCTCCGTCCTTAGCGGGTAGGCTCGTTCTTTGTCGAAGCATTTGCAAAAGCGTGATAATGCGGGCTTGCCAATTTTGTTTTTTTTTGGTAACTTTTGGGCATATGCACAGGAAGGAGGAACAAATGGAGGAAGAAATCGGCAGGATCGCTCATTATTTCTCCAAGATCGGCGTGGGCGTGGTCGAGTTGACCAAGGGAAGCCTCAAGGTCGGTGAGACCATTCATATCAAAGGGCACACAACGGACCTTTACCAAAAAGTCGAATCCATGCAGGTCGAACATAACAACGTGCCTTCGGCCAAGAAGGGAGAGTCGTTCGGGCTGCGGGTGGAATCGCACGTCCGGGAACACGACCTAGTCTTCAGAGTCACGGAGGATTGACCGGCCCGAGCCTTGAATCTGCTGTGGGTTTTTTCTCTCTGAGTGCTTAACTTTGAGCTTTGTGAAAAAGAAGGAGGAGACGGGGTTGGCGAAAAGGAAGCCCAAGGCATCGAGTTTAAGAGCGTCCTATGAGAAGTGGAAGAAAACAAAATACGCCCAAGCAGGGGCGGATGCCTGTCTGCCGAAAAAAGCCTTTACCACTATCTCAGGAAGAAGAATCAAGGAACTCTACACGCCCGCCGATATATCTGGTTTCGATTATCTCAGGGACCTGAATTATCCCGGTGAGTATCCCTTCACCCGGGGAGTCCATCCGAACATGTACCGGGGCCGTCTCTGGACGATGCGCCAGTTCTCCGGATTCGGGACGGCCGAGGATACGAATAGACGCTACAAGTATCTTCTTTCCCATGGTCAGACCGGACTCAGCGTTGCCTTCCATCTCCCCACCCTAATGGGAATAGACTCCGACAATCCGCTGGCCGAAGGAGAAATCGGCAAGTGCGGGGTGGCCATCGATTCCCTGGCCGATATGGAGATCCTCTTCAAGGGCATCCCGTTGGATAAGATCACCACCTCGATGACGATCAATGCGCCGGCGGCCGTGCTCTGGGCTATGTATATTGCCGTCGCCGAGAAGCAGGGCATTTCCCCCACAGTCATCTCGGGGACGATTCAAAATGATATCCTCAAGGAATACATTGCCCAAAAGACTTTCATCTTTCCCCCCCGGCCCTCGATGAAACTGATCGTCGACACGTTTGAATACGGGGCCAAGGAAGTCCCGCGCTGGAACACGATCTCGATCTCAGGATACCATATCCGGGAAGCGGGCGCGACCGCCGTTCAGGAATTGGCGTTCACCCTCAGGGACGGGATCGAGTATGTGGAGTGGGCGCTCGAGAGAGGCCTCAAACTCGACGATTTCGCGCCCCGCCTCTCCTTCTTCTTCAACTCGCACAATGATTTTTTTGAGGAGATCGCCAAGTTCAGGGCCGCGAGGCGGATCTGGGCCAGAGTGATGAGAGACCGGTTTGGGTCCAGGAATCCCAGGTCCTGGTGGCTACGGTTCCACACCCAGACGTCCGGAGTTTCCCTGATGGCCCAGCAGCCTTATAACAACATTGTCCGTGTGGCCATCCAGGCGCTGGCAGCCGTGCTCGGAGGAACCCAATCCCTCCACACCAATTCCCTTGATGAAACCTATGCTTTGCCCTCGGAAGAAGCCGTCGCCATCGCCCTGCGAACACAGCAGATTATCGCCCACGAAAGCGGCGTGCCCAACTCGATCGACCCCCTGGGAGGAGCCTACTTTGTGGAGGCCCTGACCCAGGAAATGGAAAAGGAAGCTGGGGACTACATCAAGAAGATCGACGATATGGGAGGAATGGTCAAAGCCATCGAGCTTGGATTCCCGCAAAGAGAGATTGCGGACAGCGCCTATTGGTATCAGAAGGCTGTGGACAAGAAGGAGAAAATCATCGTGGGGGTGAACGCTTTTGAGATGAAGCACGAGCGGATCCCGCTCTTGTGCATCAATGAAGCCGTCGCCCGCCAGCAGCTCGCTCGGCTGAGGGACGTCAGAAGGTCGCGCAACCAGGCCAGGGTCAAGAGATCCCTCGGTGAGTTAAAAAAGGCGGCCGTGGAAGGCCTCAATCTCATGCCTTATTTTTTGAACTGCGTCAAGACGTATGCCACCTTGGAAGAGATCATGGATTCGTTGAAAGAGGTCTTTGGAGATTACCAGGAACCCGTCATGTTTTGAAAGGGGAGAGCCGTGCCAGGGAGGAAGCAATGTCAAGGAAAAAAATAAGAGTTTTGGTGGCCAAGCCCGGATTAGACGGCCATGATCGCGGCGCCAAAGTGGTCTGCCGGGCGCTGCGGGATGCCGGGATGGAAGTCATCTATACGGGTTTGCGGCGGACTCCCGAGGAGATCGTCAACGCTGCCGTGCAGGAAGACGCGGACCTCATCGGCCTGAGCATTCTTTCAGGGGCCCATCCCATTCTCTTCCCCAAGATTATCAAGCTCCTCCAGGAGAAAGGGGCCGGGGATATCCCCGTCATCGCCGGCGGGATCATCCCTGAAAAAGACATCCCTAAGATGAAAAAAGCAGGCATCCGGGAGATCTTCCTGCCCGGGACATCCACTCAGGATATCGTCAAGTGGATCAAGGAAAATATCCCCCGGGGCCGAGAAAAAATAAAATTGACCTCTTGACTTTGATTTTTCAATCTGGTAATCAAAGGGTGGGTTTATGACCAAAAAGCGGTTTTCTTTAATTATTGTCCCGCACTGTGCCAAGCGGTTCAAAACCATCACCCTGTCCCAACGAACCCTTAAGGCGCTTTTGGCCGTTTCTGTATTTTGCTTCATCGGCCTGGGGATCATTATTGTTGATTATTTCACGATGAACGTCACCCGGGGGAAATACAAGGAGTTGCTCAAGGAGACCGCTGAACAAAGTCAGCTCCTGACCGATTACGAAAATTCGGTCAAGAAATTGAGGGAGACGGTCAAGAATTATGAGAGCTATACCAAAAAGCTGAGTGTCATGGCCGGACTCAAGTCCCCTGAGGTTATGGAAGAAATGGGGATTGGAGGAGGGCCAACAGAAGGAATTGATGGTCAAACCATGCCGGCCGTTCCCCCGGCTGCTCAAGGCGTCACGCTGCAGGATGCCAAAGAGCTTGCCCAGAAGGCTGAGGACATCGGGAAAAACCTGAGCGTGTTAGCCAGCTATTTTGAAATGCAGGCCGTTAAACTGGCTTTTACCCCGACTATCTGGCCCACCATCGGCTGGGTCAGCTCCCCATTCACTTACCGGGACGATCCTTTCACGGGAGAGAAGACTTTCCATTACGGAATAGACATCGCCACAAATTTTGGAAACCCAGTTGTTGCTACTGCTGACGGCATCGTCCTTACCATCGGGACAGACAAGATTGCAGGTAAAAACATCGTCCTGAGCCATGGCAGCGGCGTAACCACCCACTATCTCCATCTCAGCAAGTCCCTGGTCAGGGGAGGGCAGAAGGTCAAAAGGGGAGATGTCATCGGCCTTGTCGGAAAAACGGGGAAGGCCCTGGGTCCCCATCTCCACTATGAGGTCCGGGTTAATAACCGTCCCAAGAATCCCTACGATTATATCCTCGAAGAATAGAAAGCCGCCCCTCTTTACTCATTCAAAAAAATCGCCGGGCTTGATTTTCGCCCCGCGCAGGAACTCAGCCGAATCCAGGGCCTTTTTGTTTTCCTGCTGGAGACGTTCTATGACAAAGACGCCTCCATGTCCGCAGCAAACCGCAATCCCATCTTTTTTTGTCTCGAGGACCTGGCCCGGCAGGCCGCAGAGTCCTGAGTCGGCCAGGCTCCGGCCGGCATGAATAAGGATACGCTGGCCCCTTAAGAATGTAAACGCTCCGGGCCAAGGTGTCAAAGCCCGGACCATCCTGTCCACCGAGAGAGCATCCTTGGACCAGTCCATTCGGCCTTGTTCTTTTTTCAGCCGGGGGGCGTAGGATGCTTGAGCATGATCCTGGGGGATGGGCCGGATGTCCTGGATTCCTGGGAGGAGATTGAGAAGTCGTGTCGCTCCGATATGAGCAAGCCGGGTTTCCAGCTGCCAGGAGTTCTCCCGCTCGAGGATGCTTGTTTCCTCGCTGGCCAGGATATCTCCTTCGTCCATTTTTTCATTGAGCTCGAAGATCGTCACTCCCGTTTTTTTCTCGCCACTCAGGATTGCCCACTGGACCGGTGCGGCCCCGCGGTATTTCGGCAGAAGCGAAAAGTGGACATTTATCGATTTGAACCTGGGCAGATAGATGATCGAGGCCGGGATGATCTGCCCGTACGCCACCACGATGTTGATGTCCGGGTCGGACTTTTTAATCGTTTCCAAAACCTTTTCGTCCTGCCTGATCTTAGCCGGCTGAAGGACGGGGATCCCCCGCTTCAGGGCAAATACCTTAATGGGAGGAGCGGTCGGGGCCTTGCCCCTTCCGGAAGGCTTGTCCGGCTGGGTGATGACAAACTCGATTTTGTGTCCTGCCTCCAGGAGTCTTTCCAAGAACGGCAGAGCTGCTGCCGGACTTCCGAAAAATATGATCCTCATTCCTTTGCGCCGGTGCCCTGCTCCCTGCTGAGCCTCTTTTTGACGAGAGCCTTTTTCAGGGGAGACAGGTTTTCTATGAACAACCTTCCATTGATGTGATCAATCTCATGGCAAAAGACACGCGCCAAGATCCCGATGGCTTCGATGATTCTCTCTTCGCCTCTGAGGCCGATCCCTTTCACGCGGACCCGAACCGGCCTTTTCACTTTCTCTTGAATCCCGGGGACGGAAAGGCAGCCTTCTTCTTGGACAATCTCTCCCTCGGCCTCGAGGAACTCGGGGTTCGCCAGGACGACCAGCTCCTCGGGATTTTCTCCTATGGAAAGGTCGATCGTTATCAGGCGCTTGCTCACGCTGACCTGCGGGGCGGCCAGCCCTATGCCGGGAGCGGCGTGCATGGTTAGAACCATATCTTGAGCCAGCTCGAGGATTTCCTTGTCGATCGTCTTAATAGGTTGGGCAAGCCGCGAGAGGATGGGATTTCCGTACTTAATGATTTCGAGGATGGGCATTTTCGTAGCTATTATTTTAGAAAATTATCGCTTTTTCTTCAAACTGTTTCAAATCGAATCTGGGCCCAAGGCGAAAGAGGTAAGCGTAAAGGGCCCCCGGCGCGATAAAAGTTAGAAAATGCAAAGCGCAACGGTAAGGCCAGGCAATTATAAAAAAAATCGTCAGCCCTTGAGCTCTTGCCCGAGCCCTCTTAGACAATCGCAGACGGGGGAGCCGGTTCGTCCGCTTTGCCCTTGTTTCTGAGCGGTATGTGGATGAGATAAACCCCTATCAGGACGAGGACTCCCAAGCCGATATAGTAGCTGGCATTTTTAAAAATTTCGGGGATGTCGAAGGTGAGCACATGTTGGAAAAACAAGAACTTCCAGGCCGCCCGAATCAGGCCTGTCAGGGCCTCCCCGGCGATAAGGCCGGATGCCAGAAGAATTCCGACATTTTCAACCCGTGCTTTCTGGGCGGGGTTGAGGTTTTGCCTTCCCGCCAGGCGGTCAATGATGCCCTTCATCATGCCGCCG
The DNA here is from genome assembly GCA_964580435.1 of uncultured Eubacteriales bacterium. Taxonomy (GTDB): domain Bacteria; phylum Acidobacteriota; class Aminicenantia; order Aminicenantales; family UBA8522; genus CAZKEW01. The sequence continues at coordinate 21,291 of CAZOKP010000002.1, forward strand.
CAGAAGATGGCGAACGTCGTTTCAAGGGGAAGATACATTCCCACGGCCACGAGCATGGGCGATTTCACCTGGACGAGAATGAAGGCAAAGCCCATGAACATGCCGACGATGACCAGAGGCCAGGCCATCTCGCCGCCGACAATTCCTTGGGCGAGAGCGGCCATCAGTCCGGCCTGCGGGGCAGAGAGTTCCCTGCTCCCGAAGGTGAAGGCTCCATGGAGAATCAGCAAGGGAAAGAAAAGAACGAGGGAAGCCACCAAGATACCGAAGATGTCTCCGACCTGCATCTTCCAGGGGGTTCCGCCAAGGATGTGCCCCACCTTGAGGTCCTGGAGCATTTCGCCGGCCACGGCCGACGAGACACAAACAACGGCCGCAACTCCCAAAACAGCTGCCACTCCGCTTATGCCTGTGGCCCCGACAAGAACCATAAGAAGGGCGGCGATGATGAGCGTGGAAAGAGTAAGGCCCGATATGGGATTATTGGAGGAGCCAATCTGACCGACGAGATTTCCTGAAACAGCGGCAAAAAAGAAGCCGGCGACCGCCATGACGGCAGCCGCGACAACGGCTGTTCCAAAAGTCCCGGCAAAAATTTTATAAATGAAGATCATCAGGACAAACGTGGCCACAAGACCCGCCAGAACAAGCCTCATGTTGAGGTCCTGCTCCACTCGGGAGGTGGCCTCAACGTGACCCGCTGCCTTCTTCACGTCTCCGATCGACCTTTTGATTCCCGCCGCAAGATTCTTTCTCATTCTGAAAAGAGTGTAGCCGGCTCCGACCAGCATCGCGCCTACGGCAATCGGCCGGATGATGAACTTCCAGACGTCGAGCATCATGACATCCCAGCCGACCTCGGCCAGGGCCACTGAAGGTCCGTAAAATTTTTCGACCAATTGCGGACCGAGGAAGAACATAAGCAGGGGAGCGAACAGTCCCCAGGCCAGGACCCCGCCGGCAAAATTGAGTGATGCCAGACGTGGACCGATGATGTAGCCGACGCCGATATAGGCAGGATAAATCCCCGGGCCGGCGACAGCCACTGTCCCGCCCGCATCGACTTTCGGGGCCGCCTTATCTGTGCCCAGCCTCACGAGGCTGGCGCCGATGTTGCCGACTTTGATGATGAAGTCCTTCGTAGCCGCAAAGATTCGTATAACTCCCAGCGCGTAGATCAATGCTCCCATGCCCATCGCTTGAAAAAGGAACTTAGCTCCCTGGCTGCCTTTCTGGCCCGCCTTATGGATCTCGGAAGCGGCCACAGATTCGGGGAAGGCGAGCTCGGGGTCCGTAACCATGACCCTTCTCAAGAAGGTCACAAAGAGAATCCCGAGCAGACCGCCCACAAACATCAGCGCCGTCGACTTGAGATAGGCTTCGAGGGAATTAAACTTCGTCCAAGCCCCGGCAATAACAAACGCCGGGATGGTAAAGATGGCCCCGGCGGCAACCGATTCTCCGATCGACCCGACCGTCCTGGCCAGGTTTTCCTCCAGAATGGAGCCTCTCAAGATTTTGAGAACGGCCATCCCGATGACAGCGGCAGGATAGGTGGCGGCGATCGTCATGCCCGCCCGGAGCCCCAGGTAAGCATTGGCGGCGCCAAGAATGACGGTCAAAACAATGCCGATGATCAGGGCTTTCAGGGTGAATTCTCTCAGGTTGGTTTTTTCGGGAACATATGGTTGATAGCTCATCCCTCACTCCTTTAAACGTGCATTGCCTTAATGTATATTAAAATGTATCTCTCTAAGTCAAGAAATTAGATTGTTTGTTTGCCTTGCAAAGAAGAATGCTCTAGAATAAAATAAGTTAGGTTATAGGAAAACAATGAGTATGCTCAGCTGGTTCAAGGAAAGGCTCTTTTGTGACCTGGCCATAGACTTGGGAACGGCGAACACGCTCGTCTTCCTCAAAGGGAGGGGCATCATCGTCCAGGAACCTTCCATTGTCGTCGTCAATAAGACAACCGGGAAAGTCGAAGCCGTCGGGAGTCGGGCCAAGGAAATGCTGGGGAAAACGCCGGCTTCCGTCTCGGCGATCAAGCCAATGCGCGATGGAGTGATCGCCGACTTCGAGATTGCCGAGAAAATGCTCGACTATTTCATCAAAAAGGCGACCAACAATCGAGGCTTTTGGCTGCGGCCGAGGATCGTCATCGGCATTCCCACGGGCATCACCCAGGTCGAGCGGCGGGCCGTGAAAGACGTGGCGATGAGGGCCAAAGCTTCGGAGGTCTATCTCGTGGAGCAGCCAATAACGGCAGCGGTGGGAGCGGACCTCCCGATTTCTGACCCGACAGGGAACATGATCGTCGACGTCGGCGGCGGCACCACCGATATCGCCATCATATCTCTCGACGGGATCGTCTTCAATCATTCCATCAGGATCGCCGGAAACGAGATGGACGAGGAGATCATCCAATACCTGAAGAAAAAGTACAACCTGCTGATCGGCGAGAAGAGCGCCGAATTTGTCAAGATCCAGATCGGGTCGGCCTATCCTTTGGATGAGCCCTTGACCATGGAGATCAAAGGACGTGATCTTCGCGAGGGGATACCCAAGACCATCGTTATTGACGATCAGGAAATACGAGAGGCCCTCGAGGACGTCGTCGCCGCCATCGTCAATGCCGTCAGGATTGCCTTGGAGAAGACCCCTCCCGAGCTTTCTGCCGATATCATCGACCGCGGCATTGTCTTGACCGGCGGCGGGGCCCTTCTCAAGAACCTTGACAAACGCTTGCGCGAGGAAACTCAGTTGCCTGTTTTCGTCACCGATGACCCTCTGACCAGCGTCGTGCTCGGAGCGGGCAGGCTCTTGGATGACCTCGATCTCCTAAAAAAGATTGCTCTCGATTAGAGAGGCGCGGGTTGAACTGAATCTTCATGCCTTTTTCCCTGAAAGAGAGAAGAAAATTCGCCCTCTTTGCCGGGTTGATTTTTTTCCATCTGACCTTGATCTCTCTCCAGGTCCCCAAAGGAAACCAGCCGACATATTTTGAGCGCGCTTTTTTTGCCGTGTTTACCCCTGTCCAGCACGGGGTGGTCTCCTTCTTTCAGGGTGTGGGCAGGTTCTGGAAGGACTATTTTTATTTCCGCCACGTCCAGCGGCAGAATCAGGAAATGCGGGATGAAATTTTTCTGCTTCGACAGGAGAACCAGGCCTTCCGAAATATGTTGCTGAAGTTCAAGAGCGAGAAAGAGATCCAGGAACGGCTGGCGACGATTTCTCGCTCCATCCTTGTCTGTTCTGTGATCGGGTTTAATTCGAGCGAGATCTATAAATCTGTCGTTTTGAATAGAGGCTCGCTCGATGGCCTGAAGAAGGATATGGTTGTCCTGGATAAGAAAGGCCGTCTTGTCGGACGCGTGATTGACCCGGTCTCTTTAAAGCAGGCGAGGGTCCAGCTCATTACCGATAAGGAAAGCGGAGTCGGGGTCCTCTCCGAACGCCAGAGGGTTGTCGGCGTCCTGACGGGCTACGCCGAAGGAAAATGTTTGATGAAGTATGTCCTCAGGACCAACAAAGGCATCGAGGAGGGTGAGGAGGTCCGCACCTCAGGGTTTGAGGGCATCTACCCTGCAGAAATTCCGGTGGGGAAGATCATCTCCGTTACCGAGGATGCCACCCTGTTCAAAAAAATCATCGTGGAACCGTATTTCGATTTTTCTGACCTGGATGAGGTGGCCGTTTTCACCATCGACCTGAGAGAATTATCGTAAAAGACAGGACGCATGAAAGGTCTTTTTGAAGCCGTTGTGGGGATCATTCTTGCCGTTATCCTCGAGACCGTTCTCGGCAAGATCTCGGCGCCGCTCCTCTTTTTGTTCAATGCCTTTTCTTGGGTCGTTCTTTATTTCAGCCTGACCAAACACGAAGTCTTTGGGGCAGTCATGGGAACGGTCTGCGGGCTTCTCCAAGATTCTTTTTCCCTGGGGATATTCGGCGTGGGCGGATTGACCAAGACCCTGCTGGGTTTCACGGCAGGGTTCGTTTCTCGAAAAATCAATGTGATCCCCGTGACCCGCAATTTTGTTTTTCTTCTGATTGTTTCCTCCATCGAACTCGCGTTATGGAAATTCTTGGTCTTTTTTCTTTTCGGGGAGCGCTTTGCGCTGGGAGGCGGGCTCGCTTTGCTCCAGCCTCTAGTCACGGCGTTTTTCGTCACTCTCGTGTTCCAGATCGTGCGGAGGAAGAGGGGAGAGAGTTTATAAGCCGTGAAAATAGAAAAAAATAGGTTCTACGAAGACCTCTCCCTCATCGTGCTGAGGGCGAGGCAGGTCTACTTTGCCGTGGGCGGTCTCTTTCTCCTCCTGCTTTTCTTTTTCTGGAAAGTCCAGGTCCTTGATTTCAAGAAATATTGGTCTCTTTCGGAAGCGAACCGCACCCGCGAGAGCGTCATCTCCGCTCCCCGCGGCCTGATTACTGACCGGAATGACGTCATCCTCGCCGATAACGCCGGCTCTTTCAAAGCGTCATTTATCCGGGAGAACTGCCAGGATTTCGGGCGCTCCCTAGAAAACATCAGCCGTCTTTTGCAGATCGAGGAAACCGACCTGCAAGCGAGGATCGCCAAGTACGCGTCTTTTCCTCTTTTCAAGCCGATTATTGTCAAGGACAACTTGGACCTGCGGGAAGTCTCGCGGATCGAATCTAGGAAGCTGGAGTTCCCCGAGCTGGTGGTAGAAACCGACCCCAGACGATTCTATCCGTTTTCCACCGTGGCGGCTCATGTGATCGGCTATATGCAGGAGCTGACTCCCGAGGAGATGAAGTCGGATTTTTACAAAGGGAGAAATCTTGGTGATCTCGTGGGCCAAACGGGTGTGGAGAAAGAATATGAATCTGTGCTGATTGGAGCCGACGGCAGATTGACCGAAGTCGTTGACAGTGTCGGACGAAGCCGCGGCGAAGTGGCGAGAGTCGATCCTGCACCGGGACACAACATCCAGCTCACGCTCGATTTCGACCTCCAGCGGAAAGCGACGGAATTGCTGGAGGGAAGGGAAGGGGCCATTGTCATTCTGGACCCGCGCACCGGCGAGGTCTTGGCTCTGGCCAGCTTTCCGACGTATGATCCCAATAAGTTCATTGCCCGCTTTACTCCCAAGGAATGGATGGACCTCATCAACCGGCCCGACGATCCTTTGGAGAATCGCGCCATTCGCGGCCTCTACGCGCCCGGGTCTGTTTTTAAGCCGACGATCGCCTTGGGTGCCCTGAGCAGCGGGCAGATTACCGAGCAGACGACTTTCTTCTGCGGGGGCACCACTCATTTTTACGGGCGCCCTTTTTCGTGCTGGTTTGCCGGAGGACACGGGGTCCAGAATTTGACCCAGGCCATCCAGCACTCCTGCAATATTTATTTTTACAACGCCGGCCGCAGATTGGGAGTCGAGAGGATCGCTGAATACGCCAAAACCCTTGGCTTGGGCAGTCTCACGGGGATTGATCTGCCGGGTGAAAAAGAAGGCTTTGTCCCGACAGAAGAATGGAGTCGAAACGTCAGAAAAACAGACTGGTATCCGGGAGAGACGATTTCCCTATCCATCGGCCAGGGACCATTGCTTGTCACCCCGCTCCAAGTAGCCTTCCTTACTGCGATCTTGGCCAACCGCGGAAGAAAAGTCGTCCCCCATCTACTCAAGTTTCCGTCCCAGGCTCTGAAACAGGCGGAGGAGATATCGGATTCCCCCGCCAGAATAATCAGTGTCGGGACCTTCGAGAAAGTCATCAAAGGTATGTGGAAGTCTGTGAATGAGGGAGGCACGGGCCATTTCGCTATGGTTGAAGAATTTGATGTCTGCGGAAAGACAGGCTCGACCCAACTCATCAGTAGAGAAAGAGCGGCGAAGCTGGGCAAGGAAATCAAACCCCATTCCTGGTTCACTGGTTTTGCTCCGCGGGACAATCCTCAGGTTGTGGTCACAGTCTTAGTCGAGTACGGGGGAATGGGGGGTACCACAGCGGCTCCACTCGCCAAGGAATTATTCAACCTGTACAAGAACAAATATGATTGACCGGCGGCACATCGAGAACATTGACTGGTTCCTGATTATCCTTCTTGTCTTGATCTCTCTTGTCGGGGTCCTGGTCGTTTACAGTTCCTCTCATTACCTGCCGGGGAAGTATTATCTCAAACAGATGCTCTTTATCGGCGTTGGCCTGCTGCTTCTTTTCCTTTTTCTCGCCGTGGATTACAAGGTTTTAACGACCTATTCCTTTTATTTTTACGGCCTGATCGTGCTGGTCCTCGCGGGAATGCTGTTGTTCAGTCAACTCACGGCGAAGGAGAGCTGGATCAAGCTCAAGTATTTTCAGGTTCAGCCTTCCGAGCTGGCCAAGATCGCCCTCATTCTTGTCCTGGCCCAGATGTTTTCCGAATACAAGAGGAATTACGTCTCCCTGGGCGCCGTCCTGGCTAGCGGCGGACTCGCAGCCGCTTTTTTCATCTTGGTCGCTTTGCAGCCGGACCTGGGGACGGCGGTGAGCTTTCTCCCGCTGCTCTTGGGCGCCTTGATACTTGCCGGATTAAAACGGAGAGCCCTGGTATTGATTCTTGTTTTATCGGTCTTGCTCGGCGTTGCCGGCTGGGATTTCTTCCTCAAGGATTATCAGAAAAAGAGGTTGACAACGGTTGTTTTTCCTGGGAAGGATCCCCGGGGATCCGGCTACCAAATCCTCCAGTCGAAAATCGCCATTGGCTCGGGAGGTTTTTCCGGAAAGGGGTTCAAAAAGGGGACGCAGAGCCAGCTGAGATTTCTGCCCGCCCGGCATACAGATTTTATCCTCTCCGTGGTCGGGGAAGAATTTGGGTTTCTCGGCGTGGCGGGGGTCTTGATGCTGTATTTTTTGTTTATTGCCAGGCTTTTCCATTCCGCCGCACAATCCAGGGACAGAACGGGCGTTTATATCATCTTCATGGTCAGTTTGATGTTTAGTTTTCAGACTCTCGTGAATGTCGCCATGGTCATCGGGCTCTTCCCGATCGTCGGGATCCCCCTCCCCCTGCTCAGCTACGGAGGTTCCTCCCTTCTGACGAGCTTCCTGGCGGTCAGCCTTGTTTTGAATGTCAAAATGAGAAGGTTCGTCAATATTTAGGGAATGGGTCACGAACAAGACCTCAAGGATATTCTCAAGCACGTCGAGAAGCCTGGCCGGTATATCGGCGGCGAGTGGAACGAAACAAGGAAGGATCCGGGGACCGTCGCGGCCAAGATCGCTCTTGTCTTTCCTGACGTCTATGAGATCGGCATGTCCTATTTGGGGCAGAAGATTCTCTATGACGTTCTCAACTCGCGCTCTTCGTTCTTAGCCGAGAGGGTTTTTACTCCCTGGCCCGACCTGGAGGAAAAACTCCGCTCTCGAAAGATGCCGCTCGTCTCCTTGGAGAACAAGATTCCGCTGCGCGACTTTGATATCCTCGGGTTTTCTCTGCTCTACGAGCTCAACTATTCTAACATTTTGACGATCTTGGACCTCGGGGGCATCCCTTTCTTAGCGGAAGAACGCGAGGATGACGGCCCTTTGATTATCGCCGGGGGACCGGCCGCATTCAATCCCGAGCCGGTGTCGGATATCTTTGACGCTTTTTTCCTGGGAGACGGGGAAGAGGGATTTCCCGAAATCGCCGAAAAATATGTTTTCTTGCGAAAAAGTGGAGCCAGAAAAGACGAGATCTTGAACAACCTGGCCAAGATCCGTGGCGTCTATGTTCCCCGTTTGTACGGCTGTTTTGAGCCTCCTTGTTCTTCGCTCCTGGCGCGGTGGCCCAAAAACAGAGCACCTGACCGGATCAAAAAAAGGGTCATTGCTCCGCTGGGAAAAGTTCCCTTCCCGGAGAAGATCGTGGTCCCGGACGTTCAAGTCGTTTTTGACCGTGTGGCCGTTGAGGCGAGCAGAGGATGTCCGCAGAGATGCCGATTCTGCCAGGCCACCCAGGTCTATTTTCCTTTCAGGATCCGCAGCCCTTCTTCTCTGCTAGAAAGCGTCTGCGGCAGCCTGCGTTCCACGGGCTATGAGGATGTTTCTCTGTCCGCTCTCTCGGTCAGCGATTACCCTTACCTGGAAGGAACTGTCGAGGCTCTTATGGAAAGATTGGCCGGGCGGAGAATCGCTCTCTCCTTATCCTCGCTCCGGCCCCAGGGGTTGACTTCCGCCCTGGCAGATAACATCCTCAGAGTGAGAAAGACCGGGTTCACCCTGGTGCCCGAAGCCGGGACAGATAGGCTCCGTCGGGTCATTAACAAAAACCTTAAAAACCAGGACATCCTCGATGCGGCGGCCCATGCGTTCAACCGCGGCTGGCAGCTTCTCAAGCTCTATTTCATGGTCGGCCTTCCTACCGAGACGCAGGAAGATTTAGAAGGAATCGTCCGGTTGTGCGGAGAGATCATCCGGATGGGGAAGACCATGATGAAGTCGCCTCCTCGAATAAACCTCAGCCTTTCTTCTTTTATTCCCAAGCCGCACACACCCTTCCAGTGGCTGGCCATGGAGACTGGGGAGAGCCTCGAGGAGAAACAAAAATTCGTCCGCTCCCGGCTCCGTCAGTTCCGGTCAATCAAGATAAAGGACCATCCGACTCATACCTCCATCCTGGAGGGAGTTTTTTCCAGAGGAGACAGGAGGCTTGGACCCGCGCTTGTCCAGGCCTGGAAAAAGGGCGCCCGGTTCGACAGCTGGAAAGACTGGTTTTCCTTTTCTCCTTGGGAGGAATCGTTCAGGGCAGAGAATTTGGACTACAGAATCTATCTTGGCCCTCTTGACACGGCCGCCCCCCTTCCCTGGGACCACATCGATACGGGGATCAAAAAGAGCTTCCTTCTGGCCGAGCTCGAAAAAGCTTTGGCGGCAGAGACAACACCTTCCTGCCTTGAAGCCAGTTGCAGCCAATGCCAGGCCTGCGATGCGGAGCTCCGCCCCCCCAAAAAGTTTCCCCGGGAGCGCGAGTCAAGAGCCCGAAAATTTTCTTTTTTTGGAGAGCGCGCCGATCGAGTCCTGCGCTATGAGCTGACTTATTCCAAGTCCGGCTGGGCCCGGTACTTGTCCCATCTCGACCTCGCCAACCGCCTCCAGAGGACTCTACGCCGGGCAGGAATCGAGCTCGCTTTTTCTCAAGGTTTTCACCCCAAAATGCTCGTCTCCTATGGACCGGCGCTTCCGCTGGGCACGGAAGGAAAGGCCGAGTGCTTCGAGTTCAAGTCGGCGTATCATTTTGATGAAATGGGATTCATCCGGCGCCTCAATAGATATGCCGGGCAGGGGATCAGGTTCTCCTTGCTGAGAAAGATGCCGGAGTCTGCTCGGACCTTGAATGAAAGGATCAAGGGGATGATCTACTCCGTGGACCTCGGGGATCCCGACATAGGGAAAGCGCTCGAAACCAGAAAGCGAGAGAAGGACAGAGTGCGAGTCGGCGATGCTGAGTTCGTCAGGGAAGAAATGGCCGAGCTTTGGACGCAGACTCCCGAAGCCCTGAAGAGCTTTTGGGTGGACAAAAAGAAGCAGCGGATCTTCCTGTGCCTGCCTTATATATCTTACCGCGGTCTCCGCTCCCAGGATATCGTCGCAAAAGTTTTTGGCTTGTCCTCTCCCGCATTCTATCTGAAGCGGGAACGGTTTGTTTTCGAGGGAGAGGAAAAAATTGACTTTAAGCAATCTTCCAGTATATAAGGGAAAGAAATTAAAGGAGGAGGATACCGTGATCGATTTCAGCTTGAGTGAGGAGCAGCTGGCCCTTCAAGAAATGGCCCGGGAGTTCGCCCAGAAGGAAATGAAGCCCAATGCGGCCAAGTACGACAAAGGAGGGGAATTTCCTGAAGAGGTCATGAAGAAGGCTTTTGAAGCGGGATTTATCACCTGCAATATTCCCCAGGAATATGAAGGGGGAGGACTGAAGGAGCTTGAGATTGCCATCATCTCCGAGGAACTGGCCGCCGGCTGCGCGGGAATGTTCACGACCATCATGGCCAGCTCGCTCGCCTTCACGCCCATCATCCTATTCGGCACCGATGAGCAGAAAAAGCAATTCCTGACGCCGTTCACCAAAAGGATGTCGTTTTCCTCTTTTTGCCTGACGGAAAGAGAAGCGGGCTCGGACGCCTCATCGCTCAAAACCACGGCTAGGAAGGTCGGCTCGGAATACGTCATCAACGGTTCCAAGTGTTTCATCACCAACGGCGGGATTGCCAGCCTCTACGTTGTTTTCGCCAACTCCGCCCCTGAAAGAGGCCCGCGTGGCGTCAGTGCCTTCCTGGTGCCCAGGGAAACTCCGGGCATCACTGTAGGTAAAGAGGAAGACAAAATGGGGCATCGGGCTTCTAATACCACGGAGCTCTTCTTCGAGGACGTCAAAATTCCTGAGGCCAATCTTCTGGCGAAAGAAGGGCTGGGTTTTCTCGTCGCCATGAGAACCCTGGACAAGACACGGGCTTCGGTCGGTGCCGCTGGTGTCGGCGTGGCCCGGACAGCTCTCGAATACGCTATCGAATATGCCAAGACGAGAGTCCAGTTCGGCAAACCCATCGCCCTTTTTCAGAATACAGCCTTCAAGATCGCTCAGATGGCCATGGAGGTCAATGCCGCGCGCCATCTCGTTTGGCATTCAGCCTGGCTGATGGATCAGGGCAAGCCGTGTGGAAAAGAGTCCGCTATGGCCAAATGCTTTGGCTCGGATGTCGCCATGCGCACGACCGTCGAGGCGGTGCAGCTTTTCGGCGGCTATGGCTATATGAAGGATTATCCTGTCGAGAAGCTGATGCGTGATGCCAAGCTGCTGCAGATCTATGAAGGGACCAATGAGATTCAGCGTTTGGTGATTTCTCGCGAGGTCATCGGCCCGATCAAAGAGAAATAAAAAGCGCGGTCAGATTTTGCCCTGAATGATCTTCAACAGGTCCTCTTCCACAGAGGTCTGGGGCGTTTCGATGATGCGGCCGGCTTCCTGGCCCCGGATGGTTACGATAAAAGTCGGTATCCTCTGAATGCCTTTTCCCTGGATGTATTTGGCCCGGTCTTCCTTTTTTTGAGGAAGCCCGACATAGGTTGGCCGGATCAGCGGATTCTGGACCATGTCCATGATCTTGAAATACGCGCTCACGTTCTGCTTGCTATCAGGGCACCACGTCCCGAGGAAGACCTCGATTAGGATTTCTTCGTTGACGGCCTGCAGCCTGCTGATGATTTCAAGGTTAGGGGAATAAGACTCGACCACAGTCTTCCAGTCGGGGAGATTCTGAAGAATTTCATCCTGGGTGAGCTCACCCAGAAGTTCGACTTGACCGGAGAGAAGTGCAGCCAGAAGGGCTATGGCAAAGGCTGAGAAAACGAATTTTCTGGGCATCGTCTAGGGCGGAGAAAGCGAGAAGGGGGAGAGAACTAGGATGTTTCTTCGGTAAAATATTCCGGTATGATTCCCAGGACCTCCACTCCTGCTCCCTTGGCGATATCAATCAGTTCGACGACCTGGCTGTAGGGGACTTTGGCATCAGCTCTGATGAAGATTGTCTTATCCTGGCGCGCGGAGTAAATGGCTCTGAGCCGGTCCGGGAGCATTTTAAGGTCGATCTGCTCCTGGTTGATCAGGACACTCATGTCTTTCTTCAGGGTTAGAACGATCAGTCCCGTGGGCATTCCTCCGCCCGTCTCAGCTGTGGTCTCCGGGAGTTTGACATCGATCCCTTTTTGGACGATGGGGGTTATCACCATGAAAATAATAAGCAGAACGAGCAAGACATCGCACAGCGGCACGACATTGGGTTCAGCTCTTGCCATATTGACCTCCTTATGGTTTACTCTCTGGACGTTCATTGTATGATAAAGATTTTTGCTTTGTCAATGACCAAATGGGATCGGAGACTTCCGGCGCAAAGTGCAGGGCGTTGCAATTTTTCCCGGGTGCGAGTATAGTGGATTGAGAAAGGAGGAGGGATGAGAGATTTAAAAATCGAAGTTGTCAAAGTCAAGGAGCGTTGTGGGGCCAAGCACAAGCCCGGCGATACGTTTTTCATCAGAGGAGCCGGGACGATTGAGATCCCCGCGGGCAAGAAAGTTTGCATCTTCGCCCTCAATAGCCTTTTCCCCTTCTTGACGACCAAGCAGAGAGAAGAGGAACTTCCTGGAGACGATTGGATCTCCGAGACGGAACTCTTGACTTGCCCTGACCCGAAGGGCGTGATTTTCAAAGTCATTCCGCTCGCTTAGAGAATCTCCCAGCGAAATCGCCAAGATTCAGGCGCAGAAAGAAGCGAAGGGTCAGTTCTTTTTACTGGATTTGTCGGGACGCCGGTCTATTGGAGCGTTTCCAGCGCTTTTTTTGGATTGCTCGTCCTGAAAACCAGAAGGGCTCTGCCTAACCCGGCGGACGTGCCATAGCAATAGTCGATATCGATCACGGCGTTGCCGAGCAAGGCTCCGATCTCAGCCCCGGCACCAATCCGGTCCCCGATCTCGATCGTGACCACCTTGTTCGTTTTAACTTTATAGCCCAAGGACTTGAGAGCTTTCTCCGCTTTTTTGTTGTCGGCTGTGATCAGCAGGAAATGGCCCTTGTCTTTATCAGAATAAGCGCTCAGGGCTTTGAGATTCACTCCGGCGTTGGCCAGGGTTCCCAGAACGCGGCCCAGAATTCCGGGCTCATTGGGCGTGATGACATGCAGCTGTGTTTCGATCTCGACTTTGTGCACGGCTCAACCTCCTTGTTGGAGAAAGGATTATACCAAAATCCGAGGGCAAAAGACAAAAAAACAAAAAAAATGTCTTCTTGTTTTCAGGTGGAGCGGATATAATGAGGCATCTCTGCCGAGTTAGAAAAATGACGAGAGAAGGTGCGCGGGTCGCGATCATTGACAACTCTATTGACCCGGCGGTCTACAAGCCTATCGACCACTGGAGGGAGTTTCTCGGCGTTCCTTGGGAGGCCTTCCGCGCGGCCGAGAGCTGCTTTCCCAACCTGGATAAAAAATACACGCACCTTATCCTGACCGGTTCGGAAGCGTCCATTCTGGAAAGAGAAAACTGGGTGCATGAAGAGGTGGAGGTTGTCCAAGAGGCCCTCGATCGTGGGATTCCCATCTTGGGAAGCTGCTATGGCCACCAGCTCCTGGCCCTGGCGCTGCGCGGCCCGGCCCATGTCCGGCGCTGCCCCCAGCCTGAGGTGGGCTGGATTCCGGTCATGATCGAGAAAAATAACGACCTCCTGGGTGACGAGGGTGAAGCCTATACTTTTGCCCTGCATTTCGATGAGGTCATCGGCCTGGATGATGACTTTGTTGTCCTGGCTTCAACTCCCGCCTGCCGCGTGCAGGCCTTCGCGCTCAGGACTCAGCCCGCCTGGGGAATTCAACCCCACCCGGAAATCAACGTTTCCGCGGCCAGAGAGCTTCTCCAAAATCTTATCCGTCTCGAGCTCAAGACTTCGTTTTTATATGAGGAGGCCCTGACAATGAGGCCCTGGGATTCGGGGCTCATCCGCAGGATTGTCCACCATTTTCTAGCCTCGTGCGAGAGGCTTTGAAATTAGGGCGCGTCTCGAGAAAAAAAAGTAAAAACAGGGGGCAATGTTTTTTCTTGACAAAAGTGCTTTTTTTTATTATCTAACATAGAGAAACCTAAGGGATTATGTCTCTAATTGTATCGGACCAAAGTCCAGCTAACCTTTCGATTTCCTTTTTATGGAAAGGGAAATATTACTGCATAATAATCATCTAAAAAGGAGGCGCCGGTGAAAAACCATAAGTTTGCATTTTTTGTCATTTTCATTCTTGTCGTTTTTTCCTTGAACATCTTCGCTGAAACAAAGCTCACGACCATCGGAAGGTACACTTTTGTGCGGATCAAAGGGAAGATCCCCACGCAGGACGTCATGAAGATGCTGATCGACAGGTATGCCGCCGACATCAAGTATGGTTTTGATCAGGCGGGGTACGGGGACCTGTATCTTCCTTTCCTGGACCAGTTGAAAGCGGCGCCATTCGAAGAAAGATCATTGCCCGTGGGCGACAAGCTCATGTGGATGCTCTTCCGCTCTCAGGGAAAAGTCAAGGTCGCCCGGGACATCGAGTGGGCCGGCAAGGCGCCCCTGGAGGTCTTCGTTTTCAACGTGAAGAAGGATGATAAAAATTACGAATTTGTCATGCCGAGGCCGTGCGGCAACATTGCTCTCCGCGGCATAACACAGCTGGAGATGGAGAAGCCCGCGGCCGTCTGCGCCATCACCGTGACTCCTGCCAAGGTCAACTTGAAAGACCCGGTGACAGTGGACATGAGCGGATCCCAGAACGCTGTATCGATGGAAGTAGCAGTCATGGGACCGGACGGGGCCAAGATTGCCACTCACGCCTTCACGCCTGAATCTTCCAAATGGCAGACAAGCTTTGACCAACCGGGAAATTATACCTTCAAAGCCCAGGCCACAAACGAGGACGGCAAGGCTTCAACAAATCCCTGTGAAGCCAAGGTTTTTGTCAACGCTCCGCCGACCTGCCAGCTGAAAACATCCTGCCTGCCTTGCAAGAATTTTGTCGGGAAGCCTATGACCATCGACGCCTCCGGCTCGACGGACCCCGACGGCAAAGTGGTCAAGGCGGATTTCGCCATCACCGACACGGCCGGCAATCCCGTCGACAAGTTCATTGACAACGAACCTCCTCTCACCTGGGAATATATTTTCAAGAAGCCCGGCTCCTATGCCGTGACGGTTGTTGTGACCGATGATTTTGGGGCCGTCTCCGAACCTTGCCGTGTTGTCCTTGATGTTACCCAGAAGCGGCTGTTCTTCCTGGTGGAAGGCGGCCCGGGTCTTCTGCGGGGGACCTACACCACCATGCTCTGGGCCCGTCTCGGCCTGCTCTACAAGATCGTCCCCGACACCCTCGACCTGATCCTGTCCTTCGGACCCGGCATCCCGCTCAGGGGTGAGCCCTGGAAGACCTTCGTCATGGGCAATGTCCTTCTGAACGTCCATGCCGGTCCGGCTTTCCTGGCTGGCGGTTTGGGCTTCAGCACCAAGGAACAGGAAACCCGCAAGGGCGGCATCGACCTGGTCTTCCAGGTTGGCGTCGACCTGTTCAAGTCCGGCAGTTCCTCGGTCGGGTCGATTTTCGGCGAGCTGCGCGCTCCGGTCATCACCGAGAATCGTTCTTTCGACGAGCATCACAAACTGCTCCTTGGTTTCCGGTACATCTTCTGAGGCGGCAAGCGCCGGTCTTTTTTGTTTTGAATCGGATGGGGCCAGGGTTCCGACCTAGCCCCTTTTTTTTCGCCCGGGAAACGGCTCCTCGGCGCGTGAGAAATCGAGTACAACAAGGCTTGGAGTTCGGACTTCGATGCGTATCGCCCTGATCGGCGCAGACGGACAGTTGGGTTCTGACCTGGTCAAAACTTTGAAGCAGGATGAAATCATTCCTCTCTATTATCCCGAGTTCGATATTACCCAGCCCCAGAAAACAAAAGAAGCCCTTCGCCGGCTCGCCCCTGAAATCGTCATCAACACCGCAGCCTATCATCGTGTCGATGAGTGCGAGGACAATCCGCGGGAGTCGTTCCTTGTCAACGCCATTGCTGTCAGAGACCTGGCCCTGACGGCCCGAGAGCTCGGTTTTGTCCTCGTCCATTTCAGCACCGATTATGTTTTTGACGGCCGGAAAAGGAGCCCGTATGTCGAGGAGGACACGCCTTATCCGTTGAGCGTGTATGCCGTTTCCAAACTGGCCGGCGAGTTTTTTGTTCGGGCGTTCGCTGAGAGATACTTTCTTATCCGCACCTGCGGCCTTTATGGCGAAGCGAGTTCCCGGGAGAAGGGATACAACTTCGTCGACCGGATAATCTCATGGGACAGGGAGGGAAAGCCTTTGCGTGTCGTCAATGACCAATGGGTTACGCCAACAGCGTCGGCAGAGCTGGCCGAAAAAATCAGCCAGCTCATCCGCACATCGCACTTTGGCCTCTTCCATATGACCAACGAAGGCGAATGCACCTGGTATCAATTCGCCCGGGAAATCTTCTCGCTTCTCAGAAAGGAGCCGCGCCTTGAAGGCGTGGATTCGCGGACATTCGCCACCAGGGCCAGGAGGCCGCTCTATTCGGTCCTGGATAACAAGCGGGCCAGGGACATCGGGTTAAGTCCATTCTCGCCCTGGCCGAAGGCCTTGAGTTCCTATCTCAGGAAGAAGGGTTATCTGACCTGATCAGCTCTTGAGGGAGGCTTATTCCCCACCTATTCTCTTCAATAACTGCTCGGGCATGGACGATACTTCCGCTTTTGCGTTGGTCACGATATGAACCGTATAACCGGAGGCGATGAGCCTTCGTCCATCCTTGGTCAGGAGTCCGTAATCGAATACCACTTTTTTGGGCGTTATCTCGCGGAGGGAGACACGAATCACAAAAACGTCATCATAGCGGAGCGGTCTTCTGTACTTGCAGAAGGCCTCAACGACCACAAGATAGAATCCCAGGGTTTCGATTTCCTCATAGGGGACTCCTCTGTGGCGGCAGAACTCGGTGCGGCCGATCTCGAACCATTCAAAATAGCTCTTGTTATGGGCCACTCCCATCTGGTCTGTTTCCGAATAGCGGACCCTCTCTTCAATCTCGATCACAGGGTTCATGGACACCAGGGGAGGCGGATCACTCCGTCAGTTTGCCGAGCTTGTTTAGCTCCTCGTTATAATACTTGCGGTAAAGGATCTCCCACTCCCGGCTTCCTTCCTCGATCGACTTTTTCTGCGACTGGATTTTTTCCACGGCTTTTTTGTCTAAACTCTCGTAGAGTTTCATTTCTTCCTCGATGGCCTTGACGATGCTCAGGCGGATCTCATTGGGGTCGTCCAGGAATTCGACCTGGTCGTTCTTGTTCAGGGCATTGAGGATCTGGCGGGAGAGAAAATTGGTTTTTTCACGGGAGATCCTGTTGCTCATAGCACGATGTTCCTTTCTCTGGCCAGTTTCGTCTTGATCATCCGGAACATGGTCTGGTATTCGATGTTCTCTTTTCTGATCTTTTCCATGTGCTTGCTTAGAATTTCTCTAACTTCTTGGTCGAGCTGGTCCTCTTTTTGAAATTCTTCGGTGATGAGATTGGTGACTTGGTCGATGATTTTGTTCTTGTCCTCGAGGATCACTTTGCCTTCTTTGTTGAGATTTCTGACAATGATGAAGGCCATGTGCTCGATCTGGCTCTTGTTCAGCCTCATAACTTTCCTAAAATACACCACCTCGGGCAAAAATTCAAGGATTCATTGAGGGAAACGAGGCCTTTTAGGACAGACGCAGGAAAGGGAGGAGCCCCTTTTGCTTCTCGCCCTTTTTGGCCAGGGCGAGGAACTTGCCCTCCAGGCTGAAAAGCCGGTAGATCTCGTCGCCCTCCTTGTCGGCAGGTCCGAGATCGGGCCGTGGTCCGAGCACCTTGAGGATGTGTTCGGTCGGCAGGATTTTTCCTTTTTGAAGTTCACGCCTGCCGGACTCTTTGAGGATCACCTTGGGGAATTCTTGAAGTATCGTTTCGAGAGGCAGGACAAAGCCTGCCGTCTGCCCCTCTTCGGCAAGCCTTTTCACCTGCTCGAGAGAGCAGGCGGCGGAGATATCATATCCGCCCACGGCCAGGCGGCGGAGTTCGGCCAGATGGGCGCCACAGCCCAAGCATTGCCCGAGATCATGGGCCAAAGAGCGAACATATGTTCCCGCGCTGCATCTCGATTCGAAATCGAGAAATGGTGGGGAGTAGGCATTTAAGTCAAAGGAATAGACCATGACAGAACTGGGCTCAAGATGGATCATCCTCTTCGCGCGGGCCCATTTATAGAGCGGTTTCCCGTCGAGTTTTTTGGCTGAGTAGGGCGGAGGGACCTGCTTTATTTTTCCGACAAATGTGTTCATCGCTTTCGCCAGCGTCTGCCGGTCGGGATATCCCGCTTGTTCTTCAGACATGGGCTTTCCGAGGGCGTCATAGGTGTCTGTAGAAAAGCCGAGCCTGATCTTGCCCCTGTAAACCTTGTCTTCTTTTGAAAAAAAGGGGAAAAGCCTCGTGGCTTTGCCCACAGCCAAGAGAAGAAGTCCTGTGGCCAGAGGGTCCAACGTCCCAAAATGGCCGACCTTCTCGAGAGCGAGAATTTTTCTGATTCTTAAGACGATATCGTGGGACGTCGCGCCCAGAGGCTTGTCGACGAGAATCAAGCCGTCCATCAATCGGTCTTGGCGGGCAGGTTTTTCCGTCGCCGGGCTGGGATGGTCTTCTTCCGCAAGAGGTTCTCGATCCGACTGGGAATATCTTTGATCAAGCGCTCATACGGGCCGACTGCCGTGAAACCGGCGGCGTGGACATGGCCCCCTCCGCCGAAATATTCGGCGATGGCGGCCGCGTTGGCGTCCCCCCTGGAGCGCAGACTGACCCGGAAGGTATCCTTGGCCATCTCTTTAAAGAAAAGAACCATCTCCACATCGCGGATCGAGCGGGCCAGGGTGGTGATGTCTTCGGTGTCTATTTCTCTAAGGTGAAGAGCTTCGAGGAACTTTTTGAACAGAGTAATGGAGGCGATATTGCCTTTTTTGTTCATGATGAGCGTGGAGAGGACCTGCCCGAGCAGCTTGATCTTTTCCGGCGGGTTGGTGTTGAAGAGGAACTCGGTGATTTTTGTCGGGTTCGCCCCAGACTTGACCAGCTTATGGCAGACTTCAAAAGATTTCGCCGTCGTGTTGGAAAATTGAAAACAGCCTGTATCCGAGACGATAGCGCAGTAGAGATGGTCGGCGATCTGGGGGGTCAAGCGCAGGCCCATTTTTTCTGCCAGGATGAAGCCCATCTCTCCGACAGCAGAAGCGCCGGGGTCGACCCAGTTGATATCCGCATAGGTGTCATTAGAATAGTGATGGTCGATATTGATCTTGAAATAGCCATCCAGGTTTTCCTGCCCGGAGCGGGAGACGTTGGCACATTCCAGGAGAATCACAAGGTCAAACACGCGCGGCGGTATCTGGCCGATCGTGATCCTTTTCACCTCCGGCATCTGGTTGAAGGGGAGAGGTGTCGGGTCGTTGTTGATAATGCGGACGTCCTTGCTCAGAAGCCTTCCCATCCCGGCTAAGGCAAGGCTTGTGCAGATGGAATCGCCGTCCGGCCGGAGATGGCTGGTGACGACGATGCGCCGGCTCGCAAGAATTTTTTTCTGGATGAGTCGAATAGGATCATTTTTCATCTTTTCTCAGCTGCTCGATCAACCGGTCAATTCGGCTTTCATATTCTGGAGTCGGGTCCAGACAAAAAATGAGGTCGGGATTATACTTGAGTTTGACCTCAGAGGCAACATATTTTCGGAGATGGCCTTTCCTTTTCTCGAGCATGGCCAGGAGCGCGTCTCTGTCGACTTCGCCAAAAATGCTTAAATAAATATGCGCTGTTTTCAGGTCTGGGCTTGTCTCTACTCGGGTCAGAGTGATGATTCCCGAGGAGGAATCCTGGATCTCCCGGACAAGAACCCGGCTGAGACTTTCTTTGATCATGCTGTTGACTCTTTTTTGTCTTCGGCTAAAGTCCATTGTCTTTCTCCGAGAGGGGACCTCGATGAGACCTGCCAGCTAGAAGTAGCAGATATCCGACCGCAGGATTTCCCCTTCCAGGTTTTGCGCGGCTTCGGCGAGGATTTTTTGCAGGAGTTGGTCCACGCACAATTTTTGGCTGTTCAAAGTGATGATGCCGACTTTTGCTCTCTGCCACTTGTCCTGGAAATCGAGCTCGGCAAAGGCGATATTGTATTTTTTTTTGAACCTGTCGCGGAAGGCATTCAGGACTTTTCTTTTTTCCTTAAGAGAATGGGAATAGGGAAGAAAAATCTCGAGGGAGAGAAGACCGATGACCATAGAAACGCTAGCCCCCTAAACCGGTTTTCCCTTTTCTATGACGAAGGCGACGACGACATCACCTTCCTGAATGTCCTTGAATCCTTCTAGGGAGATGCCGCATTCCATTTCCTTCCGCACCTCAGTGACGTTTTCTTTGACGCGTCTGAGGGAGGAGATGCGGCCTTCGTGGACCACGTCTCGACCGCGCATCACTCTGACCCGGGCACTGCGGGTGATCCTCCCGTCGACGACATAACAGCCAGCCACCGCCCCGACCCTGGGAATCTGAAAGATTTTCCTGATCTCTGCCCGGCCTAGGTAGACCTCTTTTTCGACAGGTTCAAGCATCCCGACCAGGGCATTGCGGATGTCCTCGGTCAGCTGATAGATGATGTTATAGCTCCTGATTTCCACGTTTTCCTTCTTGGCCAGGTCGAGGATTTTCTGGCTCGGCCTGACGTTGTAGCCGATGATAATGGCGTTCGAGGCCGAGGCCAAGATCACGTCCGACTCCGTAATATTCCCTGTGCCTGTATGAATGATTTTTATTTTGATCTTCTCCGAGCTGAGAGGCGGGAGGATATCGCGAAGGACTTCCACCGAACCCTGGACATCGGCCCTGATGATGAGCGGAAGCTCCTTAGCTTCCCCCTGCTCAATCTTCTTGAACAACTCATCCAGAGTAATGTGTTCGGGTCTTGGAGGCTCCTCTTTTTTAACCTTGGACAGGCGGTGGGTGACAATTCGCTTGGCTGTCTCAATGTCAGGGACAACCTGGAAGTAATCCCCCGCTGTGGGCACAGCGGAGAACCCGAGCACCGCCGCGGGCATGGAAGGCTCGGCTTTTTTCATCGCTTTTCCGTGTTCATCAAAAAGAGCCTTCACTTTTCCCGAGGTCATCCCGCAGATGAAGGCCATTCCCAGAGAAAGCACGCCGTGCTGGATGATCACCGTTCCGATAGGACCCCTTTTGGGGTCCAATTGAGCTTCGAGAACCACCCCCTGGGCCTCGACCTTAGGATTGCCTTTGACCTCGATGACGTCGGCCAGGAGAAGGATCATTTCCAGGAGTTCCTTCAGATTGGTCTTTTCTTTGGCCGAGACCTCGACGCTGATCGTGTTCCCGCCCCAGTCCTCGACGAGAAGGCCCTCTTTGGAGAGTTGCTGTTTGACGCGGTCGCGGTTGGCTTCGGGTTTGTCGACCTTATTAATGGCCACGATGATCGGCACACCCGCCGCTTTGGCATGACTAATAGCTTCCCTGGTCTGAGGCATTACGCCGTCGTCTGCCGCGACCACGAGGACGACGATATCCGTGATCTTGGCTCCTCTTGCTCGGAGCTGGGTGAAGGCCTCGTGACCGGGAGTATCGACAAAGGTGATGGCCCTGTTGTTGAAGAAGACGCGGTAGGCACCAATGTGCTGAGTGATCCCGCCTGACTCTTTATCGACAAGATGCGATGACCGGATGGCATCCAGCAACGTCGTTTTGCCATGGTCGACATGGCCCATGATCGTGACCACAGGAGGCCGGGCCAGCAGATCCTTCGCCTTGGCCTCAGCCCGCCGGCGGATCTCTTTTTCGTAGCTTAAAAATTGGATATCGGCATCGACAACCTGGGCAATTATAGCGGCAGTGGCTTCGTCCATCGGGTCGTTGAATTCCAGGAGCTTTCCTTTGGAGGCAAGTTTATCCAAGAGGGCTTTTGGCTTCAGGGCCATTTTTTCAGCCGCCTCTCCGAGAGTCATCCCTTCATAAAGATAAAACTTCGGCCGAGGCTTGGGAGCTTCTTCCGCTGCTTTGAGCTTTTTCTTTGGTTTGGGTTTGGCCGTCTCTTTTTTCATATTCACTCTTGTTTGATTTCAATTTTCCAGCCGACAAGCCGTGAGGCTAACTTGACATTGATGCCCTTCTTTCCGATGGCCAGGGAGAGCTGGTCTTTCGGGACGATCGCCTGCATGATTTTTTCCTGTTTGTCAAGCAGGAGGATTCTGCCTATCCGGGCCGGGCTGAGGGCGGCCTTCGCGTAAGCCGGAGCGTGGGGGGACCACTCGATGATGTCGATCTTCTCTCCCTGCAGCTCCTTGCTGATGGCGAGAATTCGATTCCCTTTGACGCCGATGCACGCGCCCACCGGGTCGATGTCTTTCTCTTTGGAAAGGACGGCGACTTTGGCCCTCTCGCCGGCCTGACGGACGAGGTCTTTGATCTCAATATTTCCGTTGGCGATCTCGGGGATCTCCAGCTCCAGCAATTTCGCCAGGAACTTGGGGTGGGACCGGGAGACAAACACTTGGGGGCCCTTGGTGGTTTTTTGGACTTGAGTGATTAAAGCTTTGACCGTGTCACCCCTGCTGAAGTCTTCATTGGGGAGCTTTTCTCGAGCCGGAAAAAAGGCCTCGGTTTTGGTGACTTCAAGAATAATATTGCCGTCTTCAACCCTCCGGACCGTTCCAGTGACGATCTCGCCGACGCGGGGAGCGAACTGGAAGTAAATCTTCTCCTGTTCGGCGTCCCTGACTTTCTGGAAAATGACCTGCTTGGCTGCTTGCGCTGAGATGCGTCCCAGCGTGTCTGCCGGCAGGTCGATCTCGATGCTCTCACCCAGGGTTATTGTTGCTTTTATTTTTTTTGCCTCATCCAAGGAAATCTCGGCAGCGGGGTCCTGAGGTTTCTCTGCCACCTTTTTGGTGGCAAAAACCCTAAGCTCGCCCTTTTCCGGCCGAAAGGAGATGTTGATCTTCTCGTTATGGTTGAAATACTTGGTCGAGGCGACCCTAAGAGATTCTTCGATGGCGTTGATGATGATCGAAGGCTCGACGCCTCGCTCTTTGCTGAGCTGCAAGATAGTATTCCACACATTAACCTTCATCTTCTTTGCCTCAACCAGGATGAGGACGAATAAGGGAGCGAATTATAACTAAAACAGGAGAGAATAGCAACCAAGAATGGGGCCTGTCACGCATCTCTTTTTCCGTGATGATCGAGGGAGATCTTGGAAAAGGGCTTTGCTCTCCGCTCCGATCGGCGGCCTGAGAGAACCGTCTTTCTCGGCTCCTCCGGCCCAAGGCTCCAGGCTTGATCATTCTTATTTTGGGGACAAAAAAACTCGTCCCCAAAATCATTTATGTTACCCATCCTCGGAGGCCTGCGGCTGCCCTCGAAAGACAGGCTCTCAGGCTGATCTCCGCGTGATGGTCGTGGCAGCCCTTTTCCAAGCCCTTCTTACTACAGAATTAGAATTGCCTCCGGGATTCTATTTTGACGCGTCCCTGTCTTTTATTCTTTGGGGCCGGGAGCGATTGCCTCCTCAACCTGATGGAACTCTTTCTCGCCTGAGCGCTTGGAATACCAAATAGCGATGATGGAAACAATGAGGGCTGCCGCAACGAATATCGCCACTCCCCAGCTCAATTTGCGGTACTGGATGATGATGGGCGCGGCAAGCACGGAGACGAGGTTGATGACCTTGATCATAGGATTGAGGGCCGGGCCGGACGTGTCTTTGAGCGGGTCGCCCACGGTGTCTCCCACAACGGCCGCTTTATGGCTGTCAGAGCCTTTTCCCCCATAGAGCCCGTCTTCGATAGTTTTTTTGGCGTTGTCCCAGGCGCCTCCCGAGTTGGCCATGAAGACGGCCAGAAGCTGGCCGCTGAGGATGACGCCGGCCAGGAACCCGCCCAGCGCTTCCACCTGAAGTGTCAGGCCGACGATGAGGGGCGTGAGCACGGCCAGGAGGGCCAGGCCCACCAGTTCTTTTTGAGCCGCAACCGTGCAGATGCTGACCGCTTTCTTGTAGTCAGGCTTGACTTTCCCTTCCATGAGTCCCGGGATCTTAAACTGACGGCGGACCTCCATGACGATGAGAGAAGCGGCGCGCGAGACGGCGTTGATGGTGAGGGAGGAGAAAAGCCAGGGAATAGCTCCGCCGATGAGCATCCCGATGAGGACCATAGGCATCGAGACGCGGATTCCGGTGTTGAGGAGTTGCATGGCCTCAGGAATGTTGAGTTGCGCTTGGACTTTAGTGACATCAGTCATAAAGGAGCCGAAGAGCGAAACCGCGGCGATGACGGCCGACCCGATCGCCACGCCCTTGGTGATCGCCTTCGTCGTGTTGCCAACAGCATCCAGGTCGGCCATGATCTGGCGGGCGTTTTTATCCAAACCGGCCATCTCCCCGATGCCGTTGGCATTGTCCGAGATCGGGCCGAAGGAATCCATGGCCACGTTATTGCCTGTCAGCGTCAGCATTCCGATTCCCGTCATGGCAACGCCGTAGAGGACGTAGGCAACGGGCTGACCCCAATAGATGAGAACGGCAGAAAGGATAGTGGCCGCAATAGTCAGGATGGCCCAGACTGTCGATTCCATCCCAACCGATAGGCCTGTTAGGATTACCGTGGCAGGGCCGGTGCGGGAGGACCTGGCGATTTCTTTGACCGGCGCGTGATGCGTGTCTGTGAAATGCTTGGTCAGCTCATCGATGGCGATGGCCAAGATGATCCCCGCGCCGACGGAAAGAAAGGCCCGCCATTCGTTCATATAAAAATGGGCTAAAAAGGCGAAGGCGATGAAACAGAGGGCTGCCGAAGTGTAGAAACCTCTGTTGATGCCGGCCATGGCGTTGCCTCTTTTTTCGTCTTTCTTGCCTCGGACTTGATAGGTCCCGATGATCGAGGAAAAAACCCCGATTCCCCTGACGAGCAAGGGGAAAATAATCCACTTGATTTGGCCTGTAATCTGGACGAGCGCCAACCCCAGGATCAATCCCGAAACGATGGTGACCTCATAGCTTTCGAAAATATCGGCGGCCATCCCCGCGCAGTCGCCGACATTGTCGCCGACGAGGTCAGCAATGACGGCCGCATTCCTCGGATCATCCTCTGGAATGCCAGCTTCCACCTTACCGACGAGGTCGGCTCCTACATCGGCCGCTTTTGTATAGATGCCTCCGCCAACACGCATGAACAAGGCGAGCAGAGTGCCTCCAAACCCAAACCCGAGGAGGGCATCGGGCGCAGCCTTCTGGAAGAGCATAAAAATAGCCGTGCCTCCGAGGAGGCCGAGGCCGTCTGTCAGCATTCCGGTGATCGTGCCGGCTCTGTAAGCGATCTTGAGGGCTTTGTCAAAGCTTGTCCGGGCTGCCGCCGCTACCCTGACATTCCCTTGGATGGCCATGCGCATCCCGAACTGGCCGACCATCAAGGAAAAGAGGGCTCCCAGGACGAACGCGGCGGCCCTTCCAAAGCCGATGACCAGTTTAACCTGGTTGGAACCTAGTTTGGAAAAACGTTCGAGCGCCTCGGCGGAGGGCGGGACGATATATACGCTAAAGAATAGCGCAGCAGTCAGCAGGATGATCAACGGCAAAATGGTTCTGAGCTGCCTGGTGAGGTAGGCCTCGGCTCCCTGTTTAATTGCTTCCCAGACTTCGATCATTTTCTGGTTCCCCTTGTCTTCGGACATGATCTGATGTCTGAGGAACAGGGCGTAAGCCAATCCCAGAAGCGCAATTCCTAAGACGGCCCATAGGGCAATGATCTCAAAAGAAGTAGCTCCTAACATCTACCAACTCCTTATGTCGTACGTATTACTATAAGCCTTTCGGCCAAGCGCGATAGAGTGTAAAGGTTTTTCCCTTTTCCGGGAAATTTTGAACAGCTTGTATACCATAAAACGGGCCAAATTGCAAAGGCTCTGAGCCAGGATGTCCTCAGAGATGCGGTCCTTGAAATCCTGAGGGGAGGCGCAGAGGTGAGAAAATAGGGCGGCCTGAAGCGTTGAAACTAAAGAAGGTCAATCAAAGGCCATGAGAACGATTCGCCCAGGAAGGCCTGAGGGGCTGAGCTCAGAGCAAGCTCTCTTCCTCGCTTTGGAAGACCCCCAGACAGCCCATTTCTTGAGGACGGCGTTTGGGATCCCCGAGCAGAGGCCTGAAATTGTGACGAAGCGGAGGTTGACCAAAGCCAGGCCCTGCTCTTCCTGGCACGTGGCCATCATTGAGAAACCGCGGCCTTCGCTCAGAGCATGCCCGCCGCTCCTCAATATCGCCCATATCATGGTGGATGCCCTTGATGGTCAGATCCTGCAAAGATGGTTTCTGAAAAGCGTATTCTATGAGGAATACAGAGCCTTCATGAGACAGGTATTCTCTCTCCGTGAAGGCTGTAAGCACCAAAGCCGGTGATCCGGACATCGACGAATGTTCCCACGCGGTCGTCCGGAGATGAGAAATTAACCACTTCATATCCTTCGTTCCGGCCGGAATACAGATGGGGCGTCCTCTTGGCCAAGCCCAAACATAGGACTTTTATAACGCTGCCCACTCGGCGGCCGTGATCTTCGAGTTGAATTTGTTTTTGGAGCGCCTGGACCTCAGCGAGCCTTTTTCTTTTTTCTTCAGGGGGAATATCGTCTTTAAGCTCTGACGCCCGGGTCAGAGGCCGGGGAGAGTAGCGGAAGGAAAAAATATTGGCAAAGCGGACCTGACGCAGGACGGCGAGACTCTCCTCGAAGTCCTTTTCTGACTCACCGGGGAATCCGACGATAATGTCCGTGCTTAAGCTGATCTCCGGAATGAGTCGGCGGAGAAAGGCGATTTTTCCCAGGTATTCTTCCTGGGTATAATCTCTTTTCATTCTCTTCAAAACAGATGTCGCCCCGGACTGAAGCGGAAGATGCAGCTGGCGGCAGATTTTTTTTGCTGCCTGCATCGTCTCGGCGATCTCAAGAGTGAAATTTTTCGGATGAGATGTCAGAAAACGGATCCACTCGATCCCCTCCACACGGCTCGTCTCCCGGAGCAGCTCAGGAAAGCTCCTGCCGGATTGCGGGTCCCTGTAGGAGTTGACGTTCTGGCCCAGGAGCTGAATCTCCTTGAACCCTTTTCTGCAGAGATCTGCGATCTCCTCAATAATCGAGGGAAGCGGGCGGTATTTTTCACGTCCCCGAGTAAAGGGGACGATACAGTAAGCGCAGAAGTTATCACAGCCTTCCATGACAGGGACAAAAGCGCTGAGGTTGCTTTCGCGGAGGACGAGGTCCGACGGCGTTTCATGCCACCCCGCTGACCAGGTGGTCGAGATGTGCTTCTCGGCCGGGCTTTTCCGGAGAATGTCGGGAAGCTCTCCGTAGTTGTCCGGACCGAGGACAAAATCTACGCTATACTTTTTTTCCAGGAGCTCAAGTCCTCGAAGTTGAGCCACGCAGCCCACGACCCCCACCTGAACGGGCTTCTTTTTTTTGATCTGGGTCAGCCTTCCGATATAGGAAAAGAGCTTTTCTTCGGCTTTTTTCCGGACGGCGCAGGTGTTGACGATGATGAGGTCGCTGTCTTCAGGCCGGGCGGCTTTTGTCGCCCCGGCCCGACAGAGGATACCGGCGATGCGTTCGGAGTCGCTCTCGTTCATCTGGCAGCCGAATGTCTGAACGAAAAAAGTTAGGTTCTTAAGCTCGCCGGACATTTATAGAATTTGCTCCAATATTTCGACGGCATCCTGGACATACTTGGAGCAGAGGTTCTCAAAGACGCCGCGCTCGACAGCTTGTTTGTGCCCCTCGGCCGTGCCGAGGTCGACGCCGATGAGCTCGCGGCAGACGATGGACCCGTAGCGGGCTTTGAACTCACGGATAAAATCGTGGACGAGGGCGTATGTTTTCTCTCTGGCCTCTTCGTCTTCGGGCCGTGTCCTTCCATACTTGAGTCCGATCGCTAGGAAGGCGCCCGTGACGGCTCCGCAAGTCAATCCCATCCGGGCGATTCCCCCTCCGAAGGGCTGGGCGATCTTGAGAGCTTTTTGCGGGTCGAGCTCAAGAACTTCGCTGAAGGCGGAAAAAACAGCCTGGGAACAGCTGAATCCTTGTTTAAACCTTGCTGCGGCGAGCTGAGCTCGGCTCATTTGACGTCTTTCCTTTCTCCCCTTTTAAATTATGGAGAAGCATCTCCCTGGCATTCTGGAGCGACGTGGGGGTGATGCGGCTTCCCGAGAGGAGACGGGAGATCTCTTGGACTCTCTCCTCGAACTCCAGCTCCTTGACCGTTGTGTACGTTCTCCCTTTGCCCATCATCTTATCGATCCTGTATTGATGCGGGGCGAAAGAGGCGATCTGGGGCAAATGCGTGATGCAGATGACCTGATGCCGCTTGGAGAGTCCACGGAGTTTTTCGGCGATGCACTCCGCCGTCTTCCCCCCGATACCGGAATCGATCTCATCGAAGATGAGGGTTCTCGATCCGCCCTTTTCCTTGTCGATGGTTTTCAGGGCAAGCATGATCCTGGAGAGCTCACCTCCGGAAGCGATTTTTCGCAAAGGCCTGAGTTCCTCACCCGGGTTGGGGCTGATCAGAAACTCGACATCATCCAACCCGGAATCCCGGGCCTTTTCTATTTCGAGCAGCGCCGGCGACTCGGTCTCAATCTTGACGCGAAACCGCGCTTTTTTCATTCCAAGGAGCGCGATCTCCTTTTCCAGCTGCGTCTCCAAATGTCTTGCGCCTTCCGTGCGCAACCGGCTGAGCGTCTCCGCTTTTGTCCGGTACTCGGAAAAGGTTTGACTTATCTCTTTGGCAAGGTCAGCCAGTTTCTCCTCGCTTTGGAGAAGGTCGGCGTGCTCATTTTTGATTTTGGCCAGGTAAAGGAGAACGTCCTCGACGCTTTGGCCGTATTTTCTTCTCAGCTTTTCGATCAGGCTAAGCCTTCCCTCGAGCTCCTCCAGCCTTTCCGGTCCAAGATTCTGTTTTTCCTTGAACTTGATCAGGGAATCAGAGAGCTCCCGGACGGCAATGGCAGATTGATTTATCGACTCATCAAAAGCCTGAAATCCGGGGTCAAAGCGGCTGAGCTCGCGGACGGCTTCTCCGAGTTTCAGGAGAAGGGCCGAGATGGAATATTCCTGAATGTAGGATAAATCCAGGGCTTTTTCGACGAGACCCGCGATCTTCTCGGCGTTTCTGAGCATGTTCCTCTCGGCCAGGAGTTCCTCCCATTCTCCTGGCCTGAGGTTGCTGTTTTGGATCTCCTTGATCTGGAAGCTCAGGAAATCGAGGCGCTGCTCTCTTTCCCTTTTTCTCGTCTCCAGCTCGTTTTTTTGCCGGAGGAGATAGCGGAGTTTTTGAGCCAGGCCGGCTGTTTCCTCTCTCGTCTCGACCAGGCCGAGATACTGGTCGAGATATTGGAGATGAGTTTCGAGCTGCAGAAGAAAGACATGGTCGTTCTGACCGTAGATATCGATAAGGGACGGGCTGATCTCTTTCAATCGCTTTATAGGGACGAGCACGCCGTTAATATAAGCCTTCCCGGAGCCTTCCTGAGAGACCTGCCTCTGGAGGAGGATTTCGCCTTCATCAAGGAAGGCGGATTCTCCTGATGTCCGCTTTTCCTGGGGGACGCGGAAGATAGCTTCGATGACGGCCTCCCGCATTCCCGTTCGGATCATCTCCGGCGATGCTTTTTCCCCGAGGACAAGCTTGATCCCGTCGATGATGACCGATTTTCCCGCTCCAGTCTCCCCGGTGAGGATAGAAAACCCTTCTTTAAAGTCCAACTCCATGTTTTCTATAGTGGCCAGGTTTTTGATGCGGAGAGAATGGATCATTCCCTTTTCATTTGGATATCTTGATCGGGACAAGAGCTTTTTCCATGTTGATCCGGCCGTACCCGATAAAATCGTCTTTCCCTTTATTCTCGGCGGAGTTCACGTCATCCGCCGTATAGCGGATAATATCCATGACTTGGTCGGCCGTCAACCAAGGTTTGACACTCTTGAGCAATGCCGCCATCCCGGCGATATGAGGGGCGGAAGCGGATGTCCCCGAGCCCAAGGCATAAGGGATTTCTCCAGGGTACCCTTGGCTTGGCCAAAACCAGGTCGGCACAAGACCGATGACGTTCTCGCCCGGCGCAGCGACGTCCACCTCTGGACCGGAATTCGACCAGGACATCCGGACATCATTATAATCCGTTGCCGCCACAGCCAGGCAATACTCGTCATAGGCGGCGGGATAAAGAACGGAGTCCCCCTCATTTCCGGCAGAAGCGGCGATGACGATGCCTTTGTCATGGGCGTACTGCAGGGCATCCCGCAGGGAATCTGAGGAATCCTCACCTCCCAGGCTGATACTGATCACATCAGCGCCGTTGTCCGCCGCCCAGATGATGGCCTCGACGAGCCAGCTGTAGTCGCCCTCGCCATTCTCGTCGATGACCTTAATTGGAAGGATCCTGCAATTCCAGGCCACTCCCGCCACTCCCTCGTTATTATCGGTGTCGGCTGCTGCGATCCCGGCCACGAATGTTCCATGGCCGACGTCATCTGTGGCATCAAAATCGTTGTTGACGAAATCGCGGCCACGGGAGACGACCTTGTTTCTCAAGTCAGGATGGGAGAAATCGACGCCCGAATCGATCGAGGCGATAATGTCATCGGCGCTTCCCTTGGTCTCCACCCAGGCGGTCGTGGCTTTGATATCGGCGCCGGCCTTTCCCCCGGGTGCGCCCGGAATCCCGAGCTCCTGTCCGGTGTTCAGGAGGGCATACTGGACTCTGAAAAGCGGATCGTTGGGGGGTAGGGCGATACGGGCGATGAAATTGGGCTCAGCGTATTCGACGTCCGGATTTTGATTCAACGCATAGACCATCTCTTCCACCGTGATATTTTTGGGAATCCTGAGCTGATAGACCTCGAGCCGCGGTATTTTCTTGATCTTTTTCGAGGAATAGGCCGCTACGGCGGCATCAATGAGCTGGTTCTGAAGGGTTGGCTTGAACTTGACCAGGACTTGCCCGGGAACGTAGCGGGGCCCTTGGATATGAAAAGGCCGGCCTCCGTTGAGACTCCGTATTTCCCGAGGCCGGAAGCGAGTCTCCCTTTGCCGACCTCTCTCCACCTTCTGTCTTTGGAAACTGAAGGCCGTAACAATCAGGCATAAGAGAAGCAGAAAAAAAGCTATTTTCTTTGTTGTTAAGATTTTCATCCTATCCTCCGCCGCCCTTAAAAAGAGATGAGCGCTTTGACCATGGCCGAATAATCGACACCGCCCTGGTAGGGATAAAAGCCTGCCTCGCCTTTGATTTGGAACTTGGCGGAGACGTCGATAATGGCTCCGAGAGCCATCCCGAAGAGGCTTTTTCCCCGGAGATCTTTTTTCTCTTCTCCGCTGAGAGTCTGGATCGTCTCTTTCATGGTAAACGTCCCCCAGAGATAATCCAAACTTGGATAAAGATAAGGGCTGAAACCCTTCCACCCTCTATAAATAAATTGCGGTCCTATGGAGGCGTGCATCCAAGTCGGTTTTCCTTCGACTGTGCCGGAAACGACCAGCCCGGGGACGTTCCATTTTTTATTGGCCCCCAGGCAAGCCAGAAATTGACCAACGATATCGATGCCGAAATGCAGTCCGGAAAGGAGACGTCCGTTGAACTCGCCTCCCAAAACATAGCCGTTGATCCCTCCGCCTTCAAAGTCGATAGAAATAGGGAGCTTGTTGAACGCCACGTTATCGAACGCCGAGGAGGAATAGCCGAGGATGGCGGCCAGGGAGAAGCCCGGCCGGAATTCGATTTCCAGGACGAGGCTGCCGGTAGAAGACGTGAGTTTGGAGGTCGTTTCGTCATTAGACCAGCTAACGGTCCGGGAAAAATAATCAAAACGCAGTCCCGGCTTGAAATGGGCTGATGACGCGGTCTTGGGGCGAGTCTGAGCGATGGCTAGCGGGGCAGTGAATAGATAGAGGACGAGGAAAAAAACGGTCAGCCAGCGCGGACTTTTTTTCATGAAAACCTCCCTATTCCTTTGGCTTGGGGGTGTTTTTTTCGATCTCACGCAGTCTCTCCTGGGCTTTCTTGGCATATTTGCTGGTCGGATAATCTGAGACGAGTTTCATAAAATAGGGGACGCTCTCGCTTGTTTTTCCCCATTTATAGTAGGAATCAGCCAAATAGAAATAGACCTCATCCATCTTGGCGTAGGTGGGATAATTAGTCAGGATCTCCGTTAATCGGCTCGTGGACGCCTTAAAAGCATAGCTCTTGTAATAGAATAGGCCGATCAGGAAATCTTGAGTGGACAACCTTTCCTCACATTCGTTGATTTTTTCCTGGGCCAGCTTAGCTTCTTCGCTCAGCGGATAGTTAGTGACGACCTTTTTGAATTCTGCGAGAGCCTGGTTCGTCTTGGTCTGGTCCCGGCCAGGCTTCAGGGCATTCTTGAAGGAAGCCATGCCGATCTGGTACTGAGCGTACGAAGCGGAGGGGCTGTAGGGATAAAGGGTGATAAACTCTCTGTATTCTGAGGCAGCAAGAATCATGCTGCCTTCATCCTTTTTTTGAAAATAGGAATCGGCGATGGCCAGCTTGGCCCTCTGAGCATAGAAACTCTTGGGAAAAGAATCGATCACCTGACGAAAATAAAGAAGCGCTTTTTCAGGGTCTTTTTTCATATAGGACTGACCGGCTTTGAAAAGAGCTTCGTCCGAGGATGCGATCGCAGGGTCGATGGCGACCTTTTTTGCCTTACAGTTCCAGAGGGAGAGGCCGCAAAGAAAGGCGATAAGAACGACGAAGACGACTTTTTTCATAGCGCTCATTCCTGTCCTCGTTAGGTTAAGAAATATACAGCTCCCGTATCCAATCCCATTCTTTCTTGAGGCCTTCCCCGAGGACGGCCCGGGGGGCGTAGCGGAGGTCTTTCTTGGCCTTTTCGATATCGGCAAGGGTGTGGAGCACGTCTCCTTTTTGCTCTTCAGCCCGGCGAATCTCCACCTTCTTTTGGCAGATATCCTCAAGAAGGGGAAAAATGTCCTCCAATTTCTCCCTGTGCCCTCCGCCCACATTATAGGTTTCGCCCGTTCTTCCCTGGAGAAGGGCTGCGAGACAGGCCGTGACGATGTCATCGATATAGGTAAAGTCTCTGGTCTGCTTTCCGTCTCCGAATATCGTGACGGGCTTATCTTCGGCGATCGACTTGAAAAACTTGTGAAAGGCCATGTCCGGCCGCTGGCCAGGCCCGTAAACGGTGAAAAATCGGAGGGAGATCGTGGGAACATTGTAATTTTTATAGTACAAGAAGCAGAGTTGTTCAGCCGCCAGCTTGGTCACTCCGTAGGGGGAGAGGGGGCGGAGAAGATTCATTTCTGACATCGGAAGTGTCGGAGTAAGGCCATAGACGGAAGAGGAAGAGGCATAGATGAATTTCTGGATGGAGCGGGCCTTCGCCGCTTCCAGGAGCCTTTGGGTCGCCAGGATATTGTTGTGGATGTAGACAGAAAAGTTCTCCCCCCAGCTCGTTCGCACGCCGGCTTGTGCGGCCAGATGGAAGACCGCATCTGTTTGTCGGAGGATCCTGTCCAGGTCGGCCTCGAGAATATCCTCCGGCAGAAACTCGAAATTTTTGTTCTTCAGGAGAGGGCCGAGGTTGCTTTCTTTGATCCAGCGGGGATAGAAAT
Organism: uncultured Eubacteriales bacterium; assembly: GCA_964580435.1. Classification (GTDB taxonomy): domain Bacteria; phylum Acidobacteriota; class Aminicenantia; order Aminicenantales; family UBA8522; genus CAZKEW01. The sequence continues at coordinate 54,578 of CAZOKP010000002.1, forward strand.
CGGTGAAACAATCCAGTCCGACGACATGATGGCCCGCTTCGAGCAGCCTCAGGCAGAGATGAGACCCGATAAATCCGGCTGCTCCAGTCACTAGACAGTTCATGCGGGATTGTACTTGTCGATGACCTTTTTCATCTCCCTGATCACCTGGGGAGGATTCGCGCTGGCAAAAATGGCCGCGCCGGCGACCAATATCTCCACTCCGTCCTGGATGAGGGCCTCCATATTATGGAGGTTCACCCCCCCGTCCACTTCGATGGAGATAACCAAATTCTGGCCTTTGATTAGGTCATTGAGATGCCTGATTTTCTTGTGCGTGGCCTTGACAAATGTCTGTCCCCCGAACCCGGGGTTGACCGACATCACCAGAATGAAATCCAGGTCAGGGAGAATTTCGTCGAGAGAACGGATCGGAGTCGCCGGATTTAGGGCCAGTCCAGCTTTCATCCCCAGGTCTTTGATCAACCCGATCTCCCGATGGAGATGACGAGAGGCCTCGACATGGATGGAGATCCAATCGGCGCCCGCCTCATGGAAGAGGGGAATGAAAAATCCCGGATTCTCGACCATCAAATGGACGTCGAGGGGAAGCGAAGAGGTGCGCTTGAGCGCGGAGACGACTTGAGGGCCCAAGGTCAGATTGGGGACGAAATGGCCGTCCATGATATCGACGTGGACGAGGTCAGCTCCGGCCTGCTCAACCAACTTGACCTCTTCGCCGATCTTGGAAAAATCTGCTGAAAGGATGGAGGGTGCGAGTCGGATCATCTGCTCACCTCCAGGGTTATGAGGTTTCTTTTGGCGATTCCATAGCCTTGGGGAGGAAACTGCTTGATGATAATGCCGGATTCGAGGCCGGGATAAAAAGAATAGCGAATGTCGGCCACCTGGAATCCCAATTCTTTGAGCCTGGCGACGGTCTCGCCGGCCTTGCGGCCGATCAGGTCGGGCATGACGTATTTCGGCTCAACGTCTCCCTGGCTAACGAGGAGATTGATGGGAGTATTCCTCTTCACCTTCTGCGGAGAAGGAGAAGGCTCCTGGGCAATGATTCGGCCGGCCGCGTATTCCGGGGTATGAATCTGCGATACTTTGCCTTTGCCGAGGCCGATCTCGATGAGCATCTTTGTGGCCGCCTCCAGGCTTTTTCCTGTCAGTTTGGGCACTTCGACCATTTCACTGCCGCTACTCAGGACCACTTTGACTATTTTGCTGACTCTGATTTTTGAACCGGCTGAAGGCTCCTGATGGACAATCCGGCCTTTTTCCCAGCGGTCACTTAATTCCACGCCTTTTTCAAACAGGGATAGCTTGCGCTTGGCCAGGTCGCCCTTCGCTTCAGTCAGCGTCTTGCCCGCGAGGTCGGGCACAGAGACCATCTCCCCTTTTTGGATGATCCGGGAAAAAAGGATGGCGCTGAGGAAAAAAACTATGAAGAAGAGAAGCGGGAGATGGCTATACGCAAAGATCTTTTTCGCCGGCATGCCTCACGCACAACGCTTTCGGTCACTCTTTGAAGTGATTTACAAAATTAAGATACCATAGAATATGAACGAAGTAAACATCAAAAAAGTTTCAATGTCTCCGTCTGATGAAGTGCGCTCCGTTTGCTGCGGCCCAGATTTTTATCTATAATGAGTTCTCATTTGGGCGTGAGAGAGGAGGACCGGACGATGAGCGAGATTTCCGATTTCCGCAGTGATACCGTCACCAGACCCACGGAGAAGATGCGAAGGGCGATGGCGGAGGCCGTCGTCGGGGATGATGTCCTCGGCGATGACCCGACCGTCCAAAAGCTTGAAGGCCTAGCGGCTGCGATCATGGGAAAAGACGCGGCCCTGTATGTTCCTTCGGGAACCATGGGCAATTCCATCGCCGTCAAGGTGTGGACTCGGGAACTCGAAGAGGTGATTCTCGAGGCAAGGTCTCATATTTATAATATGGAATCGACGCACCTGACTTTCATCTCGAGAGTCACGCCCCGTCCCCTTCCTTCGATGCGGGGCGCCATGGACCCGGACGAGGTTGAACGGAATATCCGGAAACCCTCAGTCCACAGCCCGCGGACATCGCTTATCTGCGTGGAAAATACCCACAACAACTGGAGCGGCGCCGTCGTCCCGGTCGAGAACTTGAAGGCGTTGCGGCGAGTCGCCGATAAACATGAGATCAAGCTTCATCTGGATGGGGCGCGCATTTTCAACGCCAGCGCGGCTTCCGGCCTGCCGGCCAAGGAGTACGCGGGTTTTGCCGACTCGATGATGTTCTGCCTATCTAAAGGACTATCAGCTCCCGTTGGCTCGATGCTCGTGGGGCCGGCTGATTTCATCGCTTCTGCTCGGAGAGTCCGGAAGGCTCTGGGGGGAGGAATGAGGCAGGTGGGAGTTCTCGCGGCGCCCGGGATTATCGCTCTTACGGAAATGACGGGCCGTCTTCACGAGGACCATGAAAGAGCGAAAAAACTGGCTTCGGCCATAGCCGGCCTTCCCGGGGTTCTGCTCGATCCCGATGAGATCCAATCCAATATCATCATCTTTGGGTTTTCCCACCCCAAGATTTCCATCGCCGATTTCCTCGTGGAACTCCAAAAAAGGAGGATTTTGGGCCTGGCTTCACCCGGCGGCAGCGGGATCCGATTTGTCACCCACAAGGACATCGACGATGAGGATGTCGCGCGGGCAACGGCCGCCTTCCGAGAAATTCTGAAGTAACCCTCTTGCCTTTGTTCGTTCGGCGCCAGAATTCTATCCTTCGAGCGATTCGGCCAGGAGCTGGGCGATGTCCTTAACCGCAATTTCGGTTTTTCCCCTGTCTTTTAGACCGTCCTTGAGCATATTCAAGCAGAACGGACAAGACGTTGCGGCGACCTTTGCCCCGGAGTGGATGACCTCATCCGTCCTCAGATGATTAATGCGCTGGCCCAGGCTCTCCTCGGTCCACATCAGCCCTCCTCCGGCCCCGCAGCAGAAGCTGTGCTCGCGGCTTCGTCCGAGCTCGATGAATTTTTCCGGAGAAAGCCGCGACAGAATGTCCCGGGGCTCTTCGATAATACGATTATGCCGGCCAAGATAGCAGGAATCGTGATAGGTCAGGCTGCCGGCCAGATTCGCTTTGATGGGGAGCCGACCCTGTTTGACCAATCGGTCGAGGAAGACGATGTGGGGCACGACTTCGATCTTGGCCAGCGTGGCTCGGTCGGTTTTAGACAACGAAGAGAGAAGACCGAGAAGCCGGGGGTATTCGTTCTTGAAGGTGTTATACCCGTGCGGGCAGAAGGTGATGATTCTTTTGACGTTGTATTTGAGGAAAAGGCTCAAATTTTCGCCGGCCAGCGTCTGGAAAAGGTATTCCTGGCCCAGGCGCCGGGCTGAATCGCCGCAGCATTTCTCTTCTGTCCCCAGGATGGCAAAATCGACCCCCGATTTTTTAAGCAGAGAGACCATCGCCGCCGCAATTTTGGTGCCCTCCTCGTCATAGGAACCGGCACATCCCACCCAAAGGAGGTACTCCGCCGATTTCCGGTCAGCCATCAAGGGAACCTCAAGAGAAGCCGCCCAGTCCGCTCTCTTGGCGAACCCGATCCCCCAGGGGTTGGCGTTTGTTTCCATATTGCGGAAAAAGGCATTCAACTCCTGCGGGAACTTGCTCTGCATCAAGACTTCGCTCCGGCGGATGCCGACGATCTTGCGGATATGCTCGATTTCAACCGGGCAGACATGCTGACAGGATCCGCAGGTCGTGCACGTCCAGATTTCTCCTTCGCTGTAAACACCGGGAAGAAGGGAGGGCAGGTCTTCCCGTTTGCCTTTTAGCAGTTTTACTTTCTCGCCGAGGAGGTGCCGTTCAAGGTTGAAAACGATCATCTTCGGCGAAAGCGGCTTGCCGCTGAGGAAGGCGGGACAGGCATCCTGGCAACGGCCGCATTCCATGCAGGCGAATGCGTCCAGGAGGTCCTTCCAGGAGAGGTCGCTCGCTTTTTCGACTCCAAAAACTTCAGACTTCTCGATATCCAGCGGCTGGATTTCTCCGCTCGGCCGCTCGGACCGGAAGAATACGTTCAGGGGCCCTGTGAACATGTGCAGGTACTTGGAGTGGGGAACATAGACGATGAACCCGAAGACCAGCAGAATGTGGAGCCACCAGGAGAGGCGGAAATGGGCGGCGATGACGTCCGGGCTCAAGCCCAAGCTCTGGACGCTGTCGGCCAGATAATTTCCCAAGAAGGCAAGGCGGGCGCTTTCGGGATGCCTGGCGATGGCGAAAGCTTCAAAGTAAAGATAGCTCAGGGTGACGGCGATGATGAAAAAATAGATCAACCCGGAATCGAGCAGAGTTGTCTTATAGGCCTTCGGTCTGACGATGAACCGGCGGACGATGAAGAAGAGAATCCCGGCAAGAACAAGAAGTGCGAAGACGTCCACGATCAGAGAGAAAAAGAGTCCGACCCCGGTCTGCCCGAAGAGATAGAACTTGTTGACGTAACCTTCCAGGGTATGGTTGACCGTCATGGTGTCAAACGTCAGGGCGCCGTAGAAAATGAAAACATGCGCGAGTCCGGTAAAGATGCGCTCGTTTTTTAAGGTGCATTTCTGGAGGAGGACCTTAGACAAGGTGTCTCCGACCCTTCGGGCCAGGCCGGAGAAGCGCATCTCCGGGTTGCCTCTACGGATGATCCGGTAGCGGAGGTAGATCGGAAAAGCAAAACCCAGAAAAGTCGCGAGAATGATGAGAGAAAAAACAACCTTTTCCCACGCTTGCAGCATTTTCTCTCCTTTCTTAAAAGAGAATGGCCATCCCCCAGATCAATTTCGAGTGGGATCGCCTGTTTCCCAGGGGGCTTGTTTCCGTGTCCGCCCAGATGCCTGTTCCCGCAGCGAGCTGGAGCCATTCCGTCAGGTTGAACCGGAAAATCAAGTCGGCGATCAATGTCTGTCCTATATTGAACACCGTGTCAGACTGGACAATAACCTGCAAGCTCGCCGTGACGTTTTTCCCCAATTGAGCGCCGGCGCGCAATCCGTATTCCTGCCTGACCTTGCCCCCGGAGAGGTCGAGATGGGTTCGCTGGTTGGTATGATGGAAGAACCAGGCAAAAGGCTCAATCACATAGTCCTTGCCTTGAAAAGGTACGCTGAACCCGATGTAGTTCCGGTTCGTGTAATAGGGCTTTCCATTCAGATAGCTGGTGTGGTCGGCGTCATGGTCAGAATCATGCCCGAGAATCAGCGTGAGATGCTCGAAGATCTCCTGATGAAACGAGAAGTGCCAGTCGAATTTTGTCCTTTGACCACCGTCGTCGTGCGTAAGAAGCTGGAAATCTAAGGCGGTGGTGCGAGTCAAGAATATGAAGGTGCGAAACCCGAAGTTCCAGCGGTCTTCCGGCCCGGTGAGGTCATTATAGCTGGGGTACGTGGACGGGAGCTGCAACTGGCCGAAGAATTCGCCATGGACCAGGACTTTTTTGTCCGGACCAAGCGGAAATTTCTGTTCGAAAGGGCGGTAAAGAAAGAGCTCATAGCCGGGAAGTGCCGGCGGCAGAAGCGCCGCGGCCAGCCAGAAGAATAGTAAACCTATCGATTTAATAAAATATTTAGAATTCATAGGAGAAACCTAAGCGGAAGACCCGCGGTGACTCGATCTCCGTGGCGTTACGCAACGGAAACTCCGGTCCTGTCCATTCGGACTCCTTGGCCGCAGAGGCAGAGTTGAAGATGTTGTATCCGTCCAGGAATATTTTTCCTCTCGCCTTGCCCAGGTCGAAGACTTTTTCTAGGCGCACGTCCACGGTCATGTTGAATTCATAGCGGGTCTTTCCGCGGGCAGAGGCTTGAACATAGAAAGGACCCTGGTTCATGCCGGTGACGATGATCTTCCGGGCAAAGGGCTGGCCGTCGTAATAGGTGATTAACGTTGAGAGCCGGAAGCCAAGGGGAACAGCGACGCCCGCGCCAAGCCTGGCCGTGTAGGCCCGGTCAAAACGCAACCGGCCGCGAGCGAAGATTGAGGCGTTCGGGTTATCGTACAGAGTCCCTACGACGCCGTCGTCATTTTCCCATTCTGTGTTTCCCGGGCTTGTCGTCCCGGTGGCTTCGGTGGCTGTGGCGGAAAAAAAGAGGACCAGGCTCGGGCTGAATTTCTTGGCCAGGGTCAAGTCAAGGCCGCGATAGTATGAAACTCTTGCGCCGGCCTCGGGATTAGTCAGGAGGAAAAAATCCTGGCCCAACGTGTCCTTCCATTGGTTGTAAACGGTCAAATAGAGTTCGTCCCCGGTCCCCGGGATATAATCATCGCCGAGATCGAAGATCTCGACCGGGTCGTAGGAGGATAGGGGAACGCCAACGTTTATGGTTTCGACAAGATTTTCCGTTTTCCGATAAAAACCGGCCAGCGATAAGTAAAAATTTTTTGGGAACACCCGCGATAGGACCGCTGAAAGCTCGTCGGTGTACGGCCTTTTGATGTTCGGGTCGATGCGGGCATAATGAGGTCCTTCTCTCCGCAAGAGCCTGCCGGCCTCGCCCTCCTGGAACCTGAGGTCATGATTGGCATCCGTCCAGTGATAAACCAGCCCGGCCAAGGCATAGGGATTTCCGTAGGCCAAGTACCAGAGGGGGAGCTCGAAATAATAGCGCGAGGCCGACACTCTGAGCCAGGTATTTTTGCGTGAGGTGAAGGGGAAGGCAAAGACCAGGCGGGGAGAAAGATTCTGCCAGGTGACGCATCCGCCCCGGCTCTGGAAAATCGGACTTGGCGGGTCCTGGGTTGGCCCAGAATGGCCGGACGATGTCCAGCCCCGCGTGGAAATGAAATTCAGGCCCAGAGATAGGGAGGCGAGATTAGAAAAGGTCAGAGTCTCCTGAACAAAAAAATTGACATTGAGGGCCTTTTCTCCGTGTTGGAGCGGAGTATTGTACCGGACGATCTCCAAGGGGCGTTCTCCAAGAAAATGAAGATGGTAGTTATCGAGAACGGCAAGTTCAGAAGATGAGGAGGAATACTTGAGAGAAAATCCGTAATCCAGGCGATGATGAAAACGGGACAGGTTTCCCAGCAGGGCCTGCCCCAGGCCTTCCAAAACTAGAGCGGTCCGGCCGTCCTGGCCCGCTGCTGCTGCGGCTCCGGAAGGTATTTCTGTAAAGATTTCAAGCCCGTGCGGTTCGGTCGCTCCTTCTTGAAAATCAGAATGGAAATTTCCCCGTCTGAACCCGGCGCCGACCTCGAGCGTGTGGTCCGGCCTAATCTTCGTCCTCCAGGTGACTTGAAGGACATGGAAAAAGTTTTTTCTGTCCAGGGTCGCGGAATAAGGAACCAGCCTGTCCGCTCCATAAGAGAACTGGCGGACGACTTGTCCGGTCCAGAACATCTGGAGCGAACTTCGGGACATGAGGTATGTCAGGTTGACCAATCCCGAGTAGACAGAGGCGTTATCATCCGGAGAGAATTGGGCGATATCACGCGAAAGGCCGAGGCCGGTGAAGGAGGCGAAGAAAAGAAGCCGGCTGGAAAGAATTGGCCCAGAAACCTGAGCGTTATAGTTTTGGAAGGAATTCAGGCGGTTGGTTTCATATAGCCCTTCCGTCTCCAGGGCTGGAGTGATGTTGGAGGTCGTCATCGCCCGGGTTGTTAAAAAAGCCGTGAGGGCGCCGTGAAACTGCGAGGTCCCCTGCTTGGGGATGAGGTCGAAATATCCGCCGGGCGCGATGTAAGGGATGGGATGCTGGCCGTTGCTGTGCCGCGTGTAGTCCAGGCTGTAGAGGTCAGGATAATAAAGCGGGGCGCCGGCGAGGTAGGGGTCGGTGACATCCATCCCGTTAATGAGATAGCTCGTCTGGGTCCAGGAGACGCTGCCTCGGGAGCTGAAAAGCGCGGGCTCGCTGGCCCATATCCCCCCGATATCGAATCGATTTGTCGTCGCCGAAAAATCCTGGTTTTGAATAAGCGACCAGACGTTGTTGCCCGAGGGGAAAGCCTCGATTTGATTCTCGTTGATGATGGTTTGGGCCGAATCGTTGGTGAGATCGGCCCAAAGCGGTTGGAGGGAAGGAGAGTCGGACTTCTCTGCCCCCCTAAGACTGATTCTGACATAGAGAATCCGGCCGGGCTCGATAACGACTCTTGGCGCTTTATAAGATAGATATCCTTCCCGTTCGAAAAGCACGGCGAGTACCCCGGGAGGGATCCCGTTGAGTTCGAAAAACCCATTCTTATCCGAATAGGCAGATTCCTGATAAAGAGCCTCTTGGGACCTTAGAGTGACCCGCACGTTCTCAAGAGGTTTCTTATATTGGTCCCTGACATGTCCTAGAAGAATTCCAGAATTTTCAGCGAAAAGAAATGGACGTCCGGATAAGAAATGGCCAAAGAATAGCAAAAAAAACAACGGGAGATTAAGAATTTTCTTCCGCGCGTTGTCCCTCAGCTTTCTTATCTCCCGCAGGTAAGTCTCCATATATTTCCCATTTTTGACTGGCGCTGTCAAGAATTTCTATGACGAAAGCGGCATCGCGTTTCGGCGGCTTTCAATATTTAAGAAAAGAAATTATAATGAGCCCTTGCCAAGTAGTGAAAAAAAGGCATGCCTTTCTTGTGAAGGAGGGAGCCATGCTGGAGAGACGAGACCTAGTTATTATCGGAGGAGGGCCGGGCGGATATGTGGCTGCCCTGAGAGCAGCTCAGCTCAAGAAAAAAGTCACAGTCATCGAGGAGGACCGGATCGGCGGAACATGCATGAACTACGGCTGCATCCCCACGAAGTTCCTTCTTCACCAGAGCCAGATATTCTCCCAGTTGAAGCGAAGCCAGGGGATCGAAGGATGTTCAGAGACCGCGCGCCTGAACTGGAAGTGGGTTCAAGAGGAAAAAAAGAACGTGGTGGACAGACTGGTCAAGGGGACGGAATTCCTCCTCAGGAGAAACGGTGTCGAGGTCCTCAACGGAAGAGGCGCGCTCAAAGGAAATAGGGAAGTCCTTTTCTATGGCCCCAACGGAGAAAAACCACTTGAAGCGGAGAACATCATCCTGGCCATGGGAAGCCGCTCTTCCGATCTGCCCTTCTTGAAGCCCAATGGAGAAGAGGTCATAACTCACCGCGAAGCCTTGGACCTCGAGGCGGTCCCCCGGACGATGATCGTCGTCGGCGCCGGAGCGATCGGGCTCGAAATCGGCGCGATTTTTTCGCGGGCGGGAACAGAAGTGACCGTGTTGGAAATCATGCCGGCCATTCTTCCAGGAATGGACAAACAGATGGCTGTGCGTCTGGAACGAATGCTCAAAAAGCAGGGGCTCAAGATCTTCACAGAAATGCGTATTGAGGAAGCTATGCTGGAAAGGGGAAAGGTCACGCTCAAAGGTACGAATCTTAAGACCAAATCGGGTTTTGAGCACAGCGCCGAGAAAGTCCTACTGGCCACCGGCAGGAAGCCTCGTTCGGAGATCCTGGCGAAGGATTTCGGAAGTCTGCTCGGTTCGGCGGGGTTCGTCGAGGTCAATTCCCGCCTGGAGTCGAGAATGCCCGGAATCTATGCCATCGGAGACCTCATCGGCGGAAAACTTCTGGCCCACAAAGCCGAACATGAAGGCATTATCGCGGCTGAGAATGCCGCCGGGCTTTTCAAAGAGATGGATTATCTGGCCCTGCCCATGGCCGTATTCACCGAACCGGAGTTCGCCTCGGTGGGTTTGACGGAGGAGGAAGCAAAGGCTGGGGGAATTCAAACCCAGATCGGCCTCTTTTCTCTCCAGGCTAATGGAAGGGCCCTAACCCTGGAAAGCCCGGAGGGGATGGTCAAGCTTATTGCTTCAACGGATGACCGCGTCATCGGCGCCCACATCTTGGCTCCTCAGGCCAGCGAGCTTATCGCCGAAATGACTCTGGCCGTCAAACACGGGCTGACGGTCAAGGATGTCTCCTCCACGATTCATGTCCATCCCACTTTGTCTGAAGCCATAATGGAGGCGGCGTTGAAGGTCAAAGGGATAGCGCTTCATGCCTTGAACGATTAGCCGGGAGCACGCCTACCGAATATAGCCAAGGGCCCTGAGCATCTCCTTGGTTTTTTCGTCGATCTTTATTTCTCCTTTTCCGCTTAGCGCTTCCCGGGAATAGGCTTCAAGCTTCAGTTTAAGCGGCAAGAGATCTTCCGAGACCTCCTGGCCTGAGCTGATATCGGTCATTTCCTGCGGGTCTTTTTTGAGGTTGAAAACCTCGAGCTTGTTATCCTCGGGCGTGAAGATGAGATGCCAGGGGAAGCTGATGATTCCGAAACGGTCTCTCACAGATTCGGGTTTGTATGTTTCTTCAAAAAGGGTCGCCTTTTCATCTGTTTTGAGCTGGGAGAGGTCTCTTCCTTGGAAAGAGGAAAAAGGATTTAAACCCATCATTTTTATGATGGTGGGAGCGATGTCCAGCAGATTAACGAATTCTTCGCGGACAATCCCTTTTTTTGGCTGGCTAGGATTCCAGATTATGAGCGGGACTTTCATATAGAGGTCATAAAGAAAATGAATATGGCCGAAGTGGGGATCAGACTCATAGTGATATTCGCCCAAACCTTCGCCGTGGTCCCCGACGAGAAGGATGGCCGTCTTGTCAAAGAGCCGGAGCTCACGGAGTTTTTCCCAGAGCTTGCCGATTGCCCCGTCCATATACTCAACCTCTCTCCCGTAGCATACTCGGGCCGCTTGCCTAGAAAGCCAAGGCTTTCCTTGAAAGGTGAATTGGACCTGCTTCTGCTTGGAGTTATTGGTGATGTCGATAAAACTCTTGCCCTTGAAGAAGATATTTTCAGGGCGGAGGAAAAACCAGCCGCTGACGAAATTCGTCTTCAGCTCCTTTTGATCAGGGACGGGAGAAAATTCCAGCCTGTCCAGGAAGCCCAGATAATGGTTCGCGTTACGGTCGAACTCGTTCTTGAACTCGATCCGGACCCGGTTTTTTCCAGGCTTCAAGTCGAGCGTGACCTGGTTGAGAGTGTATTTTTGTAGGCTTGTCTCGTAGATCAACCGGTCGTTCAGATAGAGCTTAAAGTCCAAAGGAACATAGGGAGGGGCATAGGGATCATGGGGATCTGAATAATGAACCCACAAGAAGAAGGGTCGGTCCTTGTTTTTCTCCAGCCAGGAAAAGACTCTTTCATTGACCTCTCCGGCCGAAAGATACCAGCGGTCCCGGGGAAAGCTGTCTTGGTAGAGGTCAAAACCCTGGTCAAGGCCAAATTGCGCTTCAACGATGCCCAGAGAGACAAAAGCAGCCGTGGCGAAGCCTTTTTGCCGAAACAGGTTGACGAACGAGGGCATCGACCTTTTGGCGATGACCTTCTGGCCGTTGTTATAGCATTTGATTTTATGAGGCCGTTCGGAAAAGAAGATGCTGCCATGCGAAGGCAGCGTCATCGGGATCAGGCTGTATGCGTTCTTGAAGAGGGTCCCCTCCCGAGCCAGAAAATCGATATTGGGAGTGGAGGCGTTGGACGGATTATAGGCGCTGATATAGTCGGCACGCTGCGTATCGAGCGTGACCAGGATAAAGTTTTCCGATTTTCTACTTCTCTGACACCCGAGGAAAAAAAGAACAAAGACAAATCCCAGGAGGACTTTGGAGAATCGCTTTTTCATTTTTTCTTGGACGGAAAGCGAGACACGGCCTGCAGCCGCCTGCTTGTGACAGCCTATTATGAGAAATATTAGAAAAATTGTCAAAATGTTTGCAAAATTCGATCTCATTTTATAAAATATTTGCCGTTATTCGGAAAAAACGACGTGGTCGAAACCTTTTTGGTCTTTGCGGTCTTCGGTTTGCTGGGTCTTGTCCTGATTTTCATGAATAGGATCCTGGGGCCTTCTCGGCCAAACCCGACCAAAGACAAACCCTTTGAGTGCGGCAGCCCTTACCTGAGGGAGGACATCAACCCTTTCCCGATCAAGTTCTATCTGGTCGCCTTCATTTTCCTGCTTTTTGATATCGAGGTCGTCTTCTTTTTCCCCTGGGCCCTTATTTTTAGGGAGATGATTACGAGCGCCCTCATCATCATGGCGGCCTATATTTTTGTGTTGGTAATCGGGTTTGTCTACGCCTGGAAGAAGGGCGCTTTCGAGTGGGAATGAAAAAAGGTCAGCCATGTCGGAGATGAAGAAAAAGCACCGGCCGCCGGCCCAGTTCATCACGACCCAGTTCAATACCATGCTCGGCTGGGCCAGGAAATATTCCTTGTTCCAATATCCTTTTATCACGGCGTGCTGCGGCATGGAGTACATGTCGGCCGCCTGCGCCCATTTTGACCTCGACCGTTTCGGCGCGGGTTGGACCCGCTTTTCTCCGCGGCAGGCGGATATGCTTCTTGTGGTCGGAACCGTGACCCAAAAACTGGCTCCGGTTCTCCGCACCGTCTATGACCAGATGACCGACCCCAAGTGGGTGGTCGCTTTTGGCACTTGCACCGTCAGCGGGGGGATCTACGATAATTATGCGGTCGTTCAGGGGATCGACTTGATCATTCCCGTGGACGTCTATATTCCAGGCTGCCCGCCGCGTCCCGAGACTGTGCTCGACGGGCTTCTAAAATTGCAGGAAAAGATACAGCACCAGGAACAAGATTGGCGATGGAAGAAACGAAAATCTTAGACCTGCTCAGGCAGAAGTTCCCCGGCGAGGTCAAGGACATTTCGACGTCCCTCGGGGATGAAGTCGTTATCATCGACAAAAAGGCCCTCGTTTCCCTCGTAACATATTTGAAAGATAAGCCCTGGGAATACAACATGCTCTTGGACCTGTCCTGCGTGGATTATCTCGGCGAGGACCCGCGCTTTGAGATGGTCTATCACCTTTTCTCGCTGCCCCGGAACAAACGCTTGAGAATCAAAGCGAGGCTGGCAGAGGACGACCTCCGCATCTCGTCTCTCACCGGCCTCTGGAAAAACGCCAACTGGCTGGAAAGGGAAGTCTTCGATATGTTCGGGGTGAATTTCGAAGGCCATCCGGACCTTCGCCGCATCTTTATGTACGATTGCTTTGAAGGATATCCGTTACGTAAGGACTATCCTTTGAGGAAGCGCCAGCCCTGCATCAAGTTTAGGGAATGACATGCCGACAAGAATTCAGAAGGAAGCCCGGTCCGACACCATGTTGCTGAACATGGGGCCTTCCCATCCGGCTATGCATGGGACAATCCGCATCATGCTCGAACTCGACGGGGAGCGGATCCTCAACTCTGAGGTGGAAGTCGGGTACTTGCACCGGGGGTTCGAAAAAACTTGCGAAAACCGAACCTACTTTAATCTGCTGATCTATACGGACAGGCTGAATTATGTCTCGCCGCTCATCAACAACCTCGGTTATGCCATGGCCATCGAGAAAATGCTCGGCGTGGAAGTGCCCGAACGCGCCCAGTATATCCGCGTTATCATGAGCGAGCTTTCCCGGATCTCCGATCACCTCACTTGCCTGGCGGCCATGGCCATGGAATCCGGTGCCTTTACCGTCTTTCTCTATAAGATGAAGGCCCGTGAGTTTCTCTGGGATGTCATCGAGCAGACCACGGGCGCGCGCATGACCACTTCTTATATCCGGGTCGGTGGTGTCAGGGCCGACCTCCATCCGGAATTTGAGACCGCCCTGAAAAAGGCGGTCGTCGAGACCCGGAAAGTTTTAAAGGACGTCCACGGCCTGCTCGATAAGAACAAAATCTTTATCAACCGCACCCGTGATATCGCCGTAGTAACTCCCGACGATGCCATAGCCTTCGGCTGGACAGGGCCCTGCTTGCGCTCGACCGGCGTTTATTATGACGTCCGCAAAGCCCAGCCCTATCTCACTTATAACAGCCTGGATTTCGAGGTGCCGCTGGGGGAGAGGGGCGATAATTTTGACCGCTACATGGTCCGGATGAAGGAGATGGAGCAGAGCCTGCGCATCATCGAGCAGGCGGCCGGGCGTGTCCGGACGACGCCTGCCAGCGTCCTGGCCCAGGGCGTGGATCCCGCCGCGGCCATAAAAACCTCGCGGCTGAAGAAAATCAAGGGAAGAGTCAAGCTCTCGCCCAACCTGGAGGGCGCCGAGAAAGATAAATATAAAGATATCCTCTCGGCCGACAAAGGATATGTAATCCCTCCCAAAGATGATGTCTATACAACCATGGAGGGGTTGATCAATCACTTCAAGTTTTTTATGAAAGGGACCGGCATCCGGCCGCCCAAAGGTGAGGTCTATTTTTCCGTCGAAGGCGGCAATGGCGAGCTTGGATATTATATCGTTTCCGATGGAACCGACCGGCCCTACAGGCTGCACCTGCGCGCTCCCTGCTTCCATATTGTCGCGGCCTTGGAGCAGCTCATCAAGGGTCGTTATGTGGCCGATGTCATCCCCACGTTCGGGTCCATGAATATGATCGGAGGAGAATTGGACCGGTGAGGCCCGAATATTCCGGCGAGCTCCGCAAGAAGATCGACGAAGTTGTCTCCCGCTATCCCAGGAAAGAGGCAGCCTTGCTGCCGGTTCTCCATCTTGTGCAGAATGAGGTCGGGTTCATCTCGCCGGACGAAGAAAAATTTGTGGCGCAGGTCTTGGGGATCAAGCCGATGAGAGTCCGAGAGGTGGTCAGTTTCTACACCATGATCTCGCCCCGGCCTCTCGGCAGGTATCACATTCAGGTTTGCTCCAATTTGAGCTGCCATCTCGCCGCCTCCGAAAAGCTCATCGATTATTTGAAGAACAAACTGGGCATCGGGATAGGGGAGACCACCCCGGACAGGAAGTTCACTCTCTCCACGGTCGAGTGCCTGGGAGCTTGTGAACAGGCGCCCTGCATGATGGTCAATTTTGATTATTACGGTCATTTGGATAAAGACAGAATCGATCAAATTCTGGACGGGTTAGTCTAGGAACGTGGACGAGAACGTTTTGACAAAAGGATTTGACCTCAAGGGTCTCTTTGAAATCGAGGTCTATCTCCAGCAGGGCGGCTACAAAGCTGTAGAGAAAGCTTTGCTGGGGATGACGCCGGCAGATGCTTTGGAGGAGGTCAAGAAAGCCAGCCTTCGGGGAAGAGGGGGAGCGGGTTTTCCCGCAGGCGTCAAGTGGAGCTTCGTCCCTCAGAAAGTGGATACACCCAAGTATCTCTGCGTCAATGCCGATGAAGGCGAGCCCGGCACGTTCAAGGACCGCTATATCATGAGCCACAATCCGCACCTTCTTTTGGAAGGAGCCATCATCGCTTCCTATGCGGTCGGAATTCACCTGGCTCTGATCTATATCCGGGGTGAGTATGAAGCTATTGCCCGAAGGCTCGAAAACGCGATCGCCGAGGCTCGCGAAAGGGGGTATCTGGGGAAGAATATCCTCGGAACGGATTTTGACCTGGACATTATCGTCCATAGGGGAGCTGGAGCCTATATCTGCGGCGAGGAAACGGCCCTTCTGGAATCCATTGAGGGGAAGAGAGCTTATCCCCGCCTGAAGCCTCCCTTTCCCGCTTCCATCGGGCTTTTCCAAAGCCCCACCGTGATCAACAACGTCGAAACACTCTCCAACGTTCCCTTTATCATCCTGAATGGCGCGGAGTGGTTTGTGAAGAAAGGTCTTCCCAAGGACGGAGGCACCAGGATTTTCGGCGTCAGCGGCATGGTCAAGAAACCCGGAATCTATGAGCTGCCCCTGGGAACGAACCTGAGGAAGATCATCTTCGAATACGCCGGCGGCATGAGAGACGGAAAAGAGCTTAAAGCGGTCATCCCCGGCGGGATGTCGGCGCCTATCCTGAAAGCCGATGAGATCGACCTGGCGATGGACTTTGACTCGCTGGCCGGAGCGAACTCCATGCTGGGGTCGGCGGCCATCATCGTCATCGACCAGGATACCCCGATTTTCGAAGTGCTAAAGACGGTGACAAGGTTTTATTCCCATGAGTCCTGCGGCCAGTGTACGCCTTGCCGCATCGGGACTTCCTGGATCAATAAGATCGTCCAACGCATCGGCCAGGGTGAAGGAGAGGTGGATGATATCGATACCATCATCCGGCTGGCCTCCAATATCCTGGGCCAAACGCTCTGCCCGCTCGGGGATGCGGCGGCTCTGCCCATTCTTTCCTTGTGCCGGAAATTCAGAGGAGAACTGGAGGGCTGCCTGCCCCGTTAAACGAGGGAAACGCCAAGCGCCATGGTGAAGATATTTATCGATGAGAAGGCCGTCGAAGTCAACGAGGGCTTGACTGTGCTCCGGGCGGCCAAGGCGAACGGAATTTCTATCCCTCACTACTGTTACCACCCCGCCTTTGCGCCCGAAGGAAGCTGCCGGATGTGCGTTGTGGAAATCGAGGGACAGCCCAAGCTCGAGCTCGCTTGCTCCACCATCGTCAAGGAAGGCATGAAAGTCCGGACCAGGAGCCCCAAAGTCATCGAGGCCAGAAAGGGCGTCCTGGAGTTTTATCTGGCTGAGCATCCTCTGGACTGTCCGATCTGCGACAAGTCAGGGGAGTGCCTGCTCCAGGACTATTATGAGCAATACGGCCTTTTTAACGGCCAATTTAAAGACTCCAAGGAAAAAAAAGAAAAGAGGATCAAGATCAGCAAAAACTTGCTCCTGGACCGGGAGCGCTGCATTCTTTGCACGCGCTGCGTCCGGTTCTTGAACAGAATCACCAAGACCGAGGACGCCGGCATCCTGAACCGCGGCATCCATGCGGAAATCAGCATCTATGAAGCGGAGCTGATTGATAACAATTATGCCGGCAACCTGGTCGACCTGTGTCCAGTCGGCGCCATCACGGATACCGATTTCCGGTTCAAAGCGCGCGTCTGGTTCCTGGAGAAGAAGGAGTCCATCTGTCCGCATTGCGGCCGCGGCTGCAATATTTTCATTGATTCTCACCCGGGGTTCCCCCGCGTCAAGATGTCCCAAAGAGTCTTCCGTATCCGCCCACGGGAGAACGGGGGCGTCAACTCTTACTGGATCTGCGATTTCGGCCGGTATAACTATGTTTATCTCGATGAGGAGCGGCACCACAAAATTTTGATGGAAAGAGCAGGGCATAATCTGGGGCTGAGCTGGGATAAGGCACGAATTATGCTTTCAGAAAAAATAAAGAGCTTGCTTTACCTGAAAAAAGCTTCGCGGATTGCCGTCGTCCTCAATACGCGGCTGACAAACGAAGAGCTTTTCTTGGCCCATAGAATTTTCAGGAAGGAGCTTCATTTAGAGAACATTTTCGTCGCCGACCCTCAGCCGGGAAGAGGCGATGGATTCTTGCTGACCGAAGAGCGCACACCCAACAGGCGCGGGCTTGAGGAGATCGGCTTGCCCGCTTCCGCTCCCGACCTCAAGACCTTGGCAGAGAAAACGGACCTTCTTCTTATCTTCGGCTCCCATCTCGCCGAGGCATGGAGTATGGAAGCTATCAAAGCCGCTTTCGACAAGGTCAGGACGAAAGTGCTCCTGGCCACGCATATCAGCAGCCTCGACTCGCTCGTGGATATCATCATCCCGACGCCTTTGATCGCTGAGAAGAGCGGCTCGTTGACCAACGTCGAAGGCACTGTTCAGGCGTTCTCGCCCGCCCTGGAATTCAGGGCCGATGGTCTGCCAGAATGGAAACTGCTTCTGGATCTAGCCAAGGAGTTAAAGATCAATCATAAATATTTTTGGGACCTTGATTCGCCGGGATCGATTCGCCAACGCTTGGCCAAGGAAATTCCTTTTTTTAACAAGTAGAGAACGATGGGTTTCTGGATCGTGCTTATCAAGATTGTCTGCGCCCTGGTCTGGTTCCTTGTCCTGACTCTCTATCTCACCTGGGCTGAAAGGAAGGAAAGCGCCGTCATTCAGGACAGGATTGGGGCGAACAGGGCCAGCATTTTTGGCCTCCGGGTCATCGGCCTCTTTCAGCCGTTTGCCGACGCCATCAAGATGATCTTCAAAGAAGATTTCGTCCCTCCTTTTGCCAATCGATTCCTTCATACCCTGGCGCCTTTTCTTTCCTTCTTTTTCGTGGCGATCACTGTCTGCGCCATTCCGTTCGGAGACAAGCTGAATATCGGCGGGAGGAGCATAAGCCTGCAGGTCCTGGACATGAACGCCGGGATCCTTTTCGTCCTGGCCATGCTTTCGCTCGGAATCTACGGGATTATCCTCAGCGGCTGGGCCTCCCGCAACAGGTTCACTCTCCTCGGAGGCATCAGGGGAGCCGCGCAGCTCATTTCCTACGAGGTCGCTTTAGGGCTCTCGCTTATCGGCATTGTCATGGTCTATCCGTCTCTGCGGCTTCAGGAGATCGTCCTCTTCCAGGGGCAGAATCTCTTTGGCTGGCTGCCTCGGTGGGGGGTGCTGCTCCAGCCTCTGGGGTTTATCGTTTTCTTCCTAGCCGCCTTAGCCGAAACCAAGAGGGTTCCGTTTGACCTGCCGGAAGGGGAATCAGAGATCATCGGTTTTTTCACCGAGTACGGGGGGCTCAAATGGGGGATGTTCATGATGACAGACTTTATGGAGATCATCATCGTCTCCTGTCTTGCGACCACTCTCTTTTTCGGGGGCTGGCAGGTCCCCTGGATGGGCTCCGACGGGTTTCATTTTCCTTGGGGCGGAGCGTGGCTTCTTCCTCATGGCCTTGTGGTTCTGTTCCAGCTTCTTGCGTTTAATGTGAAAATCGTATTCTTCTGCTGGCTCCAGATTCTCATCCGCTGGACCTACCCCCGTTACAGGTATGACCAGCTGATGGACTTGGGATGGAAAGTCCTCATCCCCTTGAGCCTGCTTAACATCATCGGGACCGGGCTGGTTATGGGATTTCTCCAATGATCGAAGCGCTGGGCTATTTTATCGAAATTATCAAAGGCGGTTTGATCACGGCCCGCCATTTCTTCGTCAACATGGTCTTCCATATCCTCAAGCTCTTTGGCATCAAGACCAAGAGAAAAGGAGCCGTGACCATCCAGTATCCCGAGCAGAGGAAAGAACTCGCCCGGCGGCACCGGAGCCTGCACCGGCTGACGAAAAGAGAGGACGGCAAACCGCGCTGCGTTTCCTGCATGCTCTGCGTCACCGTCTGCCCGTCCGAGTGTATTAACGTCGAGGCCTCTGAGGATCCCGACCCTGAAATCCAGAAGGTTCCGTCGAAATTCACCATCGACTTGAGCCGGTGCTGTTTCTGCGGATTTTGCGTTGAAGCCTGTCCCGAAGACGCCATCCGCATGGACACAGACATCATCGAGGCTTCCGAGTACACGCGCGGAGACCTCTATTATGATTTGAATAAACTCTTGAGATGACCGTGGAGAAGATCAGGCTGGGGGATTTTGATGTCTATGGGCTCAGGGACGGGTTTTTTTACCTCGACGGAGGGGCTATGTTCGGCGTCGTGCCCAAAACGCTCTGGGAAAAAAAGTGTCCGGCCGACGCCCAGAACAGGATCAAGCTCGCCCTGAACTCCATCTTGATTAAAACACCCCGGTCGCTCGTTCTTGTGGAAACGGGCATCGGGACGAAATATGACCAGAAATTCCGCGGGATTTACTGCGTCGAAAAAGAACCGGGTCTTCTGCCGTCTCTTTCCAGCGCAGGTTTCAGGCCCGAAGATATCGATTTTGTCATTAACACGCATCTCCATTTCGACCATTGCGGCGGTAATACTCTAAGGAATGAAAAGGGCGAGCTCATACCGACGTTTCCCCGGGCTCGGTATATCATCCAGAGAGGAGAATGGGACTGGGCTAAGCAGCCCAACGAGCGGGAAAAATCCAGCTATCTCAGCGAGAATTTCTTGCCCCTGGAGGATTATGGGCTTGTCGACCTTGTCGATGGAGATAACCGCGTTACGGAAGGCGTGGACGTTGTTCTTTCTCCCGGCCACACTCCCCGCCACCAAAGTGTCAAGGTCTCCTCCCAGGGAAGGACACTTTTTTATCTCGGCGACCTGGTGCCGACCTCCGCCCACATCGGCCTCTCCTACATCATGAGCTATGACCTCTTCCCCCTGGAGACATTGGAGACCAAAAAGAGGTTTTACGAACAGGCCACGGCAGAGGATTGGGTTTTGGCCTTTGTCCATGATCCCCGGTATTATTTCGGAAAGGTCGGGAAAAAGAACAACAAATATGAATTCGTGCCACTGCTTTCAGGCGACGGAACTTTGTAAGAGCCGACCCGATCGTGCATTTGACTTTGCCCGATAATAAAATATAATGACACTTTCCATAATTTAGGAGGTAATGATCATGAAAACGGTGGAAGAGCTGTTGGCCAAGGCCGAACAACCGTCCAAAGACGCAATGAGGCTGCATCCGTTTTACCGTGGAAAGATCGAGGTCACCCCCAAATGCCGGATCAGAGATTTCAATGATTTCGCGATTTGGTATACGCCGGGAGTGGCCGCGCCCTGCAAAGAAATCCAAAAAGACAAGGAAAAAGCCTACGAGATGACGAACAAATGGAATTTTGTCGCCGTCGTTTCCGACGGTTCAAGGGTTCTTGGCCTGGGGGATATCGGCCCGGAGGCAGGTCTTCCCGTCATGGAAGGAAAAGCCCTTCTTTATAAATATCTTGGAGGCGTGGACGCGTTTCCGATCTGCTTGAACACGAAGGATGCGGAACAGATCATCCAGGCGGTCAAATGGATCCAGCCGACCTTCGGCGGCATCAATCTCGAGGATATATCGCATCCCAAATGCTTTCATATTCTTGATACATTAAGGAAGGAATGCGAGATTCCCGTCTGGCACGATGACCAGCAGGGAACGGCCTGCGTGACCATCGCCGGCCTGTATAATGCAGTCAAGATCGTCGCTAAGAAATTAGCGGATATCAAGGTAGCTCTCATCGGAGCCGGGGCGGCGAATATCGCTATCGCTCGCCTTCTCGTTACGGCCGGCGTCACGCCGGGGAACATTATCGCGGTGGACTCGCGCGGCACCCTGCACAAAGACAGGGGAGACCGGGAGACGCTGCAGACGAAGTATAAGGAAAAATGGCATCTCTGCCTAACCACCAACGCCGCAGGGATCAAGGGAGATATCCCCGAGGCCATGAGAGGCGCCGATGTGCTCCTCTCGGCTTCCAAGCCCGGGCCGGGAGTCATCAAGAAAGAGTGGGTCGCCAGCATGGCCAAAAACTCCATCGTGTTTGCCATGGCCAATCCCGTCCCCGAGATCTGGCCCTGGGAAGCTAAAGAAGCGGGTGCCCGGGTCATCGCTACGGGACGCTCCGATTTCCCCAATCAGGTCAATAACTCCTTGGGGTTCCCCGGCATCTTCAGAGGGGCGCTGGATATCCGGGCCATTTCCATCACCGATGAGATGTGCATCGAAGCGGCCAGGGAGATGGCCAGGGTAGCCGAGGACCACGGCCTGAGCGAGGAATACATCATCCCCAACATGGACCAGTGGGAGGTCTTTCCGAGAGAAGCGGTTGCCGTCGGGACGAAAGGCATCGAGCAGGGGGTCGCCAGAAAGAAAGCTTCGGCCGAAGAGCGGTTCAAAATGGCCGAAGTAACGATCAAAAGAGCCCGGGATCAAGTCAAGATGCTGATGAAGGAAGGTTTCATCGCCGACCCGGACGAATAGAGGCGGAACCTTGAGTAAGCGTCTTGATGACAAGGGGAAAACGGCGCCTGCAAAAAGGCGGGTTGTCTGTTGACTTTTGAAAATTGCTGTGATATAAAGCTGACTAGAAAGAGGACACATCTAGCGGGGAATCAGGAGGCTGAGGGAAGAACTCAATGAGCGCATCAACGATGACGGTCTGGAGCGATAAGACAGTCCCGCCCTAGTTGTGAATTTCTGCCAGATTCCAAGGATTCAGTGAAACGCCATTTTAGAGGATGAGCTCATATAGTCAGTAACAAGGAGGTGAGAATAGAAGGAACGGGAAACCTGAAAGTTCTAGGTAAGTAGAAAGACGCGCACATTGGAAGGAGGTTATTCAAATGAAGCATGTTATCAAGGTAATGGTTCTGGGTGTTTTTGTGATGTCTCTTTTCGTTAGCTGCGCCAAGCAGCCCACGCAAGAGATCGACGCTGCCAAAGCGGCTATCGAAGCGGCAGCGAAAGAAGGCGCGACCATTTATGCGCCTGAAGAATTGAAGGCAGTGAACGACCAATTGACCGCGGCCATGGACGAGATCAATACGCAAAGCAAGAAGTTCTTCAAGAAATACGGCCCGGCCAAGGAAATGCTGGCCAAAGCAGTGGCTGATGCTGATGCCCTGAAGGCCACCATTCCGGCAAAAAAAGAGGCTGCAAAGAACGCCGCTCTGGCGGCTCAACAAGAGGCCCAAGCGGCGATCACCGAAGCCAAGACTCTTCTGGAAAAAGCCCCCAAGGGAAAAGGTACAAAGGCCGATATCGAAGCCATGAAGGCTGACCTCAAGGGACTGGAGGATTCTTTCCCCCAGATTCAGACGGCCATCGACCAGGAAGACTATTTCGGGGCCTCCAACACCGCAGCCACTGTAAAGGAAAAAGCAGTCGCTATTTCCGACCAGGTCAAAGCGGCGATCGAAAAGGTGAAGGGGAAGAGATAACTCTGTTCTGAGGCGTTGTTCTGAGTTTGAAGTCGGTTTCCCTCACCTTTATTCTGTCTTCGTTATTATTTTTTAGCGCGTGCAAGACACCGCCGGTTCCTCCAGAGGTCGAACAAGCCAAGATACAGGAGAATGACCTCTGGAGGGCCGGTGCTCCTGTCTATGCGGCGGAAGAATATTCTAATTATCTCCTATCCCTGGGGCTCGCCAAAGATAAGCTGATCAAGCAAAAAGCAAAATTCGGCTGGTTCCGCAAATATGAAGAGGTGAAGGCGAGCTATCTGGCAGTTCTAGCCGAGGGCGAGGCCATCCTCAAGAAGGTTCAAGAAGAGAAAGAGTCAAAATCGAGAGACATCTCCGGCCAGCTCGCGCTTCTTGAAGACAGGATCAGCAAGCTCAAAAAGGTGACCCTGAACATGAATGAAAATGACCTGATCAGGAGAAACCTTGCCCGGGCTGGAGTGGCGTCTCAAGAGGCTGAGATCCTTCTGCGCCGGGAGAAATATGCCGACCTTCCCGAGAAAATAAAAACAATCGACCGCCATGTCGCTCAAGCGGAGGAAGCCCTTTTTTCTATCCTGGCCCGCTATTCCGAGGAAGACCAGGTGGGGGCTTGGAGGAAATGGGCCGCCGAGACGATTGCTGAATCCAGAAAAAGGGGAACGACAGCGATCGTCGTGAATAAGTTGGAACGGACTCTGTCTTTATATAAAAAAGGGGTCCTCATTGGTGTCTATGAGATCGGATTAAGCAAGTACGGCCTGTCCGATAAGCTCTATGCCGGTGATGCGGCCACCCCCGAAGGAAAATACAAGGTCATCAAGAAATTGCCGACGAGCCGGTTCCACAAGGCGCTCCTTATTGATTATCCAAATGAAGAAGACAAAAGGCGCTTTTCTCAGGCAAAAAAAAGAGGGCTGATCCCGCCCGGAGCTGGCATCGGCGGTCTGATCGAGATCCACGGAGGCGGTAATGATAGCATTACGAGCGGGTGCGTCGGCGTCGAGAACGATGTGATGGACCGGATTTTTCCCGAGGTGGCTGTAGGGACTCCCGTCACCATTGTCGGTTCCCTGGAGAGCGCCGACCGGCTGATCTCCGCATTGAGAAAATAACCTGAGAATATGAAGAAAAAAAAGACACTTCTCCTGTCCCTGGCTGTGGTATTTGCTCTTTTTGTTGTTCTCGAAATAATAGCCTATATTCTGGCTTGGCCGAGACCTTCGCCCGAAGGAACGTTGCCCGCAGACAAACCGGGCCGCGGAATGAGTGTCGCTCGGGTCGAGGCGGACAACCTATCCCTTCAAAAAAAATTGCTGGCGCTTCCCCCCAGGGGTATCCGTATCGTGATTGATTCAGGCCACAATACTCTCTCTCTCAAAAAGGGGAACGAAACGATTCGCCAGGCCGTTGTTTCCTGCGGTAGCGGCAGCATTCTCGAAGAACCGGGCGGAAAGAGGAAATGGATTTTTGACACGCCGAGGGGCGAATTCTATGTCAAGTCGAAGATCAACGATCCAACCTGGGTCAAACCTGACTGGGCCTTTATTGAAGAAGGCAAAGAAGTGCCGAAAAATCAGGAAGACAGATTGGAAGCAGGAGTGTTGGGGGATTATGCCCTGGGTTTTGGAAGCGGTTATTTCATTCATGGGACACTTTACACCCGGCTCCTCGGCAGGAGCGTTACTCATGGGTGCATCCGGGTCGGCGACAAAGACCTGAAAGCAATCTATCAGGCTGCGTCCGTCGGGACTAAAATATACATTTATTAATGATGCGGACAAAATTGTTGCTCTCGCTTCTTTTTCTTTTTTGTATTATTGCGGCTTGCGCGGCCGAAGAAAAACCTGCACCGCAGCAACTTAACCAAAGGCTCAAAGAGGAGCTTTCCCTGGCTAAGTCGCCCGCGCTCTATTTCATATTTGACCTATCGGGAAAAAACATTAGCCTCAAGTCGAGAGGAATGGTCCTTCAGGAATGGAAAATAGAAAGCCTCCACTCTTGGGGAGAGCAACCCGCGCTTGAGACTTTGACGCTTGTCAAGAAAAGCGCCCTGTTCGCGCCCAAAAGGAAAAAGATTACGCCCGGAGCCACTGAGCAGGGCGATAAATTTGAGCTCGATGCGCTCGAGCTCAAAGACATGCCTTCAAGTTATACCTTTTATCTAGACAAGGGGATCTACCTTTATTTCAGGGCCAAGCCGAAACGGTTTATTTCGCGGGTGGGAAATATTGGGTACCTTTTTGTCTGGTATCTCTGGGTTCCCCTGAGGAACTTAAGGTTTGAGATGAAGAAAAAGCCGTTCACCGCTATGGAGGTAAGATTGGGCAGCAGAGAAGACTCCCAGGCTATATACTGGTCTTTCTCAGAAGGCATCAAGGGACTATTCTTTTACCCATAAGTCCTGCTCTGATCCAGAATCGTATTTCTTAAAAATATTTATAAAATATACTTGACAAAATCGTACTCAAGTTTTATATTATCATATGATTAAACAAGGAGGTTCTAATGGCGAAAATAATCGGAATTGATCTCGGTACTACCAATTCAGTTGTTGCTATCACTGAAGGCGACAAGGTGACTGTTATCCCAAATGAAGAAGGAGGCCGCACAACTCCTTCTGTCGTTGCCTTTACCCCTAAAGGCGAGAGGCTTGTCGGACAGGTCGCCAAAAGACAGCGGGTGACGAACCCCGAAAATACGATCTATTCGATAAAACGATTTATGGGGCGTCGGTTTGAGGAGGTGAACCAGGAAATCAAGCAGGTTCCCTTCAAGGTGGGCCAGGCGCCCAACGGAGACGTCAGGGTTGAGGCGCTCGGTAAGCAGTACGCCCCGCCGGAAATCTCCGCCATGATTCTTCAGAAACTGAAGAAAGCGGCGGAAGACTATTTGGGCGAAAAGGTCGAGAAAGCGGTGATCACTGTGCCGGCCTACTTTAACGACAGCCAGCGCAAAGCGACCAAGGATGCCGGAAAGATCGCCGGCATGGATGTGGTCAGGATCATCAATGAGCCGACAGCGGCTGCTCTGGCCTACGGAATGGACAGGCAGAAGGACGAGACCATCGCCGTTTATGATTTCGGCGGAGGGACTTTTGATATCTCCATCCTCGAAGTCGGCGAAGGCGTCGTCGAAGTGAAAGCGACAAACGGCGACACTCACCTGGGCGGCGATGACATCGATCAGAGGGTTCAGGATTGGATCGTGGCGGAATTCAGGAAGGAATCGGGCATCGACCTGACCAAAGACAAGATGGCCATCCAAAGGCTCAAAGAAGCGGCCGAGAAAGCAAAAATCGAGCTTTCCACAACCATGGAAACGGAGATCAACTTGCCCTTTATCACCGCAGATTCTTCCGGGCCTAAACACCTTTTGATGAAGATGACCCGGGCTAAATTGGAACAGCTCGTTGAAGACCTCATCCAGAGGTCGGTCGCTCCCTGCAAACAGGCCCTGGCCGATGCTAACCTTAAGCCGGGGGATATTGACGAGGTCATCTTGGTCGGCGGACAGACCCGGATGCCCCGGATTCAGGACCTGGTCAGAAACCTGTTTGACAAAGAGCCCCATAAGGGCGTCAACCCCGATGAAGTCGTGGCAGTTGGCGCAGCGGTCCAGGGCGCTGTTTTGGCCGGGGACGTCAAAGATGTTCTGCTTCTCGATGTCACCCCTTTGACCCTGGGCATCGAGACTCTCGGCGGCGTCTTCACCAAGATGATCGTGCGAAACACGACCATTCCTACAAAAAAGACGGAGGTCTTCTCCACGGCCTCGGATAACCAGCCCAGCGTCGAGATCCATGTCCTCCAAGGCGAGAGAGAAATGGCCTCTTATAACCGGACTTTGGGCCGATTCCATCTTGACGGAATTCCGCCCGCACCGCGCGGCGTGCCCAAGATCGAAGTCGCTTTTGATATCGACGCCAACGGAATTCTCCATGTCTCGGCCAAGGACCGGGGAACCGGGAAGCAGCAGGCCATTACCATCACCGGGCACTCGGGACTCGACGATAAGGAAATCAATAATATGGTCCACGATGCCGAAGCCCATTCTGAAGAAGACAAGAAGAGAAGGGAAGTCGTCGAAGCGAAGAACCAGGCCGACCAATTGATCTACAGCCTCGAAAAATTGCTCCGCGAGAACAAGGACCGGATTCCTGAAGCGGATGCCGCCAACCTCAGGTCGGAGATCGAGAACACCAAAAAGGCCATGGAAAGCGAAGACCTCGGCCGGATTCGAAACGCCATCGAAGCGCTTTCCCGCGCTTCTCACAAGCTGACGGAGATGATGTACCAGGAGGCCGGCCAGCAGCAGGCATCCTCGGGGTCCGAGTCGCCTCAGGATTTCCAGCAGCAGGATTATCAGAGCGGAGGACAGTCTTCCGCTCAAGGGAACGGAGAAGGGGAAGTTATCGACGCTGAGGTCGTGGACGACGATAAAAAGAAATAGGCTTCATCCGGATAAAGGATGGATAAAGACTACTACAGGATCCTAGGGGTCGAGCGGTCGGCCTCGGCTGCTGACATCAAGAAGGTTTACCGGAAGCTCGCCCGGAAATATCATCCTGACCTCAACCCGGGTGACAAGGCTGCGGAAGCCAAGTTCAAGGAGATCCAGGAAGCCTATTCGGTCCTCAGCGACCCGAAAAAAAAGAGCCAGTACGACCAATTCGGTTATGTCGGCGAACAGCCCCCGCCCGGAGCTGGTCAGCGGGCCTCCGGCTCCGGGTTTGACGGGTTCGATTTTTCTGGCTACGGGAGCTCGTCGTTTTCCGATTTCTTCGAAAGCATCTTCGGCGGCGGTCCCCGGGCGGCTCAAGGTGCGGAGTCCGGGCGCGGCGAAGACCTTCATTACGCCATGAGAATCGGGTTTGAGGATGCGATCAACGGTCTTCAGACCCGCATCCAGCTGACGCGCCTGGTGAGCTGCCCTCAATGCCAGGGCCGCGGCCATGTCCAAACATCCGGTCGGCGTCCGTGCGCAACGTGCGGAGGAAGCGGGCGCGCCCAAATGCAACGGGGGTTCATGAAGTTCTCCGCGGCCTGCCCTGATTGCCAGGGGACGGGCGCGAGCCAGGGCGAAGCGTGTCCTCATTGCCGCGGCCAGGGAGTGATCCAGAAAACTGAGCTGATCAACGTCAAAATTCCTGCCGGTGTGGATTCTGGGTCCAAAGTCCGTGTTCCCGCAAAAGGGAATGTCGGCAGGAACGGAGGGCCTCCGGGGGACCTTTTCATCTCGATCGAGGTCGGCCCCCATTCGCTTTTCCGGCGCGAAGGCGCGAATATATATTTGAAGCTGCCGATCACCGTACCGGAAGCGACATTGGGAGCAAAGATCGATGTCCCGACGCTCTGCGGTAAGAGGACCATCAGGATTCCGCCCGGGACTAAATCGGGGCAAAAATTCAGACTTAAGGAAATGGGAGCGCCGGTCCCGGGACGGCGGACGCGCGGCGACCAGTTTGTCGAAGTTGCGATCGTTCCTCCTCCGTTCGGAGACCAGCGGATTAGAGAACTGATGAAAGAATTGGACAAGCTTTCGGGCGAGAACCCGAGAGATAAACTGGGGATCCATTGATATGAGAAGAAAAAAAGAGCCAAAAAGCAGCCCGAAAAACTATTACCACATCAGCATCGTCTCCCAGAAGTTTGACCTCCACCCCCAAACCCTCAGGCTTTACGAGCGAGAGGGTCTGCTCAAGCCCTCGCGCAGCCAGGGAAACACGCGCCTCTATTCTGATGAAGACCTGCGCCAGCTCGAGCTCATCCTCAACCTCATCCGGGACCTCGGTGTGAACCTGGCGGGAGTCGAGGTTATTCTAAACATGCGGCAGAAAATGCAGCAGATGGAGACCCAGATCAGCGAGCTCTTAGAGTACGTCAAGAAGGAATTTTTCCAGGGAAAAGAGGATGAATTCGAGGCCCGCAAGAAGAGCCTGGTGAGGTTGAGCCAAACAAAAATTATGAAGGTGGAAGGGGCCCAAGAATAAGCGAATGCACGACGGGGATTTCCTCGATTCGAGAAATTTGAAGATCTATCTCAACCAGATCTCCAAGTTCCCCGTCTTTTCGGAAGCAGAGGAAAAGGAGTTGGGGCGGCAAATTCAGAATGGGGACAAGAACGCGATCAAAGCGCTCGTCGAGGCCAACCTCCGGTTTGTGGTCTCCTATGTCAAAAAGTACCGGGGGATGGGACTGGGCATGCTCGACCTCATCAATGAAGGCAACCTGGGTCTGATCGAGGCCGCCAAGCGGTACGACCCCAACCGCAATGTCAGGTTTATCTCTTATGCTGTCTGGTGGATCAGGCAGGCGGTTATCCATGCCCTGACTTCGTCCGTCCGTATCTACAACCTCCCGCAAAAAATGTCGGACCAGATCTCCCAGATGAAGAAAAAGGTCTCTCTGCTCAAGGCGGAGCTCGGGAGGGAACCGACAAGGGAGGAAATCGCCCGGAGCATGGGGATCGGCGAGGATGATGTCGAGGACCTGCAAATCCTGGCCGAAAAGGACGTCTCCCTCAGCGACAGGCGGGCGGATAGCGAGCTTGAAGTCGGAGGGAAGATCGAGGACCACGCCTCTCCTCCCGTCGAATACCAGATTGTCAAGTCCTCGATCGAGCACCAGATCAGGGAGATTTTGGGCGAGCTGGATGAAAAGGAAGCTCTTGTGCTAAAATTAAGGTTCGGGCTGGACGATGACCGGCCGCTGACTCTCCAAGAGATAGGAAGGAAGCTGAACCTGACGAGAGAACGGATTCGCCAGATCGAGCAGAAAGCCATGAGGAGGCTGGCCCGGTCTCATAATCTCCAGCAACTCAGAGGTTACTTGAACTGATGGCGGAAAAGATATGTGCCCGGTGCGAAGGCACGGGCTGGGTCCTTGACGAGAAGGAGGGGAAACCTCTAGCCAAGCGCTGTGAGTGTTTTTATGAACGCAAGACCCAGACTCTCTGGGAGCAGGCCCGCATCCCCCGAAGATACCAGAATTGTTCGCTCAAAAATTTTGAAGTCCACAACGATTCCCACCGCGATGCCCTGAAGATCTCCAAGCAGTTCGTCAAGAATTACCCGGCCCAGGAGGTCGGCCTTCTTTTCATCGGCCCCTGCGGAGTGGGAAAGACGCACTTGGCCGTAGCCATCATCAGGGAACTGATTGAGAAAAAGAACGTCCCGTGCTCATTTTATGATTTCCGGGAGCTCATCCGGGATATCCAAAATACTTTCACCCCTGATTCGAATCTCACGGAATCCGAGGTCCTTACTCCGGTGTTCGAGCACGAGGTCCTGGTGCTCGATGAGCTCGGGGCCAAAAGGACGACGGCCTGGGTGGAGGAAACCGTCTTCTATATCATCAATCAGCGCTACAACCAGAAAAAATTGACCCTCTTTACCTCCAATTACCTGGATACCGAAGAGGAAGAGGACACGCGCGACTCGTTCTATAAGAAAAGCGGGGATACTCTGGTGGACCGGATCGGCGTGCGGCTCCGGTCCAGGCTGTATGAGATGTGCAAGATTGTCGAAATGTGGGGGGACGACTACCGCAAAATGGCCAAGCAGGCCAGCTATCGGTTCTAAAATAATTTGGGGGGCAAATTCGGTACGCGTCCCCGAGTTTCCTGCTAATCGAGAGTGAAAACCTCTGCGCCGAAGACGCTCACGACGGCGGTATTATCGATCATCGTGCCCATTTTTGCATGGACATGTCCATGATAGACAAGCTTCGGCTGTTTCTCCTTGATATATTTGAGAATGGCTTCACTCCCGGTGTGCGCATAGTCGTCCTTGTCTGTGAGTTTATAGATTGGAGCATGACAGATAAAAATATCGACATAGGGAAATTTGCTCAATTTTTCCATGACACTCAGGTCATCCCACTCGTAAGCCCCCGTTGATTTATAGTCGGGGACTCCTTGCCATCCCCCGATGAGCCAATGCCTGTGTTGAACGATCCTGTTGTGGACATCCTGGACAAATTCCGGAAAAGGCTTGGCCGGATCATGGTTGCCTTTTACGGCGAAGATCGGCTTGTTGTATTGTTCGTAAATCTCCTGGAAAATACGGAATTCCACGTCCCCGCAGGAAAGGACAAAATCGAACTGCACTTTGAAGCTTTCCTGAAAATGGGGTCTATCATAGTCGGCAATGACCAGGACTTTGCTGGGATAGGCAAGCATTTGATTAATATCTATTAAAATATTAGACCAAAACCTAGACGGTTTCAAGCTGTTGAAATCAGCGGCCAATCGTGCTAAATTATGGGCGCCTGCTCCTCGGTAGCTCAATTGGCAGAGCGGGTGGCTGTTAACCACTAGGTTCCAGGTTCGAGTCCTGGCCGAGGAGCCATTTTTCTCTCGCCCTATTTCTGGGATTTATTTATTTTAGAATGAAAAAGCATCTTTTGCCCGGAGTTTTCTGCTGCTTCGCACTCCTCCTGCCCGCGCAAGAAACAAAACAGCTTCCTTTGAGGATCGGAGTCATCGGCTACGAGAGCCACGGCGTCCTGTTCACCAAAGAACTCAACAGCGGGCTCGGAGAAAACATCGGCCTCATTGTCACCCAGGTTTGGAACCGAGCGCCTGTCCCTCGGGAGGAACAGCAAAAATATGGCTTCGCTGCCGTCGATACCCCCGAGGCCATGATCGGGAAGGTCGACGGCGTCCTTATCACTGAAGCATTGCCGTTCCGCTACGCCGAACTCGCCGCGCCTTTTATCCGTGCCGGCGTGCGGACCTTTCTGGACCGTCCGCTGGCGGCCTCTACCCAGGAAGCGGCGCAACTCCTCGAGCTCAGCCGCGAATACCACAATCCCATTCTGGCGGCCTCGGCCCTGGCCGTTGACCCTCAGGTCCTGGCGATCCGGCAGGGAAGAGGAGAGTTCGCCCCGCTCAAGATCGTTAATACCACCGGCCCGAGCAATCACTTCTGGAATTATGTGCCGCATGTCATCAGCGCACTCGTCAGCGCCCTGGGTGTAGGTGTCGAAGAGGTTTATGCCCATGATTTTGCCCTTGACCAGGAAAAAATTACGATCCAGAATCCGCTGGTAGTCTTTTTCCGCTACAGCCAGGATTCTGCTGTCGGACCGGTCCGGGGCACGCTTCAGGTTGTCCCCGGAGAGGATCCGGGCGATTGGTATGGGTTCAGGATGAAGCTCTTTGGACGCAAGGAATCCCCAGAATACAGGCTTTTCGAGACGACCGAGGGAGAATCTTCTTGGATACCGATCTACCGGCTTCTCCTTGATTTTTTCAAGGAGGGCAACAGGCCTTTCTCCGATAAGGAGCTCATGGAAGTCCCGCTGGTGCTCGACATGATCAAGAAGAGCGGTTTGGAAAAGCGTCCCGTTCTGCGCACCGAGTATCAGGCTATCCTTTCTCTCGTGAAATAATCGATTCCAACGACGATAATAGGGCGGACATTTCTTTACTGGGATTTTGTTTTCCGCAGCGAGCCTTTCCGATCCAACGCCGGCTGAAGCTGGATTATTTTCTGCCGTTAGGTGAACAACTCGTCAAGTGCTTGGCTTTGAAAATCTCATGCGAGCGTCTTTCCTCGCTGACATAGGAGCACAGCCTGGCCTGGAGTTCATCAAAATCCACCTGATGGCCGTCAAACTCCGGGCCGTGCACACACGAAAACTTTGTCTGGCCGCTTACGGTCACCCTGCAGCAGCCGCACATCCCGGTGCCGTCCAGCATGACCGGGTTGAGACTCACCAAAGTTTTGACCTTGAATTCATTGGTCAAATTGCAGCAGGCCTTCATCATTGGCACAGGGCCGATACAGACTGCCAGACCGATATCTTTGTGTTTTTCTAACAGCTCTTTAAGGGCGGCGCTGACGAACCCGGGCCGCCCATAACTGCCGTCATCGGTGCAAACTGTGAGTTCATGAGAAGCGAGCTTCATCCGGTCTTCCATAATAAGCAAATCTTTGGTGCGGGCCCCGATAATAGCGAAAACATGATTGCCGAGATCCTTGAGCCCCCGGGTGATTGGATGCACGACCGCCACGCCCGTGCCGCCGCCGACACAAACGACTTTACCCACTTTTTCCAGGTGGGTGGGCAGTCCGAGAGGCCCGATCACATCCAAGAAACATTGGCCCACCTGGAGCGTTTTGAAGAGATCGGTGCTTTTCCCCACGACCTGATAGATGATGTTAAGCAGACCTTTTTCCGGGTCAGTATCCGCGATGGTCAGGGGAATTCGCTCACCGGATTCGTTAGCGCGCAAGATAACAAATTGGCCAGGTCTGGCCTTGGCGACAATCCTGGGGGCTCTGATCCAATTGCTAACAACAGTTCCTTGGGCTAACTCCTCTCTGGCCACTATTTCGAACATCGATCGTCTCCTCTGTACCTGAGTGCAGAACACTCCATCATAATGGTTTCTTGACAAATTTCAAGCCTCTCCTTATTTCAGTGAGCATGTCTTTTTCCGTGATGATTATTTGGAGGTCTTGAAAAGGGCTCAGCTCCCCGCTCCGATCGGCGGCCTGCGAGCCCGTCTTTCTCGGCTCCTCTAGCCCAAAGCTCCAGGGTCGATCTATCTTATTTTGGAGACACAAAAATTTATCTCCAAAATCAAGCCGGATACCCATCCTCGGAGCCTTGTGCCCTCGGAGGCCTGCGGCTGCCCTCGCGCAAGACGGACTCTCAGGCTGATCTCCGCGTCATGATCGCTCGAGCCCTCTTCAAAGCCCCTTTTTAATAAGTTCAGAGATATTTCCCTATTTGATTTGACTCTGGCCATGTTTGGTGCTATTGATTGACTCAAGACAGGAGGGTAACATGAAAAAATTCCTGATTCTCTTAGCCATCATTATTTGCCTGGTCGTGTTGCTTGGCGTGACATACGGCTGCCAGAAGAAGGCCACAGGAGGAATCACAGAAGGGGAGGCCAAGGCCATCGGCGACTGGTACCTGAGAGCGAGGAATGAGGTTAACCTGGCCTTGCTTGACAAGATCTATTCTCCTGACGTAGTTGTGCACGACCCCAGCCAGCCCCAAACCATAGTCGGCCTCGAGGCGCTGAAAAGCCAATATGGGGACACTCACACCGCTGTTCCTGATGTCAAATTTTCACTGGACGATCTGTATGTCAAAGGGGATAAGATCGCCTGGATTTTCACGATGTCAGGGACGATCACAGGCCCGATTCATACGCCTCTTGGCGATCTTCCGCCCACCGGAAAAACATTCCAGCTCTCGGGCGCCGCAATTGACCGGATCGTCGAGGGAAAGATCGCCGAGGAATGGGTCTATTTCAATGTGCTGGACATACTTCAACCCATGGGGTTTACGCTTGCTCCGCCCCAGCCTCCCCAATCAGAGGTGAAGTAAGGTCGAGCGAAGACCTTAGGTATCTCACAAATATTCCGGGCAATTCCCGAAACAGCGGAAAAAAACTGTTAATACCTTCAATCAGTCAAATGGAAGATTCGAGCGGCTGACTCGTCTAAACTAAAGGGAGTTTTTGCACGCATGCGTTTTTCAAAGGAGAAGATTCGAATGACCTTGAGATTTCGGCCTGCACTGGGGCTCATTCTTTTGTTTTTCGTGACGATATTGAGAGGCTCTGCATTCTCCGCCCAGAACCAAGAGGGTCTGGATCAGAAGGTGAGGGATTTTCTTAACCGGCACAGAGGGCAGTGGCGGGACATGAATATTTCGGAGAACGACGGGAAATACCTGTACGATCTGATAATCCAAAACAAATACACGCGGGGCCTGGAAATCGGGACATCGACCGGTCATTCGGGCATTTGGATCGCCTGGGCCCTCAGCAAGACGGGCGGGAAGTTGGTCACCATCGAAATAGACGAGGACCGTTATGAAGAGGCTTTAGAAAATTTTAAGGAAGCAGGTCTCTCTCCCTATATCGACGCCCGGCTGGCGGATGCACATCAACTTGTCCCCGTCCTCCCGGGGCCATTTGATTTCGTTTTCTGTGACGCGGACAAGGACTGGTACAAAAACTACCTTATCGCTGTCCTGCCTAAACTTGTACTCAACGGATGTTTCGCCGCGCACAATGTTTCCGAAAGACAAAGGGGTCACGGTTGGGGGACGGGTGAATTTCTGGATTATATCGAAAGCCTGCCCGACATGAAGACGACATTCGGCCCGCCAAGCTGGACGTCGATGTCCATAAGCTATAAGAGAGGGCTCAATAACGCCGTCATTCTAAGGCGTCAATTGCAGGGAGATGAGCAAGTCATCCTCATCCGGCCAATTCCGGGCGCGCGAACCTTAGTTCTTTTGCCGTTGTTGATTTTTTCTTGAATTCCCACGCTCTTTGCGCGGAGGTTCACTTATTGATTTGAGTCTTGAGCGCAGCCAGGCGTTTTTTGGCGTCGGCCAATTCCGGCTGCTTCGCGTCCGCGTCTTTCCAATATTCCAAAAACTTTTCGTATTGGCCGGCGGCTTTTGCCTTATCCCCCTTCTCCTCATACACCCGGGCCAGCCGGAAATGATACAGCGGATGGATGAGGTAGCGGATCTGGTTTTTCGGGTCAATCGTAGTCAGCCGCTCATATTCAGCGATGGCCTTATCGAGGTCTCCTTTTTTCCAGTAGGCTCTGGCGAGGACGTCCTTGAGGAAGGGGATATTATAGTCGGGCATACTCCCCGTCGTCATATTGGGAAAATTTGCAGGGACAATTTTTACACCAGCCTCTATGGCTTTCTCCGGCGTATTCTCCGCGAGAAAGACTTCTGCTTCCAAGAGGAGGAAAAACAAGGTCATGGATTCAATGGTGGACGGCTCCACTTTAGGAAGGAGAGGCTCGATCTCGCTGATCCTGCCTTTAGCTGCGTCCACACGCCCCTGCTTCAAGTCCGCCCAGCCGAGGAGGAAGCTGCGCTCCAGCGAGTGAAAGGTTTGAGATGCTGGGTTTCGCTTAGTCCACCAATCGCTGTATCCCTGGAAGGCCTGACGCGCTAGGTCAAATTCTCTTCGGTCGGTGTAGAGATATCCCGTCATCCAGTCCGTTGCTGCCACAACAAGAGCCGAGCTTGCTTTCTCAGCCTGTTCTCTTATGGTCAAATATTCGGACAAACTTTCATTCCAGCGGCCCAGGAAATAATCGAAGTAGGCCTTCAGCCAGTGCCCCTCCATTTTTTCGGCGGGCGTCGGAGCCCTTGTAATAAACTCCTCCAGCCAATGCCGGGTCTCTGCGTAATTCTCCTGAAGCGCGAAAATGTAGGCCAGGCCGCTGCAAGAGTGGGAAAAATCAGGCCTTATCTCCAAGGCCTCTTGATATTTTGCCTTGGCCTCATCAAACTTTCCCAGGCGTAAATAGAGTTCGGCGATGGAATCTATGGGGTTGGCCTGGCCCGGGTTTATAGCGGCGTAGCGCTCGAAATATTGAATGGCTTTTTCAAAATCCCCGATTTGGGCGTAAACATAGCCGGCTTGGTTGATGACAAATCCGAAATTCGGGTCGAGCGCTAAAGCCTTCTCGTATTCTTCTATGGCTTCCGGATATTTCCTGCGGTTTTCGTAAACGAACCCGAGATCATAGTGGAATTGCTTTTCCTGTGGATATTTTTTAGTCAATTCCAGCAGGATCCGGAGCCTTTTCTCCGGATTACGTTCGACTGCGCTGGCGTACCCGGCGTCAATATAGAGTCTTTCTTTCTCGGTCGCCTTTTCTGAATATTTCTTGGCCATTTCATAGGCATCGGTTTGAGCTTTTGTGTCGTAGAGTTCGCCCGCGACCTTACCCAAATAAAGGTAAGCGACAGCAAACGTCGGATCGAGGGTGACGGCCTTCTCCAGGAATTTGCGGGCGTCCGCGTTGTAGAACTTCTCGTAGTCATCGCGGCCCCGTAGGAAATAGTTATAAGCTTCCATCGAGCTCGTGGTGAGCTCGGCGATCTTCGGATTAGCGATTTCGATCTTGACGGTCACGGGGCCGAGCCCGCGGGAAATCGTCCGGCTGATCTGGTCGATTTGCGTCTTCAGGACGCTCGAGACGCCGTCTCCTTTGGCTGATGCGGTCCTGAGAAGCTGTTTAGTGGCTGCATCCAGAACTTTGACGTCCGTGGCAAATGTTTCGCCCGCCTTGATGTAGCTTCCGAGAACAAGCGCATCGATGCCCGACTTGCGGCAGACCTCGAACCCGGCTTCTTCGTTGTTAGTTGCCGCGACGTCCCTTCCCGATTGCCGAAGAAGATCTTTTAGCCGCTCCCAGGAGGTCACTTGGAAATGGCCCGACTGTTCGAGGCTGGTGATGAGGAGGTTGGGAATGGCCTCCTGGAGGTAGTCGAGGTTTTGGTCGCCGGTCTGATTCTTGAACCCGATGACGGCAATGGACCGTTTTGGACCCCCATTATGAGATAAGAGCCGCCAGGCGGCGAATCCAATGATGACTAAGACAATGAGAGCGACAAGAGGCCACATCACTTTTTTCAGGCTGAATTGGACCGTGATCTGCTTTGAGGTGAGAGACTTCCGGATCGGCAGCGGCTGGGCTGTGGTCGGAAGCTCTTTCTCAATCTTGGCAAACTCTTTCAGGACTTCGTCTGCGCTCTGATATCTTTTCTCTTTCGGTTTTTCCAGGCATTTGAGGGTGATGCGGCTGAGTTCGTCCGGAATTTGCGCGTTTATGCTCTTGGGGTCGGGAGGCCGCTCGCTCTTCTGCTTGACCGCGACGCTCAAGGGAGTATCGCCCTCGAAGGGAAGATGTCCAGTCAGCATTTCAAAAAGGATGATCCCCAGGGAGTAAATATCCGAGCGCGGGTCGGCTTCTTTCCCGTCAACCTGCTCGGGCGACATGTACTCCGGCGTCCCGATCATGACGCCGGCTCCGGTTATACCTCTTGCCGCGAGCGAACGGGCGATACCGAAATCCATGATCCGCGCGTTGCCTTCGCGGTCGATCATGACGTTCTGAGGTT
>CAZOKP010000003.1:0-87286 GCA_964580435.1 uncultured Eubacteriales bacterium
GCGGTTCCATCTTGATCCAGACGTCGCCGTACTGGCCGCGGCCGCCTGTCTGCTTCTTGTGCCTGCCCTGGACGTCGGCGCGGCCCTTGATCGTTTCCTTGTAGGAAATCTTGGGCGGTTTCAGGTCGACATCGACGTTGTACCGCTTCTTGAGCCTATCCGTAATGATCTTGACATGGAGCTCGCCATTGCCCGAGATGAGGAGCTGGTTCGTGTCGGGGTCGCGCTCGATCCGGACCGTCGGGTCTTCCTCGGTAATCCTGTGAGTTGCCTGTGAGATCTTGTCCTCGTCGGCCCTAGTCTTTGGCTCTATGGCGAAGGAGATCGAAGGCTCGGGGAATTTGATCTTCGGGAACTCGATCTCGGAGCCTTTGGCCGAAAGCGTATCCCCTGTCGAGGTCACCTTGAGCTTGGCCGTAGCGAAGATATCGCCACACTTGACCTGTCCCGCCGGAATCTGCTCTTTTCCCTCGAGGAAAAAGAGACCTGCAAGCTTTTCATCCGTGTCCTTGCTGACATTAGTAATCGTGGCGTCGGGATTTACTTTCCCTGAGAAGACCCGACACAAGGATATCCTTCCTGTATAGGGGTCTGAGATCGTCTTAAAAACAAGCGCCGAGAACGGTTCCTCAGTAGAAGGCTTGACAGTTCCGTCGTTCCCCTTGATTTTCGCCTTGACCTCTCCCCGGTCCAAAGGTGAAGGCAGCAAGTTGATCAGTCCCTCTGCGGCGGTCTGTGCGCCGATGTTTGTCAGGGCTGAACAGACGAGCACGGGGAAGAGTTGGAGCCCGCAAACGGCTTTTTTGAGGCCCGCCTGGATCTCTTCAGGAGTAAGTTCGCCCTTCTCCAGGTACTTCTCCATCAATTTTTCATCATTTTCGGCGATCATTTCGACGAGCTCTTCCCTCTTCTTCGCGGCTTCCTCTTTCAACACCGCGGGGATGTCCTCTTCTTTGAACTTCCCGCTCTCGTCCCTCTCAAAAACATAGGCCTTCATCCGCACGAGGTCCACAACCCCCCTGAAATCCTTTTCTTCGCCCAAAGGAAGATGGACGGGTATAACCTGCCGGCCAAAGAATTCCCGGATGGATTCCAGGCCGCGCTTGAAACTCGCATTTTCCCGGTCGAGCTTGTTAATGATGAAAACACGGGGATGATGAACCTCCTCGAGCATCTCCCAGACTTTCTCCGTGCCCACCTCGACGCCGGCCACGCCGTCAACAAAGACGGCTGCCCCGTCCACGGCTCTCAAGGCCGCCCTTGTGTCCCAAAGAAAATTGCTGTACCCGGGAGTGTCGACGCAGTTGATTTTGTGGTCGTTGGCCTCGAAAAAGCAGACTGCCGAATTGATTGAGATCTTCCTCTCAATCTCCTCGGGCTCATAGTCTGTGACGGTATTCCCTTTCTCCACTTTGGTCAGCCGGGAGGTGGCGCCGAAATTGAACAGCAGGGCCGCTGCCAGTGATGTCTTTCCCGACGAGCCATGGCCGACAAAAGCGACGTTCCTGATCTTATCCGGAGTATAATCTTTCATCCTGAAGCCTCCAAGGATTGGACCTATTCGTCTCGGTTAGCTCTTCAAAATCAGGCTATGCGCGCATTGAAGAGGGTAAAATATAATACACCAAAAGCCTCGCTGGGCTCAAGAAAAAAGAGCCGGCGAGACCGCATCTCTTTCTGCAAAAGGAGAATGGGTCCTGTCATGGTGCGTCCCCGTCCGTCCTCGCTGAAGACCCCCCCACCCACCACCATTCGCTGCGGGCGGGGACTGGCACCATGCCACCCATTCTCGTTCGTTATAGATTATTATCGGCGAATCGGCGATGCTTCGGGATAGCGAACTTAAGCTTTAGGAGCGGATGATGTCCTGGAACTCTTTCGGAACGGGGGCGTAGAATTCGACCAAGCTCTTCGTGACCGGGTGCGCGAAAACGAGATGCCAGGCGTGAAGAAAGAGCCGGGTGAGTCGTTTGGCCTTGTCCTGGCCGCCGTAGCGGGTGTCCCCGACAATAGGATGACCGGCGGCGGCGAAGTGGACCCTGATCTGGTGAGTCCGTCCCGTGACCGGCTTGATCTCGAGAAGGGTGAATTCTTTCAGGACTTTTTTCACGGAATAATAGGTCAGGGCTTCCCTGGGCTTTTTTGTCCGGACCGAGATGCGCTGCCTGTAGCGCGGGTGCCGGCCGATGGCCCAGTCGATCTTTCCTGCCATGGTCTGAAGCTGTCCCCAAACCAGCCCCAGATAGATCTTTTCGACTTCACGCTCCTTGAACTGGCGCTTGAGCTCGGTGTAGGCCTTGAGGCTCCTGGCCACAACCATAACGCCGGACGTTTCCTTGTCGAGCCGGTGAACGATCCCCGGCCTTTCCCAGTGCCCGATCTTTTCGATCCCGGGAAAATGATAGAGAAGGGCGTTGGCCAGAGTCCCTTCCGTCACTCCCGCCCCCGGATGGACGACGAGGCCGGCCGGCTTGTTGATGACGACGATATGCTCGTCACGGTAGAGAATATCCAGGGGTATATTTTCCGGCTGAAGTGATGTTGGCTTCTCCTCCGCGATCTCGACCTCGATGATGTCCCCCGGCCTGAGCTTGTGGCCGGGCTTCGACCAGGTGCCATTCACCCGGACTTTTTTCTCGGAAATGAGCTTTTGCGTCTGAGACCTGGTCAAATGCGGGAGATGTCCCGACAAAAAAACATCCAGACGCTGGCCGAATCCATGGGAGTGGGTGATATGGAACTTCTCTCTAAACACTCTTTTTTTTCTTAAAAAAGAAATACAGAAAAACGCCGGCAAAGATCCCGGCCAGGCCGAAGAGCTGGGGGAGCGTCACGCTGAGAAAGGGAGAAGGCCCCGCCACTAAGAAAGCCTTCTCGGGATGATCGCCGCGGAAATACTCGGTCCCGATACGGATCACGGAATAGAAAAGCAGGTAAAGTGAAAAAACTTGCCCGTCAAACTTTTTCCGGCGCAAGACTAAAAAGAGAACGAAAAAATTCAAAAAATTCAAAATGGACTCATAGAGCTGAACTGGATGGAGGGCTATCCCCAGGGGAAGGCCGGTCAGGTCATGGGCGAATTGGCTTTGGAAGCGGACGCCCCAGGGCGATTCACAAACACGGCCATAACAGCAGCCCGCCATAAAACAGCCGATGCGTCCGAATCCATGACCTAAAGCCAGGGCCGGTCCGATGATATCGGCAGCCTTCCAGGTCGGAATATGCCGCCTGCGGAAATACCAGAGAGCAAAGACAACACCGAAGATAAGCCCTCCCTGGAATACGCCCCCCGAGCGGGCAAGGCTCAGGAGCTCTCCGGGATAGCGTGTGTAATAGGAAAAATTGCCCAGGAAAAGAATAAGCTTGGCGCCCGCCAGAGAAATAAGGATGGTATAAAACGCGGCGTCGAAGATCCTCGGCGCGTCCAGCCCCTGCTTTTTGGATTGGACATAGAGAAACAAAAGTCCCAGAGCGACTCCCAAGGCCATCATGAAGCCGTATGTCGGGACCGAAACAGGGCCTATGCGGACGAGGATGGGGTACATGCAGGCTTCCTTATTAAGAAAAAGAAGAGCAGAAGAACGGCACCGATGGTGATGCAAGAGTCAGCCACATTAAAAAACGGCCAATGCCTATTCTTGATATAGAAATCGAGGAAATCGATCACGTAGCCTCTGAAGAGGCGGTCGACAAGGTTTCCCAACGCCCCGGCAAGGATGAGAGAGAGGGCCAGCTTCAGCCCCCGTTCCGAAGCGGGAGTCTTGTAAAAATAATATACGACGAGCACAAGGGCGATAAAAGAAGCCGCAGTCAGCGACACAAAGACCAGAGGCTTATCCGTTTGCGAAAAAGCTCCAAAGATAGCGCCCTTGTTACGGATATGGGTGATGTTGAAAAACCCGGGAATGACTTTCAAGCTGCTGTACAGCACAACATTCCGGGCAATGAGCCACTTCGTAGCCTGATCGAGAACTATCAAGATGGCTATAAGCAAAATGTAGAAGTGCGTCTTTTTCATCAGCTCATCTTTCGGACCACATCTTCGCAGCGCGCGCAGAACTGGGGATAGTCGCTGCTTTTCCCTACGTAGGTCGAATAGTTCCAGCAGCGCTGACACTTCTCTCCAGGCGCCCTGGATACTTGAACGCCAAGCTCCGCTCCAGCGCCGGGTTCAAGGACGACGCGGGAAACGATAAAAAGCGAGGCGAGGTCGCCTTTGTATTTCTGAGCCAGATTCCAGTCAGAAGAGGGGACCTTAAGGCCAACCTGAGCTTCAAGAGAGTTGCCGATGAGCTTCTCTTCCCTCGCCTTCTCCATCTCCTTGAGGACGGCCTCGCGCCAGACGAGAAGCCTTTCCATTTCCTGGCTGAGGTCCGACTCCAGCCATTTTTCCTTGAAAGTTGGGAATGTCTCGAAGTGCACGGATTCCTCTTTGCCTTTAAAGGGAGGCATGCTTTCCCAGGCTTCCTCTGTGGTGAACGAGAGGATCGGAGCCATCAGGATGAGCGTATTCCTGAGGACATGGAAAAGGGCCGTCTGAGCGGATTTCCGCAGGAGTGAACCCTTGGCCGAGCAATACAGCCTATCTTTGAGCACATCCAGATAAAAAGAGCTGAGGTCCACCGTGAAAAAATTATAGATGGAGTGGAAGATAACATGATATTCATATTCGTCATAAGCCCGGAGAATTCTTTGGCCGACCTCAGCAGTTTTTTCCATAATCCAGCGGTCAAGAAGAAGCATCTCTTCCTTTTTGACGGTCTCCCGATCCGGCAGGAAATCATGAATGTTCCCCAGGATAAACCGCCATGTGTTCCTGATCTTCCGGTAGGCCTCGACGAGCCTCTGGTGGATTTCGTTCCCGAACTTGGTATCCTCCTTGAAATTGAGCATAGCCACCCAGAGCCTTAAGACCTCTGCGCCGCTCTGGGAGATGACCTCTTCGGGCTCGATGAAGTTGCCCAGGGACTTCGACATGGCCCTCCCCTGCTCATCCAGCATGAATCCATGGGTGATGCACGTTTTATAGGGCGACCGGCCTTCGACGCCGACACCGATAAAAAGGGAGCTGTTGAACCAGCCGCGATGCTGGTCATGGCCTTCAATGTAGACATCCGCGGGCCAGGGTAGGTCGGGTCTTTTTCCAAGCACGGCATGGCTTGTTCCCGATTCGAACCAGACATCAAGGATATTGTTTTCTTTATCGAACTTCTGGGAACCGCACTGCGGGCACCGGGTTCCCGGCGGCAGGATTTCTGCAGCGTCTATCTTGAACCAGGAATTGGAGCCTTCGCGGGAGAAGATTTCGGCAACTCGCAGAGTGATATCTTCCGAAGCCAGAATATGGCTGCAGGAATGGCAGTAGAAGGCCGGGATAGGAATGCCCCAGCTACGCTGACGGGAGATGCACCAGTCGGGACGGCCGCTTACCATGCCGGCGATCCTTTCCTCTCCCCAGGGCGGAATCCAGCGCACTTTCTTAATCTCCTCCAGGGCCTTTTTCTTCAGGTCGCTCTTGTCCATCGAGATGAACCACTGAGCGGTGGCGCGGAAAATGACGGGGTTCTTGCAGCGCCAGCAATGAGGATAGGAATGGGTGATGACTCCTTCCTTGAGAAGCGTCCCGTCCTTCTTCATGTCCTCGGTGATCACGCGGTTGGCGTCAAAGACATTTTTGCCCCCATATCGTTCCACCTGGGGGATGAACTTCCCTTCGTTATCGACAGGGGTATAGATCTCCAATTTATAGGCCAGCCCGGTCAGGT
Organism: uncultured Eubacteriales bacterium; assembly: GCA_964580435.1. Lineage (GTDB taxonomy): Bacteria > Acidobacteriota > Aminicenantia > Aminicenantales > UBA8522 > CAZKEW01. Next base: position 5,766 of record CAZOKP010000003.1, read on the forward strand.
AGTCTTCCTGTCCATGCCCAGGCGCCGTGTGAACGCATCCCGTCCCGTCCTCCAGGGTCACGTAACCAGCAAGAACAAGCAGCGATTCGCGGTCGATCCAGGGATGGCGCGCCTTCAGTCCCTCCATCTCCTTCCCCTGAAACGTGGCCAGAACATTGCGGTCTCGGAGCCCCAGCTCCTCGGCCACAACGGGGAGAAGCCTCTTGGCAACAATATAAACTTCATCCCCCGCTTCAAAGGCGACGTATTCATACTCCGGATGGAAGGCGATAGCCAGGTTCGCCGGAAGCGTCCAAGGAGTAGTCGTCCAGATGATGATGGAGACCTTCTTCCCGGCAAGAGCGGGATATTTGGCTGACAGGTCAGAAACGAGAGGGAACTTCACGTAGATCGAGGGCGAAGAGCGGTCTTTGTATTCGATTTCCGCTTCAGCCAGGGCGGTCTGGCAATGGGGACACCAGTGAACCGGCCGCAGGCCCTTATAAACATTCCCCGAACCGAAAAAGGCGGCCAAGTGCTTCAGGACGTCGGCCTCGTATTCCGGGTCCATGGTCAAATAGGGCTTGTGCCACTCGCCGAAGACGCCCAACCTGATGAACTCCTCTCTCTGGATATCGATGAACTTGAGGGCGTATTTCCTGCATTCTTCCCGGACCTCCATGATGGAAAGTTTCTTTTTTTTCGCCCCTAAGAGCTGGTCCACCCTGATCTCGATCGGGAGGCCGTGACAATCCCAGCCGGGGAGATAAGGCGAAAGATAGCCCTGCATCGTCTTGGTCTTGACGATGAAATCCTTTAGGATCTTGTTCAGAGCCGTGCCCAGGTGGATTCTTCCGTTGGCATAGGGAGGTCCGTCGTGGAGAATGAAAGTCGGTGCCTTCTCCCTTTTTTTCAGGATCTTTTTGTAAAGGCCCATCTTGTCCCATTTCTTGAGGATCTCGGGCTCCTTCTGGGCTAGCTTCGCCTTCATAGAAAACGAGGTCTGGGGAAGGTTCAGTGTGCTCTTAAGATCAAATTCTTCGGCCATCGTGCTCTCCGCAGGCTCTCATTTATTCCGTGATTATAAAACAATCCGTTGAATTTCGCCACCCTTAAGTGTCAGGAAGACGAGCAGAAACCGTCCGAGTTTTGATAGGAAATCGAAGAGCCTTTATCGTTTCAGAGGGTGGAACAAAGTCCAAGAGACAACACGGGGGAATTCACATGATTCCGAAATAACATATTGCTCCCGAAGATGTTCTTTAAAACGGAAAAAGGCCGCCATCGCGAGCGGCCTTTTTTTAATCTTTCCGGAAATGCGCGCCTTTGCTTACGGGGTTGGCCAGGGCGGCGTGGGTGATCATCAAAGCCACCTGGATGCCGTGCTTCAGTCCCACCACCTTGGGGTCCATTTTTGCTTCTCTATAGAACTTTTCGATCCGGTGACAAAGATATTCCAGGTCGGCCTTAGCCCTTTCCAGCCTCTTCCTGGTGCGGATGATTCCGGCGTAGTTCCACATCGTCGACTTGATTGACAGCCAATCCTGGTTGACTAAAGCGGGGTCGATCGCCTCTTCTTTTTCCGGATAGTACCAGGGATGGATCTCCGAAGGCTTGTAGGGAAGCGTCGGATCGAAATGGTCGGCGATGTCCTGGGCCGATCGCGTCCCCCATACCAGCCCCTCAAGAAGGGATGTTGAAGCCAGACGATTGGCTCCATGAACACCCGTGCAGGAGACTTCTCCGACCGCATAAAGGCCCCGAAGCGAGCTCTTTCCCCAGGTGTCAACTAGCACTCCGCCACAGCAATAGTGGGCGGCGGGCACAACAGGAATAGGCTCCTTGGTTATATCGATATCGTATTGAAGGCAGGTTCGATAGATGTTCGGGAATCTTTTCTTGATATCGAACTTAGCGTAAGAAGCCAGGTCGAGCAGGACATAACTCGAATTGCTGTTGGTCATCTCCTCATATATCGCCCGAGTCACTTCGTCGCGCGGGGCCAAGTCTTTCTTCTCGCTGTATTTCTCCATGAAAGTCCGGCCTTCCTTTGTCTTCAAGCGGGCCCCTTCACCCCGCACCGTCTCGGAAATCAGGAAGCTGTCAGCATCCCGGTGAAAAAGAGCGGTCGGATGGAACTGGATATACTCCATATTGACGATCCGGGCGCCGGACCTGTGGGCCATGGCGTACCCTGCTCCGATCGCCTCGGCCGGGTTAGACGTATAAAGGAACACTGCCCCGCAGCCTCCCGTCGCCAAAATTGTATACGGAGCAAAAAAGGTCTTGACCAGACTGGTCTTTTTATCGAGGACATAAGCCCCGATGCATTGGGGTTCACGATAGTAGGCCATGAGATTTTTAGAGTGATGAGGAACAGTCAGCAAATCGACGGCAGTATGGCCAGCAAAGAGAGTCACGTTGGTGTATTTCCGGAGCGCCTCGACGAATTTTTCCTCTATAGTCCTCCCCGTCGTGTCTTTGACGTGAAGGATGCGCCTTCTCGAATGGCCGCCCTCCTGGGCATAATCCAGGGCATCCGGGCTGCTTTTCTCGAATGGAATCTGAAGCTCTCCGATGAGGATGTTTTCAACCAGCTCCCTGCCCTGCCGGGCCAACACCTCTACGGATTCGGGGTTGTTGATCCCATCACCCGTTTTAATGATGTCCTCTTTCAAGATTTCGGGGCGGTCGTCCAGGCCTAGCGAGACGATTCCGCCCTGGGCATAGTACGTATTCGACTCTTCCGGCTTCGACGACTGGGTGATGATGTTCACTCGGAAGCCCCGCTTAGCGGCCTCAAGAGCGGCGCTGGCCCCGGCGATACCGCAGCCGATGACCAGGACGTCCGACCGGAATACTTTTTCTTCGGCTATCGTTTTCATTCCATGAACTCCAGGCTGATATCCACAGATGCGAACGAGTGGGTCAAACTTCCTACGGAAATAAAATCGACGCCGAGAGAGGCGATCCGGCGCGCCCGGCTCAGGGTCACTTTTCCGGAAACTTCCACAGGGACTTTTCCCTTCACCCAGCCGAGAACCTCCCGCATTTTCTTTAGGGACATGTTATCGAGCATGATCATCGAGGCGCCGGCCTCGACAGCTTCCTTCGCCTCGGCAAAATTCGTTACTTCGACTTCGATTTTCGTCCCCGGCTTGATGTTTTTCTGGGCCATTCTCACGGCTTCGGTAATGTTTCCCACAAGCCTGAGGTGATTGTCCTTGAGGAGGACCATGTCGGAGAGGCTCGAGCGATGGTTCTCGCCTCCTCCCATCTTGACGGCATATTTCTCCAGGAAGCGAAGGGTCGGGGTTGTCTTCCGGGTATCCAGAATTCTGGTTCCTGTGCCGCTGACCGCCTGGACAAATCGTCTGGCCTTGGTGGCGACGCCCGACATCCGCTGGAGGAAATTGAGAGCGGTGCGCTCGCCCTTCAAAAGAGAAATGGAATTCCCCTTGACCCTGGCCAGAATATCCTGCGGCTTGAAAGCCTGGCCATCTTTAAAAAACCTTTCAAACCGGGTCTTAGGGTCGAGCTTTTCGAAAACCCTTACGGCCACATCAATCCCGGCGAGGACTCCGGCTTCTTTCGCCACAAGGACCGCCTCGGAGACCGAATCAGCCGGGATGACGCTTTCAGAGGTTATGTCGCCTTCCGGCATATCCTCCTTAAGGGCCGCCTCGATAATCTCGTCCAACGCACTGATTTTCATTGACTATGATTATAAGGAGAGGAGGCAGGACAGTCAAACTCAACTCGGATATTGTAAGCATCTCCGTTTCCGTGATCATTTTGGTTTGGAATAGGGGCCTGCCACGTCTTACCCCCCGACGAGGATCGGGAGATGTGGCTCGAAGTCACGCCGCGATTTCCCCAGCGAGGAAATCTTGCTCGATTCGCTCCTCGCTCTCCTCTTCGAGGAACCGTGCCCGCTCGTCGCTCATACGGACTTCTTACCACATCATCCCTCCCCTTATCCCCCGGGCGGGGACTACCGCCGTGTCACCTTCCCTGGATCATCGCCTCAATATCACGGAAACGGAGATCCGTCCTCGGAAATGGAGATGGGTATCGGGAGGGACCTCACCCTCAATAATATGTTGACTGGATAGCCAGCTGCGATAAAATAGGGGCATCATGGCCGAAAAATTTAGGGGTTACGTTCAGGTTTACACCGGAAACGGTAAGGGTAAGACCACGGCGGCTCTCGGGCTGGCGCTCCGCGCCGCGGGATACGGCTGGAGAGTTTATGTCGGACAATTCCTCAAAGGACAAAATTACGGTGAGCTCGTATCGGTCAGCAAGCTGGCTCCGCTCATCAAGATCGAGCAATTCGGCCGGAAAGGGTTTATCCACGTGACCGACAACCCGGAAGACGAGGACATCGACAGGGCCAAAAAGGGGCTCCAGAAGTGCCTCAAAGCGATGCTGTCCCGGAAATACAGGATTATCGTCCTGGATGAGATCAATGTCGCTCTCCATTTTCGACTCCTCACCGAGAAGGAAGTCCATGATTTTCTTGCCCAAAGACCCGAGGACATTGAGGTCGTCCTGACCGGCCGGTATGCCCCTCCCTCGGTTATAAGATCGGCGGATTTGGTCACCGAGATGAAGGAGAAAAAACACTATTATTCCAAAGGCGTCAGGGCCAGGCTGGGAATCGAGAAATGAACCGGTGAGGTGGACTGCGGAACCCTATGGAGAAAGAAAAATTCGAGAAATTGGCGGAAGAAGCGCTCACTGACCTCCCCAAAACATTTAAAAAATATCTTCAAAACGTCGCCATTATTGTCGAAGACTACCCCTCAAAAGAGACGCGGTCCCGGACGGGCACTCCTTCCTATGCCACGCTTTTGGGGCTCTATCACGGCGTTCCTTTCAAACACCGCGGACCTTTTTACGGCAATACTCCGCCCGATGTGATTGTTCTCTACCAGAGACCGATCGAAAATCTGTGCTTCACGGAGGAGGAGATCAAAGAAAAAGTCAAAGAAGTCCTGTTGCATGAAGTCGGGCATTACTTCGGCCTGAGCGAAAAGGAGCTGAGAAAAATTGAGAAATAAACCAAAAAAGCCGCCGGAGAAGGACGTAGGAGAGAGCTTCCGAGGCATTTTTGCCGCCTTGACCACGCCGTTTGTCGGAGAGAAGATTTCTTGCGAAAAGCTCAGGGAAAACATCAAGAGGTACAACCAGACCGACCTTTCAGGATACGTTGTTCTCGGGTCGACCGGGGAGGCCGTTTTTCTGAGCGACAAAGAATCGGATCAGCTCGTGGCGGAAGCCAAGGCGTCGACCGCAACCGGGAAAAAAATAATCGTCGGCACGGCGCGGGAGTCGACGGCCCAGACCATCGAGTTCACCAACCGAGTCGCTGAATTTGGCGCGGATGCCGCCCTGATCAAGCCTCCGTATTATTACAAATCCACCATGAACCAGGATGCTCTCAAAGATCATTTCCTCCGCATCGCCGAAAGGTCCAAACTGCCCGTTCTCCTCTACAATATTCCCCAGAACACGGGGATTTCCATTAATCCGCCTCTCGTGATCGAGCTCTCGCTTCATCCCAACATCGCGGGCATCAAAGATAGCTCGGGCAACCTAGCCAATCTCGTCGAGGTGCTTCCTCACGCGAGACAAGGGTTTGCTTTTCTTCTGGGAGCAGGGAGCCTTCTTTGGCCGGGACTTCTGCTGGGCGCAAGCGGCGGCATTTTGGCCATGGCCGCTGCCGTTCCCGAGCTTTGCGCCAGGCTTTATGAGTTATTTCGCGCCGGACGCACAGAGGAGGCAAAGAAGTTGCAGCTTGATCTCGTCCCTCTCAATAAAGCCCTCACCCAGACCATGGGAATCCCGGCGATCAAATACGCTCTTGACCTAATGGGGTACTATGGTGGGCCTGCCCGCCTGCCCCTCCAGCCCCTGAAGGAGAATGAGAAAAAACAGGTTGAGGCCCTCCTTGGGAAACTCATCCTGGCGGACAGCCGATCACCCGGGAAAAAGAGGCGTCCGTGAGACGAGAATTCCTAAAAGCCCTGGCCTGGGGAAGTCTTTCGGCCTTCTCCGCTCTGCCCAAATTTCTATCAGCCGGACAGACGGACCAAGGGCGGAAAATAAAGGGCGAAATGGCCTACCGCCGCCTGGGAAGGACAAATCTATTTATTTCTGAGATCGCCCTTGGCGGAAGCCCCATGCCGGATTGGTCGCTCCTGAGGCAGATCATCGAGCGCGGCGTGAACTACATTGATTCTTCCTGCTCTTATGATAACGGGAACGCCGAGCGGCAGATCGGCCGCCTTGCAAAAGAGGTCGGCTGGGACAAGATCGTCGTGGCTACCAAATTCCATCTCCGGGGGAACTGGAGCGAAGCGACGATCATCCGGTCCGTCGAAGGAAGCCTGGCCCGCCTTGACACGGACTCGATCGATGTCCTTTCCGTTCACGGCGCTGAGCGCGAAAACGAGCTGGTGGATGAACGAGTGCTCAACGCCTTCGAGAAATTAAAAAAGGAAGGCAAATTCAGGTTCAGCGGCCTCTCCTGTCACTCCAACCATCAGCACGTGGTCAAGAAGGCCGTCGACTGCGGACGTTATGACATGGTGCAATTAGCCTATAATGTCTTTGACATCGTGGAATCGGAGAAAGACGTCAAGACCTACGCGGACTATCTCGGAGCAAGCGGGATCAGGGATCTCGTCGCCTCTGCCGCCTCACGGGATGTCGGCGTCATCGCCATGAAAGTCCTTAAGACCGGGGGAAGAAGGCAGAATCTGGACAAGTATCGGGCCGGAGCCACATCCCTATATCAGTCCATGTTGAGATGGGCTTTGGAGAACAAAAACATTTCTTCAGTAGTCACGGAAATGCTAAACCGGGAACAAATGGAAGAGGACCTTGGTGCACCGCAGACATCCCTTTCAGCGGAAGAACGGAAGAATCTTTTCCGTTATGTGGCTGAAAACAGCCGGGATTATTGCCACATGTGCGGCCTTTGTCAGGCTCGCTGCCCTTTCCGCATCGCGACAACAGAGATCCTTCGCTATCTTGCCTATTGCGAAAGCTACGGAAAAAAGGAAGCCGCCAGAAGTGCCTATGCTGAACTTAAGCCGGAGCAGACGGCCCTTGGCTGCAGGAACTGCGGTTCATGCGAAGAGATCTGTCCTTATGCTGTCCGGGTTAGGCGAAGGATCGGCGAAGCCCACGCCGTTCTGGCGGGCTGAGCCGGGTTTCCCAAAAAATCCGGCTAAAAGAAATGACCGTGCGACCTGCTCCGACCGCCCGTTCCCTGCGTTATCCGAGCAGTTAGCTCAGGCAAGGCTGGCTGGAGCACAAGAGGCCGCTCTGCTGCCGTTGCTACCTTCCGGTCCTGGCGGGGTTCACAGAAGGCTCTTTGCTCAGGGCCCTGGCCGTCAACGCCACTTGCCCGAACACAGGCCAGAAAAAGAACAGCCTCGGCGAGGTCTTCGACCCCACTGGAGCGGGTTGTGGGTTACAGGGCACCGCTAGCTCCCCGTCTAGCACGGTCGAACGTATTATATCCTGTCTGGAGAATGAAAATAAAGAGAAATCCTCTGGTCAGAACCTGTAGCCCACGCCGCCGCGAAAAATAAGGCCGTCCCAGAACCCGATCTCACCCAAGACAAAAAAGTTTTTATAAATTTCCCCCTTAACCCCAATGGCGGCCTGCAGAACGAGGAAGAGGTCGAGCTCAATGTCCTGTTCTTGCCGAAGCTGGTCAAAAGTCTTGCTGTCCTCACCCTGAACAGTGGACTGACTGGACCCGCGGCGATAGGTCCCCGTATAAACAAAGTTAAAGTCCCCGCCAAAAGGTCCAAACCCGAAGCCGAGGACAAAATAGGGAGTAACGCGCCAGTGGGGATTGAAGTCCCACTGAAAGCTTAGGTTCGCCGTGAACGGGTTCGTGGTCACCGTGCTTGTGCTTTCGACCGTGGCCACTGAGCCATCGGCATAATTCTGGGTCACCGGGCCTTCCATGGAGATCGTAATATTCGTTTTCTCCAAAGAAAACTCAACGCTAAACGAGCCCTCTTTTCCCAAGGGGTAATACCGGACGCCCAGGCCATAGTTGGAGCCGTTCGAACTTAGGGCAAGACTCTGCGTGCTGCTCGCAGGAACAAGACGGCCTGCGTAATGGGCGTTCAGCTGTTCCGTGACGTTCTCCAGGATTTCATCAGACACTCGGTTGGTCAAGTTCTCTTGAAGCAAAGTCTTCGCCGGACTAATACTCCAGCCGGAAAAATGGACCTCGACCTCCCAGCGGCCGGCCTTGCCTTCCTCTGGGACCATACCTGGCGCGGCCGCAGCCTGCTGCGCTGCTTTCTGGGCCTCCTCTTGTCCTCCCTCGGGCGCTTCGATTTCTGGCTCTATCTTGATGAGGCTAAGCTTGTCCGCGTTCTCTTTTTTGACCTGGTCAAAAAGATCGACATACGTCTGGGGATGGAACAAACTGGAGACTTCCTTTTGCGGGTCCAACTCGAGGGCTTTTAAAATATATTTCTTGGAGTTCTCCGTGTCATTCAGATAAAAATAGCACAGAGAAAGGCCCATGTAGGCCCGGGACAGGTTTATTCTCTTCTCGGCGATCTGTGCGGCCTGAAGGTAATTATCGATGGCCTTGGGATAGTTGCCGGCTGAGTACAGTTCGTCGGCCTGGCTGAGATACGCTTCCGCCCGGGCTTCTTTTTCCTGGGAAGTCTGGGCCAAGAGAGCCTGCGGAAGGCACCAAGAAAGCACTGCGATGAAGAGAAATAAAAAACAAAGACGCTGTTGGCGATTCGGCCGTCGTGTTATGCCGACCTGCATTCTCTACCTCCGTCCAATCAGTTCTCGGTCAAATTCAAGGCCATCTTAATGGTAAGTTCGTCCTTTGTCAAATGGTCTAAGTAATGATTAAGTCGCGAATGCCCAAGAATGAGGACGGCCCTCCCCGTCAACCGTCCCTTTCATCTCCCGAGCTGGCGCCCGAATACAGGGGTTCAATTGACAGAACTTGCAGAGCTCATGTAAGATATGCGAGGAGGATAGAGACATGTTTTTCTGGGATTATACATATATTTTCTTGATTCCGCCCCTTATCCTGGCTTTCTATGCTCAGGCGAAGGTCAGAAGTACATACGCCAAGTTCAGCCGCGTTTTCGCGTCTTCTGGGATCTCCGGGGCTCAGATGGCTGGGGAAATCTTGAACCTGGGCGGCGCCAATGACGTCAATATAGAAAAAACTCCCGGCCAGCTTAGTGATCATTACGACCCGCGAAAAAAAGCACTCCGGCTCTCGTCCGGAGTCTATGAGGGCAATTCCATTGCGGCGCTGGGTATCGCCGCTCATGAATCGGGCCATGCTCTCCAGCATCATACCGGATACATGCCGCTCCATATCAGGAACGGGATCTATCCGATCGCTAACTTCGGTTCAACGCTGGCTTTCCCCCTCTTCCTCATCGGATTTTTTATGAGTTCGAAAGGCCCGAATATCTTGATGGACATCGGCATTCTTCTCTTCGCCGGCGCCGTGCTTTTCAGCGTCTTGACCCTTCCCGTCGAGTTCAACGCTTCCCGCCGGGCCATGGCTCTTCTCGGGGAGCGGGGCTATCTCAAAGGCCAGGAACTTGACGGAGCGAGAAAGGTCCTCCAGGCCGCTGCCCTGACATATGTCGCCGCCACCGCGATGGCCGCGATGCAGCTGCTGCGCATGTTCCTTATCCGGCAGTCCAGGGACTGAAGCCATCCGAGGAACCGGAGACAAAAACCCAATTCTCGTCGGAACCATCTCCTCGTCCGCGATGGACAAGCCTGTCCATCTTCGGAAGCATTTCCAATTCCGTGATAGTCCCATGATGATAGAAGGGGGGTGGCGTGGTTCCGGGGCCCCCCGCCGCCCCGAGCGTTTGATGCCCCGGTCTTTGGCTCTGGGAACAACATGATTGACCGCGAGGGCGCCGGGGGTGAACCGCGACAGGACCCGCCCCCATCATGGAAATAGAGACGCAATCCCCATTTTCCATTTCCTTGACAGGACAAAGTGCGCGTGATAGATAAGGAAATCCTTATTCTTAAAAGAAGGAGGCTTTGATGCACAGAGGGTTCAAAACAATTGTTATCGTGTCGGGCGTCCTTTTTTCTTTCCTATCGTTCTTATTGGGCACTCTTGGCGCTCAGACATCTCCGGAGAAATTCCTGGGTTTCAAGCCCGGAGCAGACCGGCGGCTCGCCGATTACAGCCAGATCCAGGCCTATTTCCAGAAACTCGACCAGGAGTCAGCGAAGCTCCAGCTGCTGACCATCGGCCAATCCACGCTCAGGAAGCCGATGATCATGGCTGTCATCACCGCCGCAGAGAATATGGCTCAGCTTGATGCCTGCCGCGCCATCGTCAAGCGGCTGAGAGACGATCGCACGTTATCGCCGGAAGAGGCGGGGCAACTGGCAAAGAAAGGCAAGTCTATCCTCCTCATCACCTGCAGCCTCCATGCCAGCGAGATCGCCGCCTCCCAAATGTCCATGGAACTGGCCTATAAGCTGGTCACGGGCGATACTCCTTTCGACGCTGCTAAAGTCCTCCAGGACGTCATTGTCCTTCTTGTGCCTACCAGTAACCCCGACGGGGAGCAGATGATCGTCGACTGGTATAGAAAAAATGTCGGCACCAAATATGAGGGCGGCCCGATGCCCTGGATCTATCATCATTATGCTGGCCACGACGATAACCGCGATTGGTTCATGTTCAACCTTTCCGAAACCAGGGCCGTGAGCAAAGTCCTCTACCAAGACTGGCTGCCCCAGATCCATATCGATGAGCACCAGATGGGGTCCACGGAAGCTCGTCTTTTCATCCCTCCTTTCATGGACCCGCCGGTCCCCAACGTCCAGCCTCTCCTCTGGCGCAGCGTCAACCTCTGCGGGGCCAGCATGTCCTATGATCTTCAGAAAAACGGGTTCAAGGGCGTTGTGCACGGCCGCAGCTTTACCGGCTGGTATATCGGGGCCTGCGACGATACGTCTTGGCTGCACAATGTGGCTGGGATCCTCAGTGAGATGGCCTCGGTGAGAGTAGCTACGCCGATCTACATCGAGTCCAATGAAATTCCGCAATCCTATTATGAAAAGCGCATGGAGTTTATCGATCCGTGGCCGGGAGGTTGGTGGCGGCTGCGCGACCTCGTGGACTATGAACTGACGTTATCGTTGAGCCTGGTCAACACGGCCTCGCTTCACAAGGAAGATTTCCTTTTCAATTTCTACCAAATGTACAAGAATTCTGTGGAGAAGACGGACAAGAACCAGCCCTATGCCTTCGTTATCCCCGCGGCCCAGAACGACTATCCGACGACGCTCAAGATGCTCGACGTCCTGATGTTCGGAGGCGTCGAAATCCACCGGGCCAAAGCGGAATTTTTCGCTGCTGGCAAGCTCTATCCGGCCGGCTCTTTCGTGGTCAAACTCGGCCAGCCTTATAAGCCTTACGCCTGGGCCCTGCTCGAAAGGCAGAAATATCCCGACGTGCGGCAGTATCCCGGCGGCCCTCCCGTTCCTCCCTATGACAACGCCGGCTGGACTCTGCCGCTGCAGATGGGCGTCGGCTACGACCGGGTCGACGAACCGTTTGAGGCAATACTCGAAAAGTTGGATAAAGTCCCTGCCCCAGAGACCGCCAGGCCGGGAAGCGGAGCCGCTTATTACCTCCTCGACTGCCGAGTCAATGCCGCCTACAGCGCGGTTTTTGCTCTGCTCAAGGAAAAGGCGGAAGTCTTCCGGTCCAAGGAGAAGGTCAAACTGCCGAATTTCGAGGCCGCCGCAGGGAGCTTCATCATCAAGAACAGCCCGGCGGTCCAAAAAGTCCTGCCGTCCTTAATCGACAAATGGCACTTAGCCGTTTACGGGCTGTCCGACGCTTCCGCCCTTCCCAAAGCCCCGCTCCAGCTTCCCCGCATCGCCCTCTATCAATCCTGGCGCAGCAATATGGATGAAGGTTGGACCAGATATGTCTTCGATGACATGGGCGTCCCCTACGCCACAATCCACAACGATGCTTTCAAGGGAGGAAAAGATAAACCCGCCGATCTAAAGGCCAAGTATGACGTCGTACTCTTCGCCGATGAGAGCGCCGATATCATCAAGACTGGAAAGCCCAGCCCCACCTCCGAGCGGGCCCGCTTCTTCACGGCCAATTACCCTCCCGAATACGAAGGCGGCATCGAAAAAGAAGGCATCGACGCCCTCAAGGCCTTTGTCGAATCCGGCGGCATCCTGGTGACGTTGAACGGCGCCTGCGAGCTGGCGATGAAAGACCTTCAGACTCCGGCCCGGGATGTCCTGGAACGGGTCGACCGGGCGAAGTTCTTCTGCCCCACCTCCATTCTCCGGATCGAAGTGGATAACACTACGCCCATCGGCTACGGTCTGCCCGAAAAAGCGGCGGCTGTGTTCGCAGACAGCCCGGTCTTGGGCACCCGGATTCCCTCTCCCGAGTGGGACAGAAAAGTCGTCGCCGCTTATCCGGAAAGCGACGTCCTGCTCAGCGGCTGGCTGCTGGGCGAGGACGAGATCGCGCGAAAAGCGGCGGTCGTGGACACAAAGTACAAGAACGGCCGCATCATCCTGATCGGTTTTCCCTGTCAGAGCAGAGCTCAGTCGCACGGAACATATAAATTCCTGCTGAACGCGCTCCTTTATCCGCAGCCCGACGAAAAATAAGCGCGCCGATTTCCTATTTTTTCTATAGATTTGATATAATAATAATTGTATCGTTTTTGATTTCCACCCCAAGGAGCCTTGACTATGGCGGAAGAAAAGCCGGAAGGCAAAAGGAAAAAGCTCTCCATGATCGTCCTGAGCGGGGACCTGGATAAGCTCTTCGCCGCGTTTATCATCGCCACCGGAGCGGCGGCCTCCAACATGGATGTCGTGATGTTCTTCACGTTTTGGGGCCTGCGCGCCCTGAAGAAAAAGGTGTCCACGGGGCGGAGCCTGTTCGGCCGCCTTCTCGGGTGGATGTATGGCGGCGATATCGAACGGGCAACCCCGAGCAAGATGAGTTTCGGCGGGATCGGCCGCTGGATGTTCAAGAAAATGATGAAGGCGAAACGCATCCCTTCTCTGGCCGAGCTGCGGCAGATGGCAATCGACCTGGGCGTCAAATTGTACGGCTGCCAGATGAGCATGGACGTCATGGAAATCCCCCGGGAAAAGATGATCGACGGCGTGGCTGCCTGCGTGGGAGTAGCCTATTTCATCGAACAGGCCCAGCAGTCGGACATCACCTTGTTCATTTGACCAGGGAGGCAAGAAAAGGACGCCCAAGCCCGCGGGGGCAGGTTCTTCTTCTTGCTTTGGCGGCTCATCTCTTATAAAATAAGGCTGCAAATAATGACCTTTGATTGATCCAATCGATGTCAAACCTCCTCTCAGGAAAGCTCGCCCGGCTCAGGGCAAAAAAGGGCCAGCCATCTGAAGCGGAACTCGAAGCCCGCCTCGACCTGCTCTCAAAACAGCTGGTCGCGGCGGAGGCTCGTTTCTTCAACATCATCGGAAAAAATGCCGACTCCATCCTCATCGTGGACAAGAAGGGCATGGTGAATTTTGCCAACCCCGCCGCCGCCGAACTCTTCGGCCGCTCGGAGAAGGATTTCCTGGGCAAGCCTTTCGGGTTTCGCCTCTCCCACGGGAAGACCACCGAGATCGATATCCCCTCCGAGAACGGGCCATCAAAGACAGGAGAAATGCACGTCGTCGATATCGAGTGGCAGAACGCGCCGGCCTATCTCGTGACGGTGAGGGACATCACCGAGCGCAAACAGGCCGAACGGCTGAAAACGGAGATCGAAAGGCATATCCGCCTGGAAAAGCTCAAGGACGACCTCATCAACACGGTCTCCCACGAGCTCAGGACGCCTCTTTCTATTACTAAGGAGGCCATCAGTCTCATCCTGGAAAAAGTCCCGGGTGAGATCAACGACCAGCAGACAGAGATTTTGGGCATTGCCAAGAACAATATTGAACGTCTGGCCCGCATCATCAACGAGCTCCTCGACGTCTCCAAGATCGAAGCCGGCAAAGTGGAATTCAAGAAAGAGGAACTTGACCTTGGCAACCTCCTCAAGATGACCGCCCTAGCGTTCGAGGCCAAAGCCAAGGACAAGGGACTCGAATTGAGGATAGACCTCCCGGACAAACCCGTTGTGGTCTATGGTGACGAGGACAAACTCAACCAGATTTTCACCAACCTCGTGGACAATGCTCTCAAGTTCACGCCCCAGGGGTTCATCGAGATCGCCGCCGAAGAAAATGAAACGGGCATCAGTTGCCGCGTCCGGGACTCGGGGATCGGGATCGCCAAAGACGACCTGCCGAAAATCTTTGATAAATTCACCCAGTTCGGCCGCAAGGACGGCCCCGGCGAAAAAGGGACAGGCCTCGGCCTCTCTATCGTCAAAGGCCTTGTTGAACTGCATCATGGGGAGATCCACATTGAGAGCGAAGTCGGCCGAGGGACAACGGTCATCCTATCCTTTCCGACGTGGACGTTCGAGGAGCGACTCAATGAATACCTGTCCAGCATGATCCAGGAGGCCGCCGAAAAAAAAAGCTACTTTTCTTTGATCATCTTCAGCGTCCGCAACTTAGAAGAGATCAGCCAGGCCCTTCCGGAGAAGATGGACATCTCCTTGAAAGAGATGGAAGACGTTCTCAAAAAATCCTTGCGCCGGAGAGCGGATACGGTGATGTACAACAAAGGCAATTATTTCCTCATCCTCCCAGAGACGAAAAAAAAGGATGCGCCTTTTGTTCTGGACAGGATGAGGGAACATCTCGACCAATATATTTCGAAAACCGATTTCCTGAGGGGCAGGATCGAGTTTGAAACACAGATTCTCTCCTACCCGGAGGAGGCTGTGGAGCTGGGCAAATGGCTCAGCCAATAAGAGGGAATGAAGATGTCTAAAATCTTGGTTATCGAAGACGAGCCAGATCAGAACAAATTGATCAAACTCCGCCTTGAGGCCAGGGGGTATCTCGTCATGTCCGTGGGCAAGGCCAAAGAAGGCATTGACGTCGCTAAAAAAGAAAGACCAGACCTGATCCTCATGGACATGATCTTGCCGGATATGCATGGACTCGATGCCACGATCAAGCTCAAAAGAAGTCCAGAGACGGGAAACATACCGATTATCGCCCTTTCAGCCGTGGGGTCGCCCGACTTCATGAAGGCCTGCCTGCAGGAGGGGATCCTCGCCTACATCAGGAAACCTTATGACCCCCGGGAGCTCTTTAAAACCATCGAAAAATATGTCCCGCTCGCTGCCACAGAGCCCAAAGCCAAGGCTAAGCCGGCCCCGCCGCCGACTCCGCCGAGCTATGAGGGCAAGCTGGAGGAAATCGAAAAGGAATTCAAAAAAAAGCCAGAAAAGGCGGTCAAAAGGAAAAAGAGTGTCGATGAGCTCCTCAAGGGGGCCCTTGCCGACTTCGAGATCCCCCTCGATAAGAAACAATCGCCGCTGGCAGCGCATGAGAAAAGGTCAGCCCGCCCCAAGGAACGGCTTAAAAGCGTCCTGCTCATTGATGATGATACGACTTTCGCCAAGATTATTGCCCCCTGTCTCACAGAACACGGCTACGAAGTCATGATCGCCCTGGATGGGGTGAGCGGACTGAGACAGGCCTTCCAGCGGAAGCCCGATTTGATTCTTCTGAATTTGATCCTGCCCGGGAGCGGCGGGGACGCCGTTCTGTCAAACCTGCGAAAATCTCCCGATACTGAGCATCTTCCCGTCTTCATTATGTCGAGCCTTTTATCTCCCAGAAAGCTCGAGGAAAAGGCCCGCGAAATCGGGGCGCAGGGGTACATTTCCAAACCCGTCGAGCCTGAGGACCTCCTCTATATCATCGATTCAGTCATCGGATCTTGAATCTGTCTCGGAGGCCCGAGAAACTACTAAAAGGAAAAGAGCTTGTCGAGCCGCTCCGTTTAAGCTAAAATTGATCTAAAGGGAAAATAGGAGCCCATGGAAAAAAAGCGCATCTTGATCGTCGATGAGGAAGAGGACTTCGTTAAGATGCTCCGGGCCCGGCTTCAGATCGAGGGCTACGAGGTCCTCATCGCCGAAGACGGGACCAAGGGCCTTCAGATCGCCCGCAAAGAAAGACCTGACCTGATCATCCTGGATATCATGATGCCGGGAATGGATGGCCACGCGGTCTGTGATATGCTCAAGAAATCGAGCTTGACTTGGTCAATTCCAATCATCTATCTGACGGCGAAAAGCAGCCCGGCCGACGAGGTCCTGGCCCTGGAAAAAGGGGCCAAGTATTTCCTGACCAAACCGTACAATCCGCCGATGCTCCTCGAAATGGTCAAGAGCGCCATCATGGATACTAACCAGGTCCCCAAAAAACAAGACCGAATTCTCGTCATCGATAAAGACCTCGGTTTTGCGGATGAGGCGGGAGCCAGGCTCAAGCAGGCAGGATTCGAAGTCGTATCCGCTCTAACGGCAGAGCAAGGACTCCGGGAGGCCAGAGAGCATTCGCCCGATATTATTCTGCTGGACTTCCTGACATCCCATGAGGATTCCCATGCCAGCGTCAAAATCATCAGCAGCGACGAAATCCTTCAGAATATTCCTCTGTTTGTCCTGGCTCCTGAAGCCATTATGGCCAAGGCGGACAAAAACCTGCCTAACCTCGAAAAATTTATCACCAAGCCCGTGAACTATATCCTGCTCTTGGAGACGCTCCGCAGAACTCTGGAGACGAGGAAGGCTTAAGACAAGCGGGCTCAAAGACGCTGGCGGATTATTCGCCTCTCAAAATGCCCATGGCTTTATCGATATCCGAGACATCCAGGATGATCGAGGTGGCGCTTCCCTTCCGGCTTAGGGTCCCGTAACAATAATCAATATTGATTCCTTTGTTTCCCAGCACGGCAGTCACGTCAGCTAAGGCGCCCGGCCGATTTTCCAGGTCGATTTTGAGGACATCGCGCGTCTCCGTTGTGTAATTCAGCTTATTGAGGAGCTTCACTGCCTTGTTGAGGTTCTTGACATAGATCTTGGCCGTATCGTGGAAAACCCCGATCGCCTCAATGTTGATCTCATGTTCGGCCAGGTGGCTGCACAATTCGCCCAAGGTGGAAGGCCGATTTTCCAGGACGACAAAAATTTCGGTGATTCTTTCCATTATTCCCCCATCTTATTAGGTTTGGCCATGATATGCCTTAGGGCTGAGGCCCTTTGTGTGTTCCCGAGCGTGGTCTCATAGACCGGATTCGAATATTCGCGCAAATCTTTTCATCTCTTGCTGATACTGAAAAGCCAGGGCGACTTCCTTCGCCCGGCTCCGATAATTATCGGGAGGTCCGCCAGTGTATTCCTCCTTGGACCAGCGGATCGTCTTTCCCAGCCAGGTTTCAAAAGGAGTTGAGGAGAAATCGAGGTCCCGCCGCGCCTTTTCGGTGGAAAGAATAAACGGCCTCCTCGTGGAGAAGGGAGAGAACAATGTCCCCAGTCCTGACCCATCCAGGACCCACGAAGGCACATCGACGAGGTCCGGGTTTCGGCCCAAGATCCGCGCCGCAGCCTGCACAAAACTCCTTAAGGTTAAGATCTCCTGCTGAGCCAAATTATAGGCCTGACCGTGCGCTTTGCTATTCAGAAGGTTGCCGGCAACGGTCCGGACGATATCATCCTGATAGATGTGCGTAAAAGCGTTAAGTCCGCCGTCGGGAAGGACAACCGGCTTCCCGTCTTCGAGGCGCAAGAAATAGGAGTAGGCCCTCAGGGTGTAATCCCTCTCCCCCATCACGACCGGGAGGCGCAATATGGTCGCGGGAAAGCGGTGTTTTTCGTAGGCCCCGCGAAGAACCTCCTCGCACTTGCGTTTATTAAAGCCGTAGAGCCACCAGTCCTCGTTCTTCGTCGGCCGGGGAAAGATCTCTCGGTCGAAGTCTTCTTCAAGGAGAGGACACGGAAAATCTTTGGTGACGACGTAAACAGAGCCAGTGCTGATGTGGAAAAAATGGCCGACCTTGCCGCTGAATGTCTCCACAGCAGACCGGCTGTCTTCGGCCACAAAAGCGATCATGTCCACGACGACATCAAACTTTTCCTTTTTGAACCTCTGGCGGAAATCCAGGCGGTCGTTCCTGTCGCCTTTGATGCGTCGGACCTGGTCTCCCAGGTCGTCGGGTGTCCGGCCGCGGTTGAAGAGCGACACGTCATGGCCCTCAGCCAGGAGCCTTTTGACGATGTGATAGCCGAAAAAGCGTGTTCCGCCGATGACCAGTATTCTCATACTGCCCTAAGAAAAGCTCAGCCCCTTTTTGTTGTCATGAACAGCAGTCTCATAATAGCGCAAAAGGCGGGCTTTGTCCAGCCGCGTCGTTTCAATCAAAAATCTTGCCCGGGTTCAGAATATGATGCGGGTCGAAGAGCCGTTTGATGCCCTTCATCAGCTCCACCTGAACCTCGTCCAGGGTCAAAGAAAGGAAAGGCTTCTTGACGATTCCGATGCCGTGCTCTCCCGAGACCACCCCTCCCCGTTCCTTGCCGTCGGCATAAAGCTCTTCTCGGACTTTATCGACCTTGGCCCGCCACTCCTCTTCTGGGAGAGGAATCATTTTTCGTCCGGAATAACGGGCCCGCATGATGTGAGTATGGACATTTCCGTCGGCCGCGTGCCCGAACGTGGGCAACCAGATGGCGTATTTCTCGGAGACCTCGCGGACCCGCCGGACATGTCCGGGGATTTCCGCCCGAGGGATGGAGATGTCCAGGATCTCGATGGTGTGGGATTTTATGGCCTCATAAATTTTGCTCCGGATCTCCAGCACCGTCTCCTGCTTTTTGGGCGTGTCGGCGATAAAGACATCACTGGCTCCCTTTTCCAGACATACTTCGGCCACGGCCTGGGAGAGCCTGTCCATTTCTTCCCCGCTCGAAGCATCGAGAACAACAAGAAGATACGTCTTGCCCTCCGAGCACGGCCAGCGCTTGTCAAGATAATCCTCGGTGATGCGGATCACTTCCTCCTCGATGAACTCCACGGCCATGGGCATGATTTTTCTGCTCATCAGAAGAGGGACCGATTCGATGGCGCTCTCCAGGTTTCCAAACGGTATGACCAAGGAACGGGTCAGCTGAGCTGCGGGAAGAAGCTGGATAATGGCCTCTGTGATCACGCCCAGGGTTCCCTCCGAACCGATCATGAGATGAAGAAGGTTGTAGCCCGTGCTGCTCTTCATGAGCTTTCCACCCAGCCGGATGACCTTTCCCTGGGGAAGGACGACCTCAAGCCCTCTCACGTAATTCCTGACCACGCCGTACTTGACGGCGCAGCTACCGCCCGCGTTCGTGGCAATGAGCCCTCCGATCATGGCGCTCTCCTCTCCCGGATGAGGAGGAAAAGAAAGGCCGGCCTCCTCCACAGCTTTAGCGAACTCCATCAAGCTCAGCCCAGGTTCTACAACCGCCATCTGATTCTCACGGTCGATCTCGACCATCCTATTCATCTTTTCCAAAGATAAGACGATGCCTCCAAAAAGAGGTACGCACCCGCCGCAGAGGCCCGTCGCTCCCCCCCGGGGTGTGACAGGGATTCTTTCCTCATCGGCAAGCTTAAGCACAGCGGCTACCTCTTCTGTCCTTTGAGGCTTGACGACGACCTCCGGGGTTTTCCTGATATCATGGAGAGAAAATTCATCGTGGCTGTAGTCGGCCATCTTCTCGGGGTCGGAAACCAAGTTCTCCGGCCCGACGAGATTTTCAAGTTGCTGACGAATTCTTGGGTCGACTTTTTTATACATATTCCCTCACGAAAGCTATAATCCAACGCAATCTTTGTGTCAAATTCATTCCTGGCCAGCTCCTGGACGGAGCTGGCGGGGGAAAAAAACCACGATTTGAGGCTTGCCTTTATATTCCTCAAGGAAACCGGATGCGATGAGAACGCGGCCCATATAATTCTTCACCGCAGGGAAAGCGCCTGCTCGATTCCGCGGAATCAAGGCTTCGAATTCCCCCGCTCCGGAGATAAGATAGATAAACGACCGTCCTTCTTCTACAGAAGAGCAGTTAAACCGGACCGAGATGTATTCTCCAAGGCGCGACCGCGCCACCGCTGCAGAGATTGTCTCCGGCTCTTCTTCCCGCCAGAGTCCCCTCTTTTCCCTGCGGGCTTCTTGCTGGGCTTCCCGAAAAAGGTCTTGGATATCGCTCCGGTAGGGAAAAGCCAGGAAAGCATAGGCAAAACCTTCTCTGATGATGAATTCATTGAAAAGCTTGTCTTTATCCGTCCAAACATAAGCCAGGATTCTTCCGTATTTGTCCACCCGGGTCTGGTCATAGGTCAAACGGACCTTATTGCGATTAAGATAAAAAAAAGAAAACCTCCTGGCCAGCAGCGCCCAAAAAGCCACGTCCTCTCTCGGGTCATCTATCTCCGGGGTGTCTACACCAATAAGCCTAATCCGCTCGGAAGAGCCGTCAGAAAATTGAACCTGGATGGTATCTCCGTCATAGACCACGACTACGGTGCCCGCGTCATAATGGCGGGGCGTTTCGGATAGAGGAGCGGCCGAAGCGCTGCTGATCCGGAAAGAGCAGAAAAATAAGGGCAACAGAAAAAAGCGGTATCTCAAAGAAGATTTCCCTTAGGCCTGAATAAGCTCTTTGACCGCTTTGAGGATATAAGACGCGCTTATCCCGCACATTTCCATAAGCTCGGCGGGTTTTCCCGACCGAGGGAGGCGGGTGATACAAAGATGCACGATCGTGGTGTTCCCGTCCAAGGCCAGAGCGACCGCTTCCCCCAGCCCGCCGCTTGGGAAATGGTCTTCGACAACAATCACCTTGCCACCGGTCTCAGCGACTTCTCTCCTGATCGTTTCACAGTCCAACGGCTGGACGGAATAGGCGTCGATAAGGCGGATCCCGATGCCCTCTTTTTTCAATTCGTCATGAGCCTTGAGCGCCTCGAACACGGTGATACCCGCGGCAATGACGGTGGCGACGTCCTTTTCCCCCTTCCGCAGGACTTTGGACCCGCCGATGGGAAAGCTCTCCTCCCGAGAATAGAGAAGCGGTGTCGCCGGCCGTGTCGTCCGCAGATACGCCAGGCCTTCCTGGCGAAGCATGGACTCCAGACATCCTTCCGCCGAGAAAGCGTCACAAGGATAGAGGACAACGCAACCGGGAATGGGCTTGAAGATGGCCATATCCTCGAGTCCCATCTGCGAAGGCCCGTCTTCCCCAATGCTCACGCCTACATGGGATCCGCAGAACTTGATGTTGGAAAAAGAATACGCCGACATCCGGATCTGGTCATGGGCCCGGCTGAGGAAAGCGGCAAATGTGGCGATAAATGGGATAAATCCCTTGGCCGACAGTCCAATGCCCATCCCCACCATATTTTGTTCGGCAATATAGGTCTGGAAAGACCTTTTGGGAAAGGCCTCAAAGAATTTCTCCGCATAGGTGGAGTTCTTGACGTCCCCATCAAGAGCCACGACCCATTCATTGACCTCGCCGATCCTTTGGAGCGCTATCCCGTACGCCAGGCGCGTCGCCGTTTTTTCGGTGTATTGGGATTTATCAAAATCGAGCGCCCTCTTCCAGCGCGGCCGCTGCGCCGCCCGGGGCTTGCGGACATATTTTCGAGAATCGATCTCCGGCATAGGGCCGATCTCTTCGAGGGCACGCAGCAGTTCATCCTCTTTCAACGGCTTGCCATGCCAGCCGTTCTTGTCCTCGACAAACGAAACCCCCTTGCCCTTGATCGTTTTGGCCAGGAGAACCGCAGGGCCCTTGGCCTTCCTGACCTTCTCAAAGACCTCGAGGATGGCGCCGACATTGTGGCCATCCACCTTATAAACCTCCCATCCAAACGCCTTGAATTTACGCTCATAAGCCTTGAGGTCATGGCCGTGCATTGTCGCTTCGGACTGACCGAGCCTATTGATGTCCGCAATAGCGATAAGATTGTTGAGCCGGAGAAGAACGGCCGAGTTCGCCGCTTCCCAGACGGATCCTTCGGCGCACTCGCCATCGCCCATCATGACGAATGTCCGGCCGGGCGATTTTCCGATCTTCTGGGCAAGGGCGATGCCGACGCCGACAGACAAGCCCTGCCCCAGGGACCCCGTGGCCGCCTTGACCCAGGATATTCGCGGCGTGGGATGGCCTTCGAGAGCAGAGGTCACCCGGCGCAGGCTCATCAGATCTTCGAGAGGGAGGATGCCGGCCTCAGCATAAGCTGCCCAAAGGATGGGCGCAGCATGGCCTTTGGAGAGGACGAACTCATCGTTGCCCCAATCGTGGGGATCACTGATGTTGTATCTCATTTCGCTGAAAAAAAGGCAGGCGGCCAGGTCGGCCATGGACAGGCACGTGGTCGGATGCCCGGAGCCGGCTGTGGTCGTCATTTGCAGAGAATGGATGCGCAATCTTGTGGCGATTTTTTCTAAGGCCTCTCTTTTGTTCATCGCGTCTCCCTCCCTTCTTTAGATCGAAGGCGTTTTCAAAAAGGAATCATTATAATATCTTCAGCACTTCTCAACAATAATCTTTTTACGGGCAGGGATGAGGAGGTAGCCCCGAACGGCGAGGACGGCATCTCAAATTCACCCCGGAAATCATCGCCGGCGGTTATTGACCGAGCGCCGCAAAAATTATATCTATAGTCCTGAAACCCCAAGGAAGAGATATGTCTGAAAACAGAACAGACAGAATGAATGACTTGTTTTCTCAGGCAAGCCAGATCCTTGATGTCCTTCGCGAGATCGAGCTCGCGGTGGCAGAGCTTTATCGCCGCTTCTCCCTTTTTTTCCCGCACGACCGGGTCTTCTGGCAAGACTTGTCCAAGGACGAGGGGAATCACGCCGCCATGGTGACCGAACTCAAGACCACTCTTCTTAAAAATGGAGCGCATTTTGAGGTCGGGAAAATCAACCTGTTAGTCCTGACCACCTTCCGCAAGAGAATTGAAGGCAATATCAGCCGCCTCCAGAGAGGGGAAATCGGCAGGAGGACCGCCCTTTTCATCGCTCGAGACCATGAAAAGACCCTGATCGAGCACAGCTTTTACAGCGCCATCAGGAGCGAAAACAAAGACTACCAACAGATCCAGAAAAGGATCGAAAGCGAAACGGAAAACCATTTCCAGAAGCTTGAAAATTACATCCAGACGCTCTTTCCGTGATGGTTTTCATTCTTTTCCCCAAGCAGAGAAACATCAGGATGACCAGGTGCGCGGGAAAAAGAGTTTTTCGTAGAGAGCCAGGGCATAAAGGTCCGTCATCCCGGCGATAAAATCTGCGGCTCTCCTCTCCAGCGAATCCCCCCTGGGATAAGGCTTGACGTAGGGGTCGGGGTTGCGAAGGACATAGGCATAAAGGTCGGCGAGAATTTTTTTGGCTTTGTCGATCTCCTCCGCGGCAGGAGGACTGCAATAGACTTTCGTGTAGAGAAATTCCCTCAACTCGACGACGGCGGACAAGACCTTCTCGCTCATGGCTATCCTCTCCAGGTCGGCGCTCAGACTGGCTGTGACGACATCCTCAACCATGCGGTCGATGCGCGTGGCCGGCCATCTCCCCAAAGCCTTAACCAAATGAGGAGGAATGTCGTCCTCTTCAATGACCCCAGCGCGGAGGGCGTCATCGCTATCATGATTGACATAGGCGATGATATCGGAAACCCTCACGACCTGTCCTTCCAAGGTCTCGGGCATGTCCTTGAAATTGTCTTCCAAGATCTGTCCCCTGCCCTTGGAATGCTTCTGGATGCCTTCTCTAACTTCGTAAGTGAGATTCAGGCCCTTGCCCTCGTACTCCAATTTTTCCACAACGCGCAGGCTCTGCTCATAATGGCTAAACCCGTCCGAGAGCAGCTTGTCCAGGGTTTCCTCCCCGGCATGTCCGAAGGGCGTGTGCCCGAGGTCGTGCCCGAGAGCGATGGCCTCGGTCAAGTCCTCGTTGAGGCGCAAGGCCTTGGCGATCGTCCGGGCGATCTGGGAGACCTCCAGGGTGTGGGTCAACCGGGTCCGGAAGTGGTCCCCGAAAGGAGCCAGAAATACCTGCGTCTTGTGCTTTAATCTGCGGAAAGACTTGGAATGGATGATCCTGTCGCGGTCCCTCTGAAAGGCTGTTCTTAGACTGTGAGGATTCTCGGGCCGGACTCTCCCCTGGGAGTCAGCGCTCAGGATGGCCTTCGGTGAAAGAGTCGCTTTTTCGATTTCTTCGAGCTTCTCGCGTATGTTCATGGATGGGAGGGAAACTATTATAACACACGACTCTTTCTTCTTATATTCTTGTTTTGTTGCCTCAGGCCAGATTTGACACTCCCATCTGTCCACTAGTATTATTCAAATAAAACAAAGACAACTGAGCTGAAGATGCTTAAAGAATCTCCTCTGGGCTCGGTCAAGGCCGCTTTTGGATGCGGTATCCTTATTATCTTCTTTACTGCGTTTCTGGGCATTGTGGTTTCATTCTTTGCCAAGAACCCCGCGTTAGCTTCAGCGATCCGAAAAAGATGTGCCATAGGAATTATAATAGGTCTATTAATGACAGTTGCTTGGAAGATATATAAGAATCATTCCGAGTGAACAAGATCGAGGCAAATGGAGAGCTGCGCTAAGAGATTCCTGATCGAAAGTCTTGAATTATCGCTGTTTTTTGAGTAATTTTAACCCGTGATTCAAGAGAACGTTCGGGTTTTGCTCGAAGAGCTTCCCGAACATGTCGCGCTTGTGGCCGCGGCCAAATCCCGCACTCCCGAGGAAATCCTGGAGGCCATCACAGCCGGCGTAAGGATCATCGGCGAAAACTACATCCAAGAAGCCCAGGCGGCCTACGCCGTCATCGGCCGGCAGGTGAAATGGCATTTTATCGGCCACCTCCAGAAAAACAAGGTCAAGAAAGCCGTGGAGATCTTCGACATGATCGAGACTGTGGACTCGCTCGAGATGGCCAGAGAAATTGACAAACGCTGCGGCGAGCGGGGAAAATCCTTGCCCGTCCTGATCGAGGTCAATAGCGGCCGGGAGCCGCAAAAATTCGGCCTTCTGCCTGAGGATGCGGAAAGCCTGATCAGGGAACTGGGCCGGTTTCAGCACCTCAGAGTAGAAGGATTGATGACCATGGGCCCGGAGTCCGGCGACCCGGAGGATGCCCGTCCATATTTTCGCGAGACCAAGAAGATTTTTGGTCAAATCAAGGCTCTCGACCTCGAGGGAGTCTCGATGAACTGGCTCTCGATGGGCATGTCCCACTCTTACCGGGTGGCCATAGAAGAAGGGGCGAATATGGTTCGTATCGGGACCAGGATTTTCGGGCCAAGGACAGGAAAAAAATGAAAATACAAAAGATCGACATTTTCTATTTTGACATCCCCCTTCGGGAGCCGTTCAGAATCTCGATCGGGACAATGCGTGGAGCAAACAATGTGCTTGTTAGGGTCCTCACCGATTCAGGGCTTTTCGGTCTCGGCGAAGCCTGTCCTTTTCCACCCATCACGGGAGAAACCCAGGAGACGAATATTTCTGCCGCCAGAAGCCTGAGGGACCTGCTCATCGGAAAAGACCCGCTGGCGGTAGAACAATTTATCCGCGAAGCCGGGAGCTTTCTCAGGTCTAATCCGAGCATCGTCGCGGCATTTGATATGGCCCTATATGACATCCTCGGAAAAGCCTCCTCTCTGCCCCTCTTCCGGCTTCTCGGCGGCTCCGACAAACCCCTCGAGACGGATATCACAGCCGACCTTGACTCTTCCAAAAAAATGGCGGCAAAGGCGAAGCGGTTCGTCGCCGCAGGATACAAAAAGATCAAGATAAAGGTGGGCCAAGATCCTGCCATGGATGTGGCCCGGCTCGAGGCGATCAGGGACGCCATCGGCTACGGCAACGAAATCAGCATTGATGCCAACCAAGGCTGGACTGTTCCTCAAGCCATTTCCGCCCTGAAGAGGATGGAAAGGTTCAGGATTCAGTATGTAGAACAGCCAGTCGCCGCCTGGGATTTGGCTGGGCTGCGGACTGTCCGCCAACTGAGCCCGATTCCCGTCATGGCCGATGAGGCCCTCTTCTCACCCCACGATGCCGTCCGGCTCGTCAGAGAAGACGCCTGCGATTATTTCAACATCAAGCTGATGAAATCCGGTGGAATATTGAATGCGCTCAAAATCGCTCACATCGGAGAAAGCGCCAATGTCCAGGCCATGGTCGGGTGCATGCTTGAAACGCGGCTCGCCCTGACCGCAGCGGCGCATCTCATGGCCGCGCAAAGCAACATCATCTTTGCCGACCTCGACGGGAATGCGTCCCACACGCTGGACCCGGTCAGGGGCGGGATGATTGTCAAGGGCGGGATAATCACCCTTCCGCAAGAGCCGGGGCTTGGCCTGGATATCGACCCGGCCTTCCTGAAAAAGCTGCCCAAAGTGTGAAACTTGTCTAAAAAAACAAAAAATCGTCTGAACGGAATGGAGAGCGCTCCGGGAGCAGAGACGATAATCGGGGGTAAGCGGCGCCTTTATTTCGCCGGAACGAGCTATTTCGGGCTGCACGGCCATCCTGAATTGATCCGGGCCGGGGTGGAGGCCTTTCAAAAATATGGAACGCACAGCGCCACGTCGCGCGCCGGGTTCGGGAACAACCCCGTTTTGCTCGAAGTGGAGGAGCGGCTCAAGGAATTTTTTAGAGGACCCGATGCGGTGTATTTCGGCTCAGGATACCTGAGCAGCCTGGTCCTGGCCCGAGGCCTGGCAGAAAAGTATGATGCCGTTTTTATTGACGAGGCCGCCCATTTCTGTATCATCGACTCTGTTCATTCCCTTGGAAAGCCCGTTTACAGGTTCCGCCACCGCGACCCTGAGGATCTGAGAAAGAAACTCAAGGCAAGACTTAAGGCCCGTCAAACACCTTTCCTCCTGACCGACGGTATCTTCCCGACCTATGGGCATATCGCGCCCGTGCCTGATTACCTGGCCGTCCTCACGCCCTATAAGGGCCTCATCGGCCTGGATGATGCCCACGGTGTGGGAGTCTTGGGACCTAACGGTCGAGGAACGTACGAACATTTCGGGCTGACGTCAGAAAGCCTGCATCTGGCCGGGACATTAAGCAAGGCCTTCGGCGGGCACGGCGGGTTCGTCGTCGGAGGGAAAAAATTGATCGCCCGCGTCAGAAACACGGTCGGGGCCTACATCGGGTCGACTCCGACCCCCACCCCCATCGCGGCGGCGACAGCCAGAGGCATCGAAATCCTGAGAAATCATCCGGAAATGAGAGAACGGCTGAGGAAGAATGTCACCCTGGTGAAAGCCGGGATGAAAAAATTGGGAGTGCCCATTGACGAAACTCCTGTGCCGATTGTGGCCTGGTCGATGGGATCGGCCGAAAAAATGAAGAAGGTTCAGAGATCGCTGCTGAGCCGCGGCATCGCCATCGCTTATCTCAAGTATATCGGCGCGCCCGCAGAAGGTGTGCTCAGGGTGACGATTTTTTCCACTCATACTGCCGAGCATATCCGCAGGCTCCTGGAAGAGCTCGAAAAAGCAATCTGAACGCCGGAACAAATAGGACGGGTTTACGTATATATCTAAGGAACGAAAATTATGTTCCCCGGGCGCAACCCCGGGTTGAAGGCCATTTAAGGAGAAATCATTGAACCCGAGAAGAGCCCCTTTCCTCATCCTCATCGGAATTCTGCTCGTCGGCATTTTATCAGGCGGCGCGCCGGCCCAGGAACAGAAGAGAGAGCACAAGCCGATTTCCAAGGATCGTATCTTCGAGTTTAATAGACTCGATGTCGTCGTGGACGACTTCAAAGCCCAGGGGTTCATCCTGGACATCGGCGGCGGAGGAGAGGGCGTGATCGGACAACTGAAGGGGGCGCAGGTGATCGCGATCGACCTCAGCAAAAGAGAACTAGAAGACGCGCCTCCTGGTCCAGCCTTGAAGATCGTCATGGACGCGCGGGACCTCAAGTTCCTCGACAAAACCTTTAATACGGCCACAGTCTTCTTCACGTTTATGTACATCCAGAGCACCGACCATGAAAAAGTCTTTCGCGAACTCTATCGGGTGGTCGCGCCCGGCGGCCGCCTTCTGATCTGGGACGTCATGTTCCCGCCAAGAAAAAACGAGAAAAAAGACGTGGCCATGTTCCCGCTCAAAATCCAGCTGCCAGGAAAGACCATCGAGACGGGCTATGGTGTTTCCTGGCCGCCGCAGGAGCAAGGCCTGCCACATTATGCGGAACTGGGCAAACGGACAGGGTTTAAAGTAATCACCGGGGCGGAGAAAAAGGGCTGGTTCTTTCTCGAGCTCCAAAAATAAGACAGGTTACGGCGCTTACAAGGTCGAGCTAACGGTTCTGGAAAAGCACGTCCTCGGGGCCACCGGAAAACGGACCGCCGCAACTAAGAATAGGGACGGCACTAAGACCCCTGTTCATGTCCAGAAGGACGTTCACGATTTTGCCTGGACAGCCACCACTCTCGAATCTTTGACTGCTCCTATGCCGTCGGGGCTGATCATTGAAATCTTCGCGACGCCGCAGAAGAATCTATAATAATCAAAACAGCAAGGCCAAGAAATCAAATGGAGAGCAACGCGCTATCGTTTGGTTTTTTATTGATTTCTCCTCTTCGTTATATAATTATGGTCGCTGTCCCCGGAATTCAAACGATACGAGTGGGAGAGAGAATACCAAATGAAACGTCTTCATTGGAAAACATGGCTTCTTGTTCTCATCGTCGAGGTCACGATCAATGGACGTGCCTCGGCACAATTCCTGGATGATTTTAGCGGACTCCTGAAGAAAGACCCGACCGGCGCCACCGGCTGGGCGTTTTTTACGGGAGAAGGAAAGGCGACCATGGATTTCCGTCAAGGGGACGGTTACGCATCCATTCTGGTCGATGCGACCAAGGACCAGCGGAACGTCTGGTGGGCCCTGATCAAACGGAGAGTCTCCAGCGCTCTCGACCTCGGCCGCTTGAAGGAACCGGGCTACGAGCTCCGCATCGAAGCGCGCATCCGGGTGAGCGACGCGCCGCGCCGGGTGAACCTTCATCTTAACACCCAAAAAACCGTCGATTTCCACACCCATATCATGGAGTTCGATATCCCTGATACGGAGCGCTGGCATACCATCAGTATGACCACCCGCGATTTCGAGGCCGAGCCGGGAGACACCGTGAACGGCCAGCTCGCCCTCATGGATTGGGGGCTGGGAAAATATCGTGTGCATGTGGATGATTTTAAAGTGGATGTCGTGAATGTGGCGCTCGCTGGACCCGACCAGGGAGATCAAGTGCCCTACCATCCGCCCCTCCCGGACCCGAAGACGTTCGCGCATGTCGCCGCAGTGGCCGCAGACGGGATGGTCGACCTCCAATATCCGGACGTGAACTTGAAGAACTGGTACGTTCAGGACGCGGGGAAAAAGACGCACGCGCTGACGGTGGGAGGTACCCAATTCGTCATCCTGCGCTGGGACCTTGGTTTTTTTGCCGGGAAAAAAGCGGCAGGCCACGGCCTGCTGGAACTTACGACCCGGTCGGTCGAGCGGACCTCGGACGACCGGCCCGATTTCGGGTTGATCAGAGTCGTCGAAATCCTGCGCGGTGACCCGAGCTGGGACAAAAAGACAGTCACCTTCAATAGTCTATGCCGGGGACAGCCTCTCGATCACGTCCTGAACCCTCAGATGATCATCGATTGGCCTGTCACCGAAGGAGAGGGCGGCAAGACCTTCCTTACTATCTCAAGGCCGGTCCTGCAACGTTTGATCGATGGAAGAACCCTGGGAATAGCCATCAGACCGCTGGGCGCCATAAGCGCGTCTTTTTATTCGCTGGAAAACGAAGGCGAAAAACTCAGCGCTAGGCTGCTTTTCAACGTGCTGGAATGAGGATCCGGGGAAAGGGGGAAAAGCAACCCTATTAGAATTCCTCTTTCTCGCCGCCGTTTCCGCCGTCCTCCTCTCTTCCCTCTGCGCCATCTGCCTCTTCCATGGCCTCCTCTACGGACTGGTCAAAGTCCTCACCCATATCCTCGCCCATTTCTTTGCCCATATTCTTCATCCAGCGGGCGATGCTCTTGGGGTCCTTTTCATCCAGCCCGGCCAGCTTGGATGGATCGGCCAGGCTTTCCATGCGGCTTTCTTCGGAGCGAGAGACGGCCACGCGCGAGACGAGCTTCTCGAGGTTCGTGCTGCCGCATTTCCTGCATTTCGGGTCAAGTGCGGATTTAACCGAAAGGGTCACAAAAGTTGATTTTTTCCCGCAATCCCGGCAACGGTACTCGTATATGGGCAAGGCCGAACTCCTAAATGAGAATGTCCTCTTGCCAGCCGATCTTGACAAGCTCTATGCGGTCGGGGCCGCTGACTCCGAGCCGGTGCCTTGTGTCCGCATAGACGATGTGGTGCGCCGGCGGCTGCAGCGGACGCTCTTCTCCAAAGAACTTAAGACGCTTGGCCTGCAAAACTCTGACTCCGGTGGCATCAACAGCGACAGGATCATGGCCAACGAGAATCCCTTTATACGGCCAGACATATTCGGCGCTGTAGTGATGAGGGCCAATCCCATGGAAGAGAGGAGTCAGCAGGAGAAGAATATTCAGCCTGGTTTTGCCCTTGATAGAAGGAAGATTCCAGATCGTGCCTAAATCCGCGCAAGCATCGGCGTGATAATCCCAAGGCCTGGGGACGAACATGATCATGTTCTTGATGCAACCGCCCATGCCGGCCCAATGGTGGGTCCGCGCCGGCCGGGCATTGATGAGGACCGTGGCATTCTGGAAAATCCGGTCTCTCAGCACTCCCCTGTCATTGACCGCGATGCGCTCTTCGGGAATGCCGACATCCATGACCCGCCGTTTGAGCGACTGCTCGACAGCCGGCCCTGTCGGGAGATAATTCCAAACGTTGGTTTTAATGCCCACGGTGTCCGAAGGCTTGACGATCTTCCGCCAGGCATCGGCAGGAGTTTTCTCGCCGAAAAGCGTCATGATCGCATCATCGAGCATCTTCTGGATGACCTCAGGGTTTTGCTTCCCCGAAGAATCAAGCGCCTCCTGGTCGCGGACCAGGACAACCCTGGCTTTGTCCGCAGGCGCTTTCTCGAAAACCCCTTTGAGGCCGGGCGCAACGGCGCCAGCCAACGGGGCGATTGCGGCCATTCTTAAAAAATCGCGACGCGTCAGGATTTTTATCGCCATGCCTTCTCCTCCATGGTTACAAAAATATTCTATCCTGTTTCTTTATAATGTCATTCAACAATTTTATCCACGACTGAAGCGACAATATTTCTCGCCTGAGCAGGCGAAAGAACATCGAAAATAATAGCGAGATAGTTGTCCTTATTTTTGACCGCGGTCCATTTTTTGTCCTCGGTCTGGACTAACCCCGTTTCCGCGGCATCGGGCATATAGGCCTTGGCAAAGCTTTGAAGAGCAAGGACGGCTGCATGGGCGTCAGGATAGCGGACGATCAGCACTAAAACATTGTCCGGCTTGTCCCCGGAAGAAGCGAGCACCGCTTCTGTTTTCTGGTCGAGAAGGAGGATGTTCTCGGCCGAGACAAAGAAATGATAGTTCAGGATCAAATGGTTGTGGAAATAGCGGACCCTCTTGAGGTCAAAACCGTCCGGCACATAAGAAAGAAGGGCTGGCTTCTTTCCCTGCGCAGGGATGGCTGAAGCAATCGCTTCACCCAAATCTAAAAGGGCGAGCTTCGATGCGGGCGTCTCCGCCTCGGCATAGAGAGAAACAAAATAACGGTCTTTCCACAGAGAAAGCAGTCCTCCTTTGTACACAGCGTCCTGCCCAATCTCCAGGGCTTCTCCTTCGAGGTCGTGAGTAAAGACGCCGAAGGCGTCACTGGCGGTGCCCAGGTCAAAGAAATCGGCGATAAGGTTGGGTTCTCCCTCTTTGAAATAGCGCCTGGCGACGAGCCTCTCGAAATTGTAGGCCCGGTAGACTTCCCCTGCTCCATCGATATACTCAAAAATTGTCTCTGGATTATAGGACTCGTCTTTACCCTCGGCACGCCAGCCGTTTATTTCCAGGGGCAAGAAACGGCTCAGAGTGTTCGCTTCCTCCGCGTTCTTTCCCATAAGATTATGGCCGCCTCCTCCAAATAGGATTAAAACCAAGCCAACAAGAATAATGAATGGGCGTGCTTCCCGGCGCATGGGAAGCCATTTTACCAGATTCGTTCTCTTTCGTCGAACCTAGGTTAATGCCGAAAATTGCTGCAAGGGCTCGGCAATGGGTGGCGCGGCTGGGGGGCCCCCCGACCCCGGAGCGTTTCATGCCTCCGGAATTTGTGTTTGCATAATCAACAAAATGGGCCGCGAGGATGGCGGGGGGATGCCGCGACAGGACCCGTTGGCCAGCCCTTGCGGCAGCCGCTGCCTATTCGATGGCGGCTTTTTGCTGGTTGACGCGCCTGAACGAGTCGGGGTTGAATTTGGGCTTGCGGTCAAACGAGTAGAGTCCGTTCACCTCTTGTTCGATATCATAAAGCTGGGTATAGCAGAAGCCGGCTACCTTAGGGTTAAAAAGGAGCGCTTCGGTGAGCTGTTTGTATCGTTCAAGAAATTCCTCCGCGGTTCTCGGCCTTTCGCCGTAGCCCCAGGCTTTGTCGTCCTTCTGGCCGGGGTTCCACCAGATACCGCCGTATTCACTGACGTAGTAGGGCTGACCCTGATAAGGTCTATTTGGTTCCCTCTCGCCGTTGACAAAAACAACGGGGGGCGTCTGGAGCAGGCCATCATATGCTGCTTTGAATTTTGCCCCATCCTGGTCATAGTTATGAGAATCGTAAACATCGGGAGAAGCGAAGTGATATCCGCCTGACGAATCGATGACAAGACGGGCTGGGTCGAGGAGCTTGGTGAAATGGAAGACGTTCTCGATGATTCCCGGGAAGGAAAGCTCCCATCGTTCGTTCAGCGGACACCAGCCGATGAGGGCGGGATGATTGAAATCCCGTTCCATCGCTTCGCCCCATTGACGCGCTAAGGTGAGGTAACATTCAGGCCGGGAGAGGTCGAGACCCCAGTCGGGGAATTCTCCCCAGACGAGGTAGCCCAGCCTGTCGGCCCAGTAGAGGAACCGGCGCTCAAAAACACGCTGATGGAGCCGGGCACCGTCAAACCCCACGCCCAGGGAGATCTCAATATCATTCCTGAGCGCCTGGTCCGAGGGAGCCGTATAGATCCCATCGGGATAAAATCCCTGGTCGAGGATGGTACGGAGGAACAGGGGCCTATTGTTGAGATAAATCTTGTTCCCGCGGGCCTCGATTTTTCTCAACCCAAGATAGCCGCTGACTCTATCCTCTTCGCGATTCTCGAGGAGATAGACGATTTCAAGGTCATAAAGGTACGGTTGGCGGACACTCCAAAGTTTGGCGTTTTTCAATTTGACCGAAAAAAAGACGCGCCGGGCCGCCTTTTTTTGGGCGGCGTATTCTTCTTTGCCCTTAGCGCTGACGCGGAGGCGCAGAATCCCTTCTTCCGGGGATTGAGGAAGCTCAACAAAAACCAGCGCTTCTCCGTTGTCCGCATCGGGATAGACCCTATACTTGTCGATAAAGTTGGGAGCTACGGGCTCCAGCCAGACCGTCTGCCAGATGCCTGTCGTCCTCCGGTAGAGACAACTGTAGGAATGCAGGCGCTGGCACTGCTTTCCGGCGGGCTGGAGTCCGCTCCTGACATCATCATAGGCTTTGACCACGAGGAGGTTTTCGCCCGAACTCAAAAGGTGGGTCACATCAAAAGTGAAGGGCGTGTAGCCGCCCTCGTGTTCTCCGGCTTTTTTCCCGTTCACCCAGACGGTCGTCTTGTAGTCGCAGGCTTCAAAATGAAGCAGGACTCTTTTCTCTTTCCAGCTCTTGGGCAGGGCAAAGGTCCGTTTGTACCAGACCGCTTTCATGAAATCCAAGTTGCCTATTCCGGACAGCGGGCTTTCGGGCGCAAAGGGCACGAGAATTTTCTTGTCGAACCCTTCCCCCCGGACGAAATCTCTTTCTTCGCCGCTGTCGGAAAGGTCGAGGGCGAAATCCCACCAGCCGTTCAAGCAGAGCCAGTCCGCCCTCACCATTTCCGGCCTGGGGTATTCGGGCCTGGGAATATCAGCGGAAAAAAGACCACTCTTTATTCCAAAAAATACGGATAAAACAAGGGCAAAAAAAAGTGCCCTTTTTGAAATTATCGATCTCATCACTGCTCCCCTTTAAATGCATCGTCTCTTTGTTCAAGATACATCTTAAAGTCTGACATCTATCTTAAGAGGATGGGCGGCACGGCACCCATCTATTATTACTACTTATCGCGGCGAAGTTCGCCGGCTTTGATGGCAGTGTGAACGAATTTGCCCAAGAATCGGAGCGCTTCGTCCGCACGCCTGAAGACGGGGACTCCGGCTTCCTCCAAAAGGTCCACCAACGGCTGGTAGAGTGCTCCGGCATCGATATTGACAACAAAAGGCTTGCCGGATTTTTGGAAGATATCGGCCAGGCGGCTTCCGATGCTTTGGGGACTATACATATTTTCGCCGTGAGACTCTCCGGGAGCCAATGTCTGCAACGCGGCCGCCATCGGCACGGGTGAAACAACAGCGCAGTCGACGCCCTCATCGGCCAGCATCGCTTCGACACAGCCCGCAAAGGCCGCATCATCCGCCACAGGAGTAATATCCAGCGGGTTGCGAATATCCTGGAGCCGGTCGATGCCCAGCGGCTGGAGATATTTTGCCAGAGCTGACCGTGTTCGTTCCGAAAAAGAAGCCACCTCCAGCGCCGACCCATTCTTGAGGCTGTCCGCTAGGATCACGCATTCATACCCGGCGTTGCTGATCAGTCCGACGCGCTTTCCGGCTGGGCTCTTGGCTGCCAGAGGCAACAGGTTTTTCAAGGCGTTTTCAAACTCTGCGAGCGTCTCGGCCACGAAGACTCCTGCGCTCTTCAAGACCGCACGGCAGACCGCATAGTCACCCGCAACAGAGGCGGTATGACTCGAGGTCGCCTGCTTGCCCTCAGGAGTCCTGCCGCTTTTATAGACCACGACCATCTTCCCTTCAAGGACGGCCTCTTTGGCAGCCCTGGCCAGGGAAAGGCCGTCTCCCGGTTTAAATCCTTCGATATAAAGGGCGCAGAGAGAAATATCCGGTCTGCTTTTGAAATAGTCCAGGTAATCGGAAGCCGTCAGGTCGAGCTGGTTGCCGAGCGAAACGGCGTAGAGAGGTTCCGCCTGAGGTATCTTGCTCATCCGCGAGGCCATGAACGCTCCGCTCTGGCTGATATAGGCCAGGCGGGGGTTTCTTTTCTTCGGCGGCGCCAGTTTGTACCAGGGGATGAAAGTCGTGTCATATCGTCCCGGCCCTGAATAGATTCCCATGCAGTTCCCGCCGTTAACCACGGGTGTGAGCTTTCCTTCCTTGCGGCTCTCCAACAAGAGGCCTTGGATCTTTGCCTCCAGGGCTTCCGTCCCCTTTTTCTCTCCGATTCCTGAGGCGATGAGGATGACGGAGCGGGCTTTTTCTGCCGTTATCAATTGTTCCATCAAGCCAACGCTCTGGTCGGCCGATAGCGTCAAAACAAAGAGGTCGACTGCCTCGGGCAGGTCGGCGACCGTCGGGACACAGAGGCAGCCCTCGATCTCCTCAATCCCCAGTTTGACGACATAGACGCGTTCCTTGGGAAATCCTTCTCTCAGGATGTTGTTCAAGATGAAGTGCCCGAGGTTCATTCTTTCAGAAACTCCGATGAT
The DNA here is from genome assembly GCA_964580435.1 of uncultured Eubacteriales bacterium. Lineage (GTDB taxonomy): Bacteria > Acidobacteriota > Aminicenantia > Aminicenantales > UBA8522 > CAZKEW01. The sequence continues at coordinate 41,534 of CAZOKP010000003.1, forward strand.
GCCGATCGACTCGGGATGAAGGAGATGGTCGATGCGTTCATACAGGCGCGTTTTGGCCTTCTCCCGGAGTCTCGAAAAGCGGCACATCCCGTCAAGGGGGATTAGTTTTCCGGCTCGAACGACAAGAGGATTGACCTCTGCTTCTTCGATAACATAGGGAGAGCTCTTGACGTAAGGAGAAAAGGACTTGGCCAGCCTTCGAAAACGGTCATAGGCCTCAACCAGCGCTTTCTCTTGGAGCAACGCTTTCCCACCCCTGAAGCCTTTGGTCAGCTTATCATAGAAAGCCAGGGGCTCGAGCAAATGGAGGATTTGTTTTTTGCCCAGGAGATGGGCCGACCCGATCCCGACAGCATGCTCTTCCTTTATCCTTTCATTGACGTATTCAACGTCGAGTCCTCCCAGGCCCATGGTGACGACCGGCCCGAACTCTCTGGAGCGGCGAATGCCCAGCAACAGCTCTGAGCCGAAGCCAACGTTCAGATAGGGCACTCTTTCCAAGACCAGGGTACCCCGGATATCCGGTTCGGTCTTCTGGAGGGAAGGCCTCCTTGCAGTGCCGAATGCCTTGGTCCATTCCGCGTATCTTATTGGAACCTCGGCCAGCATCCGTTTGATGGCCCGGTTGACCTCGCCCGCCTTGTTTTTGACAAAAGCAACGCCCCTTACATCTGTTTTATGGATGATGGAGGGAGAGACGATCTTGAGGACCACCTGGTCGGACCGAAGGGCCGCGAGTTTCTCGGGAATAGCCTTTTCTCCCTTTTTGACAAAGAAAAAACGCGGCACTTCGATTCCCAAGGCCCTGAGGAGGGCATAAACTTCGTGCTCCAGGAGGAAACTTCTCTGGTCGGTTTCGGCCACCTCTAAAATTCTTATGATCTTTTGCCTATCCGCGTTCATCTTTTTCTCGCTGGAGAGCCGGAAGCTTCGCGGCCGAGCTCGAAGGCCCTGAGATTGGCCGCGACAATATTCTCTCCCCTGGCCTTGAAGAGCATTCCAATGAACTCAATAAGATTGTCCTTTTTTACCATGAGCAACCCAGACGCTGCTCCCAGCATGACCATGTTCTGCGTGCGCGAGGAGCCCGCCTCCCTGGCCAGTTCTTCCGAATCGATGAGGAGGTGACGTCCCGCTTGGCAGATGGCGGACAGGATCTTCTCTAGGTCAGGATAATCCGGTATGTTCACAAAGGGAGATCGGCTCGAAATCACCGTGCCCTCGGGCCGGAGATAATCCAAATAGCGGAGGGCTTCCAGAGGCTCGACGCTCAAAATAAGGTCGGCTTCGCCCTTGGGAATCAGGTCGCTGAAAATATGCTCCTGGGAGAGCCGGAGATGCGATTGGACGGCTCCGCCGCGCTGCGACATCCCGTGAACCTCGGCCTGTTTGACCGTGAGGCCTTCTTTGAGAGCGGCGTTGTCAATGACAAAAGCGATCGAGAGGATCCCCTGCCCTCCGACACCGGCCAAGATGATATCCTGCTTCATCTATTCGCTCCTCCTCTTTTTCCTTGCTTCCACAAGGCATTCGCGAACGGCCACGATGACAGAAATCCCGTTATGATCGATCTCTTCTTTAATAACCTTGGCGTTCTTCTCCAGGTTCTTGGGCAACGGCTCGATAACCCGGATGTGTTCTTTGGGGACGCCGACCCCTTTGATCATCCTGAGCAGGTTTTCTCCGGAAGCGTAGCTCGGCTGGCCCCCGGTCATGGCCACTGTGCTGTTGTCCAGGACGATCACGGTCATGTTTGTGTTGGAGGCCGCCGCCTCAAGCAGGGGCGTCAGCCCGGAATGTCCGAACGTCGAATCCCCGATCACCGCTACAGAAGGAAAAATCCCTGCCTCGGCGCCGCCCTTGGCCATGCTGACGCTTGCACCCATGCAAACGCAGGTCTGGACAGCCCTGTAGGGCGGAAAAGCGCCGAGCGTATAGCAGCCAATGTCGCTGAAAACATTGGCGCCGGGATAGTCTTTGAGAACTCTGTTCAGGGCTTGAAAAGTATCAGCATGCGGACAGCCCTGGCAGAGCTGAGGGGGACGGGCCGCGGGCTCGAATTCGGCGAGCTTAAGCCGCTCGAGAGGTTTGAGCCCCAAGGCGGCTCGGACGATCTCCGGCGACAGTTCTCCTCGAAGCGGGAGATGGCCGCTCAGCTTTCCCTTGAGGATTTTTCCGGGCACCCCAAATGTCCCGCGCAAGGCTTTTTCGATGAAGGGATAGCCCTCCTCGACGACGAGGACAGAGTCCACATGCCCGACGAGCTTTTCCAGCAGCTTCTGCGGGAGTGGATAGGTGCCGATTTTGAGAAGGGATGGGCCTCTCCGGATGTCTCTGAGGTTCTCCCTGACATAATTGTAGGCAATTCCTGAAGCGATAACGCCGGTCGAACGGTCGTCCTCGTTCAGCGCGAGAGAGTTGAATTCCGATTCTTCTGACAGCCTGACAAGCTCGGGCTGCTTCTCCAGCAGGATCTTGAAGCGTCGCCTGGCATTGACCGGAAGAAGCGTCCAGTCCTGCCCAGCGCCGTGATGAAGCTCATTCTCTTCCCTGGCGGCGCGGGGCTCAACGCTCGAGCGGCTATGGGAGAGGCGGGTGACCAGCCTCATCATCACCGGAATTCCGAGCTCTTCGGAAAGGTCGAAGGCCCGGCGGGTCATATCATAGGCTTCCTGGTGATCGGAGGGCTCAAAGCAAAAGATCAGGGCGAACTGGGCGTAGTAGCGGCTGTCCTGCTCGTTCTGGGAGCTGTGCATGCTGGGGTCATCGGCAACGACAACGGCAAGGCCGCCGTTCGCCCCCGTGAGGGCGGAGTTCATGAACGGGTCCGCGGCAACGTTTAATCCCACGTGTTTCATCGAGACCAGAGCCCGTTTGCCGGCAAACGAGACACCCAGTGCTTCCTCGTAGGCGACTTTTTCGTTCACCGACCAGGAGGCCTTGAGCCTTGTGTTCTTGGCCGCAGCCTTGATCAAGTACTCCATGATCTCCGTAGCCGGGGTTCCCGGATATGAATAGGCCGCCGTTAGGCCGGCGTGGATGGCGCCCAGGGCAACGGCCTCATCGCCGAGCAGAATTTCTGTTGTCATGATTTGTCCTTATGACCCGTTCACCCAGAATGTCTTCTGTCAGGGAATTGGGATGAGACTAAAGGATACAAATCCGAGCCTGGGGTGTCAAGCCGAGAGGATCAACGGTCGGGATTTCCAGGTGCGGGGAGAACCAGCCCCCCCTTATTTACGGCGACGGAAAGGCACAACTCCCGGCAGCTCAAGGAATACGTCCTATACCTTATAATTCTTATAAAACCTATAAAATTATGTTGAAATAGCCCGGAAACTGATATAGAATATTTTTTGCGAGGAGCTTTCATCATTATCATGAAAGCTCCATCAAGGAGGTCATCGTGATCAAAGTTTCTACCAAAGGAAGATATGGTCTCCGCTTAATGTTAAACCTGGCCCGCCATTATAACAGCGGTACAAAGGCAGTCATCCTGAGAAACGTGGCCGAAGAGGAGGAAATCTCCCTCCGCTATCTAGAGCAGATCATCATTCCTCTGAAGATCTACAAGCTTGTGAAAAGTATTCGCGGAGCCGGCGGCGGCTACACTCTGGCCCGGAAACCTTCAGAGATCAACCTCTGCGAAATTCTGGAAGCCCTGGAAGGGACGTGCGCCCTCGTCGACTGCATCGAGGACAAGGATTTTTGCGACCGTCTCCCCGGCTGCGCCGCCTACGAGGTCTGGAAAGAAGCCAGCCGGATCCTGAAAAACTATTTCGAAAAGGTCACCCTCCAGTACGTCCTGGATATCTCCGAAAAAAAGAAGCCCAAAGGCAGGGATAAAGGCCGAGTTCGGCGCTGATTCCCTGCTCATTTTTTTCCTGCAAAAGGGTCTTTTCCCCGTTTTGATTGCGGCGGCCCGCCGGGATAAAAAAGGTCACTTTTCTCTTGACATTCCCTGCCCTCTTCTGTATAAAATCTATCGAATTTATAGAACATATAAATTCTCTCAATAAAGAGACAAGATGGACGAAGAATTCCTCAAGGAGGTTGGAGTTGCCAGCGACAATAAAAAGAAGGCGAAATAGAGTCTCCCTCACGACGTGCGCCCTCCTGGTTGTGGTTATTGCCGCCGTCGGGTTGGGGATAGCAGCCAGGCCGGCTCCTCAGGCAAAAGACGCCGAGACCTGCGGCACCTGCCACGAAGACCTGGTCAAGGCCTTTGCCTCCCGGCCTCATGCTGCTTTAGCCGGCAAGACCTGCACGGCCTGCCACGGCAGCGGAGAAAAACACATTGAAGAAGGGGGCAAAACCGGGATCTTTGCCTTTGCGGCCTCGGACCTGGTCAGCGAAAAAACCAACACGTGCCTGACCTGTCACGCCAAGGACAATCCCCGCTTCCTGACGAGCCCGCATGGAAAAGCTTCTCTCGACTGCACCACCTGCCACAGCGTTCACGGCGAGGAAGCCGCTTCTCCCCTGCTCAAGACCAAAGAGAACAAAGTCTGCGCCCGCTGCCATGAAGACATTTTTGCCCAGTTCCAGCTCAACGAACGGCACCGGCTTCAGGAAGGAATCCTGTCCTGCGCCACCTGCCACAACCCCCACGAACCTTCTGCAAGAACGATGCTGGGCGGGTTCAAACAGGAACAGTGCCTCAAATGCCACACCGACAAGGGCGGACCTTTCCTGTATGAGCATCAAGCCTCCCGCGTCGAGGGCTGCACTGCCTGCCATGAAGTCCATGGATCACCTAATCGGCATATGCTGACCCACCAGAGCGTCGCCGACCTCTGCTTCAGCTGCCACGCCGAAGCGCCGGCCTGGCACGCCGACTTCAGTCCCGAAGGGACCAACTGCGTGAACTGTCATTCCGCCATCCATGGCTCGAACCTGGACAAGAGATTCCTGAAATAGGAGAAATAGGATGAGTCGGGAAAAAACCATCGGAATGTTCTTGGGCGTGGCGTTTGTGTTCTCCCTCGCCCCTACCCTCGAGGCCCAGAGCAGCAACTTTTACGGCGATTTCCTGCTGGGATATCGATATGTGAACAAGAGCGGCCCCGGAGCCAACTACAAGTATAGAGAGGACTACAACCTCCGCAGCGGGGCTCGCCTGACGAACTTCACTCTCAGCTTCTCGCCGGATAACGGGCTCAAAAAGTTCTTCGACCGGCTGGACATCCGGATGTACAACCTTGGCGGAGACCCCTATGAGAACATCACCGTGGCCATGCAGAAGTACGGCAAGTATCTGATCCAGTATGACCGGAACAAATCGACCTATTTCTATCACGACCTGAACCTGGGCGACGGCGGCATCCCTTACGACCTGTACAGGTTTGATTTCGACCGGGTCAGGGATACGGGCCTGGCTAAAGTCTGGCTGACCGGTCAAGCCGACCTCTATCTGAGCTTTGACCGTTACACCAAAAAGGGGGACAGCCGGTACCCCCGCGACATCGAAAGACTGGAATTCCAGATGACCGGGCCCATCCAGGAAGAATCCAAGGAAGCCGCTGTCGGTCTCGACCTCCACTTCAACCGCTACTCCTTTATTTTCGAAGAAAAATTCCTGAACTCCAAGATCGAAAATAGGACCTTCCTTCCCGGCTACCTCGACGGAGGCCCTAACGCTGAATTTCCCACGGCGCTTTATTATTACTTCCTGAATGAGCCCTACGAGATCAAGTCCAACACCAGTTCCTTCAGATTCAACGCCCGACCGATCAGCCGGCTCTTCCTGAGCGGGTCGGCCCAACTCACCCAGCTCGACCTGAACCTGGATTATTCAGAGCGAGCTAAGGGGGTCAATTATCTCGACAGGTATTTTCAATACGACATCACCGGCACTGGCAAATTCGAGCGCAACTTTCAGCTCTATGGCCTGGATGTCTCTTACAATCTCTTCGATAACCTCAGCATCGTCGGGGCCTTTCGCTATCACAACTTCGACCAGACCGGCTCTCTCGAGATAAGCGGCGAGACAGAATCCCAGGATTTCGGGTACAAAACCCTTGGAGTCGACGCCGGCGTCCAATACCAGTTCTCCCCGAAGTTGGCCATGACCCTCGGCTATCGCTATGAAGACCGGAATCTGGACAACCTGGAGACGGTCACTTTTGAATTCGACACGGTCAAGAACGGCGGTTTCGGGAACCTTAAATGGGACGTTTCCCGGGCCTTAAAGCTGACCGTTGATTACGAGCGCAGCCAGTACACAGACCCCTTTACGCTGATCTCCCCGACAGCTTTTGACAGGCTGAGGATAACGGCAAGATACCAGGCCAATAACCTGAGCATCTCGGGGTCCTATCTCTGGAACAACTCCAAGAGCGAGGTCTTCGAGGATATCTGGAGAGCATCCAAGAACCAGTTCAATCTGCGCTTGGGCTATCATGTCGACCGTTTCAACGCCTCCGGAGGATTCGCTTACATCCAGGCCAAACGTCAAGGCAACCGGACCGTGAGCTTTCCTCCCTGGTGGACGGGGCCGGGCGGGACTTTCCTTTGGGAGATTCTTTACGAGGGGAAATCCAGCCTGCTGGACGGCTTGCTCTCTTATGACCTAGACAAGAATTGGAAACTCGGCGGCTATGCCAACTATTATTCCAATACAGGTTCCTGGGAAACCAGACGGACTGTTCTCAAGGCCTTCGTTGAATATGCTTTTACGGCCGGATATGTGGCCCAGGTCGGCTACAGGTTCGTTGATTATAAAGAGATAAAATTCGGCTACAGTGATTACAAAGCCAATATTGTCGAGTTCGCCTTTGGCTATCGCTGGAAATAACACCTCGAGGAGGAGATCATGTTCAAAAGACCATACCTCTTAGGTCTTCTGGCTGTCCTTTTGATTTCTTCATTCCTGCTGGCGAATTCAGGCAGCCACAAATTCAAAGCTCAATCCAAGGAAGACAAAAATCGAAGGCTCTGGGCCACCTCGGCCCACGCCGCCAAGGATGACGAGCCTTTCGTCCATTGGAATGACACAGGCTCGATCCCCAAAGAGTGCGCCAAATGCCACAGCACGCCCGGCTTCCGTGATTATCTCGGCGTCGACGGCACGGCCGTGGATGTGGTAGAAAATAGCGTTCCTGTGGGCACAACGGTCGAGTGCGCCGCCTGCCATTCCGACCCTGACAACGGGGTCGTCCATGACCGCACCTATGCCATCTTTCCTTCGGGCGTGAAGGTCGAAGGACTCGGCCCGGAAGCGATGTGCATGGAATGTCACCAGGGAAGGGCTTCGACGAAATCCATCAACAGTTCAATCGCCGGCTCCGGCGTGACTTCAGATGACGACCCCAGCTCCAAGCTGAAGTTTATCAACGTCCACTACTTTGCCGCTGCCGCCACTCAGCTCGGGACAGTCGTCCAGGGAGGATATCAGTACGCTGGAAAATCGTACGACGCCCGGTTCGCCCATATCCCCGGATACAACGCCTGCCAGGTCTGTCATAATCCTCACTCTCTCGAAGTCGACCTAGAAGCCTGCAATACCTGCCATACCGGCGTCAAGGACCCGAAAGACATCCGCTTTTACGGATCTTTGGTCGACTACGACGGCGACGGGAATATCACCGAAGGCATCTACTACGAGATCGAGACAATCAGGGAGAACCTGTACAACAGCATGCGGGCTTACGCCAGGGATGTCGTTGGGAAACCGATCGCCTATGATGGAAATAGCTATCCCTATTTCTTCAATGATAAGAACGACAACGGAGTTGTTGATTCCGACGAAGCGGACCCCAGCAACGGATACAGCTCCTTTACCGCCCGACTTCTCAAGGCCGCCTACAATCTCCAAGTGTCCGTAAAAGATCCTTGCCAATATGTCCACAACGGAAAATACATCATCGAGCTCTTGTATGATTCGATCGAGGACCTCAATTCTTCCCGTGGCGCCGGAACAGCCAAGACCGCGGTTTCGAAACCCCGTCTTACAAGGCCTTTGCAGGCCGACCGCAGGATCAAAGCCGGCGGCCAAGATCGAATCTCTCTCTTGAGGAATGATGATATCCTCACCGGGAACCAGGTGGAGTCGTTCGGGGATGACTATTTGCAATATGCGCCTGCCCCCGGCCACGGCCTTGTCCGGACTGACGAAGGCCATTTCGACGGTTCTGCCGAAGCCTGGAGACACTGGGATGAAGAGGGAGAGGTTCCGTCAAGCTGCGCCAAATGCCATAGCGCCGAAGGTCTCCCCTACTTGCTCGAGAACGGCAAGATCGACAAGGCCATGGATATTTCTAACGGCCTGCTCTGCATGACCTGCCACATCGTGCCACCCCAGACAAGGCCAGTCGGTCCGGTGAAATTTCCCTCCGGAGTGAGCGTGGACCTGGGCGACAGCTCCAACCTGTGTCTCAACTGCCATCAGGGAAGAGCTTCAAAATTCTCGGTTGACAAGAGCATCGCCGGCGGCCCGGGGCCATACGGCTTTACCAACATCCATTATTATGCAGCGGCGGCTTCCTTCTTCGGCTCCGAAGTCCATGGCGGATACGAATTCAGCGGCAAAACTTATGCCGGGCGCAATATCTACACCAACCACAGCGGACTTTTCACCGATTGTATCGAGTGTCATATGGGGACCAAGAGCTTCAACAGGAAGCACGACGACTCTGACGCCTTGTTCCACAACGTCCAGACGCCCAACCCCGCCGATTGTGCGCCCTGTCATGGACAGGACATCGCCCAGCCCCATCCCGGTGCTGACCCCGGCCAGTTCGAGTTCGAGGGGATTCGGCCGGCCCAGACTCCTGACTACGATGCCGACGGAAACAAGAACGAATCCCTGCAGGCTGAGATCAAAGGGCTCGAAAATGCGCTCTACGCCCAGATTCAGACGTATGGCTCGAATATCGGCGCACCGATTGTCTACAACGAAACAAGCTATCCTTATTTCTTCAAAGATACGAACGGGAACGGCATTGTGGACCCTGATGAGCTGGATCCCGGCAACGGGTACGAATTCAATGCGCCCATGCTTAAGGCCGCGTATAATTTTCAGATGAGCAAGAAAGAGCCGTGCGGCTATATCCACAATCCCCGTTATATCGCTGAATTGCTCGCCGATTCTATCGGAAGTCTTGGCGGAAATATGAAAAAGTACACTTGGCGGTAAGAGAGAAGACCTTCAAGGCGGCATCAAAAAATGCCGCCGTTTTTTTACCATTTTTTTGACTTTTTGAAGGGGCAATGTTATAGAATAATCCGCCAAATCTCTGGGAGAGGGCTTCAACATAAGCAGGAAGGTTTATCATGAAGAAAGGATTTTTCCTGATCGCCTTGCTCAGCTTGCTTTTGCCTCCGGCTCTCCGCGGCCAGGAGTGCCTGGAATGTCATAAAAAGACTACGCCCAACATCGTCGGCGACTGGCTGGAAAGCAAGCACAGCAAAAATGACGTAACCTGTTCTATTTGCCACGGGGAAGAACACAAGACTGCTGCGGATTTTGCCAAAGCCAGGATCCCCACACCTGAAACGTGCGCTGCCTGTCACGAAGAACAGGTAAGCCAGTTCAAACGGGGCAAACACGCCTTGGCGTGGGCCGCCATGAAAGCCATGCCTACAGCCCATGCTCAGCCCGTCGCGATGATGGAGGGGATGAAGGGATGCGGCGGATGCCATAAGATCGGACTGAAAACCGAAGCGGAAATAGAAGAGCTCGATAAAGCCGGCGCTGGATTCGGTCGAGCCTCATGCGATGCCTGCCACACGCGGCATATTTTCTCCACCGCCGAAGCCCGGCAACCTCAAGCCTGCCAGACCTGTCACATGGGCTTCGATCATCCTCAATGGGAGATGTACTCCGCTTCCAAGCACGGCGTCCGCTTTCTCCTGAAACAAAACAAGACCCTCCCCGAGTCGGTTGCCGCGCCGACCTGCCAGACCTGCCATATGCAGGAGAAAAACCACGAAGTCCGGACCGCTTGGGGTTTTCTGGCCGTCCGGCTGCCCATGCCTGAGGACAAGCAATGGGCTGCAGATAGAGCAACCATCCTCCAGGCTCTCGGCGTTCTGGACCCTGCCGGTAACCCCACAGCAAGGCTCGATGTCGTCAAGGCAGCGGACGTCGCCCGTCTTAGTCAGGAAGCCTGGCAGAAAGAACGGGACAAAATGATCGGCATCTGCAACCGTTGCCACAGCGTGAATTTTGCCAAAGCAGAGCTCGAAAAAGGCGACCAGATGATCAAAGAAGTGGACCATCTGATGGCGGAGGCCATCCTGACGGTCGCGTCTCTCTACAAAGACGGCGTTTTGCCGAAACCGGCGAACTACGCTTATCCGTTTCCCGATCTTCTGACCTTCCATGACGCGCCGACCGAAGTGGAGCAGAAGCTCTTCGTGATGTTTCTCGAACACCGGATGCGCGCCTTCCAGGGGACCTTCCACGCCAACCCGGACTATGCACTCTGGTACGGTTGGAGCGAAATGAGGCGGTCGCTCACAGAGATCCAGACTCTCGCTGCGGCTAAGCGCAAAAACCAAACGTGACCAAGACGGGACGGTGTTTAACCACCGCTAAAATTAGTGGCCATTGAAAGGACGATGTAAGGATCAGGAATGAAGGCCCTGCTCAATTTTTTCACCTCGGTCCGGGTGGCCATCACCCTGCTGATCATCCTCATCTGCGCCTCGATCATAGGAACGCTCATACCTCAAGGGAGAAGCGCGCAGGAATACCTCGTCCGCTACGGCCAGCTCGGCACCCTGCTGGAGCGGCTCCAGCTCACCAGGCTTTATCATTCCTTCTGGTTTATTGCACTGCTCGCGCTATTTTCCCTGAACATCATCGTCTGCACGCTCGAAAGGCTCTTTCCCAAATTCCGGCGGACCTTCCGGCCGAAGTTGGAGACCGAACCCAAGAACATTCTCGCTTTGAAAATCAGGGATAAATTCAAAGTCGGCCTGACAGTTGCCGAAACCAGGGAGATGGTCAAGAAGGAACTCACCCGCCGCCGCTACCGGCTTAGGGAAGCTGAGACCGAAACCAAGCACTGCTTTACCGCCCGGAAGAGGGACCTGGGCTGGTTCGGGTCCGATATCGTCCACTTGGGCATCCTCGTGATCCTAGCCGGAGGAATCGCCAGCGGACTCGGTGGTTACCGCAAAGACCTCACCTTTAGTGAAGGCCAGACTCTTTCCGTTCCCGGGGCGAATTTCTCTGTCCGACTGGACAAGTTCGTCACGGAATACTATCCTAACGGAAGTGTCAAGGACTGGAAAAGCCTCCTCACCGTGACTGAGGACGGAAAGCCCCTCTTCCAAAAAGCAGTCGAAGTCAATTATCCCCTAAATCATCAAGGCTACGTTTTTTATCAAAGCGGCTACGGTTGGGATTGGGAGCATCCCTCGCTCGAAGTCTGGGTGAAGAAAAAGCAGAACCCGACCTATCTCAAAAAGGTCTGGCTGAAGGTCGGCGAGAAAACGGCCCTGGAAGGTGAATCCCTTGTGCTCAACGCGCTCCAGTTCATCCCTGATTTCGTCCTCGACGAAAAAAACCAGCCGGCCGCCCGCTCGTTGGAGCCAAACAATCCGGCGGCTTTCATCGAAGGCTGGGAGGGGCCCGAAAAGGTGTTCTCCGGCTGGATTTTCGCCAAGTTCCCCGATTTTTCACGCCTCCACTCGGGGGCCAAGGAACCGGATATTTCCCTCGAACTCAAGGACGTCCGGGCGCCCAATTACTCGGTCATCCACGTGGCCAAGGACCCGGGCGTATCGCTCATCTGGAGCGGCTGCGTCCTGCTGATGGCGGGGCTCGTCCTGGCCTTTTACTGGCCGACGAGAGAATTGAAGATTATTCTGGAGGACAGCCAGGGGAAGACAGGCGTCACAGCCGGCGGAATTTCTATTAAGAGCCGGGAGGTCTTTCAAACGGAATTTGAAAGCATCATCAACTCTCTAAGGAAACGCAAATGACTGAATCCACTTTTTTCCTGCTTGCTTTCATCCTTTATGCTTTGGCCGCTGCCTTCTACTTTTCCTATCTTTTCTCCAAAAAGGAAAACCGGGCCACGATCGGTTTCGCCGTTGCCCTGGCGGGTCTGCTCATCCATACGCTGGCCTTAGTTTTTAGGACGGTCGAAAGCGGCCATGCGCCCTTCACCAACATGTACGAGTCCCTCTCCTTTCTGGCCTGGGCTTCTATCCTGGCCTTCATCATCATCGAGGCAAAATACAAGGTCAGGAGGCCGGGGGCTTACCTGCTGCTTATTGTGATCGCCCTCATGGCCCTGGCGTCTTCGCCGCTCATGCCGAAAGAAGCCACTCCTCTTGTTCCGGCGCTGCAGAGTTACTGGCTCTGGCTGCATGTTTCCGTTACGCTTATCGGCGAGGCCTTTTTTGCCATCGCCTTCATCACCAGCATCATGTACCTTGCGGCCGACGCCAAAGAACGAAAAGGGAAAGCAGCGAAATCGGGGCTCACCGCGGAGAGACTTGACTCCATCAGCTACCGCACCATCGCGATCGGTTTTCCGCTCTTCACCTTGGGAGGGCTCGTCTTCGGCATGGTCTGGGCTTATAAGGCCTGGGGAACCTACTGGAGCTGGGACCCCAAGGAGGTTTGGAGCCTGATCACCTGGTTCGTCTTTGCCCTGTATCTCCACACCCGGATCGTCATGGGCTGGAAGGGCCGGCGTTCGGCCGCCATCGCCATCATCGGATTTCTCGCTGCCCTCTTCACTTACTTTGGCGTGAATTACCTGCTGGCGGGGCTGCACAGTTATGCCTGAGCGCAGCCGCGGCGGCAAATAGAAAGAAGACTGCAAATATTTCCGCAGAACAGACAGGCCGAACAGTCGGACCTTCGAGGAAAGCGATATAAGATGAAGATGCGGATAACCAAGAAAAGGACCCTTATCTCCCTTGCCGTTCTTGGCTTTCTCCTGCTTCTTTTCATCGCCGCAGCCGAAATCACGTCCCAGTCCAGGTTCTGCTCCACCTGCCACTACATGAAACCCTTTTACCAGAGCTGGAAAACCTCCTCCCATGGCAACGTCCAGTGTAGTGTCTGTCATTATCCTCCCGGATTGAGGTCCTTCTTCAGGGCGAAGGTGGAAGGATTGATGCAGCTGGGCCGGTATTGGACCAAGCTCTACCTCAAGTCCAGACCCTGGGCGGAGATTCCGGATGAAAGCTGTCTGCGTCAGGGATGCCACGACACCAGGCTTCTCGAGGGCCGAGTGAAATTCAAGGAGGTCATCTTCGACCACAAGATCCACCTCGAGGACTTGAAAAGAGGAAAGAAACTTCGCTGCACGAGCTGCCACTCCCAGATCGTCCAGGGAGAGCATATTACTGTCACCGAGACTACGTGTTTTATCTGCCATTTTAAAAAGAGCGAACATTACCCCCAGATCGGCCAGTGCTCCCACTGTCACATCCAGCAAGATCTGGTCTCGAAACAAACCTCCCGGTTCAACCATACGGTCGTTTTCGAAAAAAAATTCAGCTGCGACAAATGTCACAGCCAGGTCGTCGTGGGCGACGGTGCCGTCCCCCGCGAGAACTGTTATAAATGTCATTTTGAGAAAGAGAGGCTGGATCAATATTCCGACACGGATTTAATCCATTCCACCCATATCACAGCCCATAAGATCGAGTGTAACCAATGCCATTTGCAGATTCAGCACAAAATTGTCAAAGACATCGAGACCATCGCCGATTGCCGGACCTGCCACACGGGCTTCCATCAGGCCCAGAAGATTCTGTACACCGGCGAAGGCGGAAAAGGCATTGCCCATGCTCTGCCCAATGTCATGCTGGAAAAAGGGCTGAGCTGCAAGGGCTGCCACATGTTCCACGAGGAGGCGGGCGGAAAGTTGGTCAAGAGCGAGACCTCGATCTCGAAGGAGCAGGCCTGCGAATCCTGTCACGGAGCAGGATTCGCTCGAGTTCTCCGGTACTGGCAGGTCTCGACCGAGAAAAGGCTGAGCCAGATCAGGAGGATCTATCAAAGATCTTCCCAGGAAGTCGGGCTGAGCAAGAGCCCTAATCGGGAAAGGGCCAAGCCATTGCTTGACGATGCGGCCTTTAACATCGACGTCGTCGAGAGAGGCAAAAGCGTCCATAATATGGCCTACTCACAAGAGCTTCTTCAGGCCGCCATTGCCTATATGGAGGAAGCCCTGCAGCTCGTCGGTTCTTCTTATAAGCCAGAAAAATTCCTGCCGGAAACAAAGGACATCCCCTCGCAATGCTCCCAGTGCCACGCCGGGATCGAAGAGATCAATGGCCGGGTCTTCGGGCTGTCCTTTCCCCACAAAACGCATGTCGTCGGCCAGAAAATGCAGTGTTCGACCTGCCATTCCAATGCGAAAAAACACGGTGAATTCATCGGCTCCAAAAAACAGTGCGCCACTTGTCATCATCAGGATATCAAGAAAGACTGCGGAAGCTGCCATATCCTCCAAAAGACCCTCTATGTGGGAGGGACGTTAGATGGCTGGGAAGTCCCCAAGGATATGATGGCCGAGGCGAACGTCGGCTGTGCCGATTGCCACGCCCTGGACAAAGGTCAGATCCGCCCGGCCGACAGCTCCACGTGCATGAATTGCCATGAAGAGAGCTACACAAAGACGTTTGCGGAATGGCAGGATGCATATAAAAAGCAGCGGGATTCTCTCCTCACCAGCCTTGAAGTAAAGAGAAGGCTTAAGCTGCCCGAGGGAGACCGAGCCAAACTTGCCGAGGTCGAGCAGATGCTCAGAAAACTCGAGGACGACGGAAGCTCCTCCGTTCACAACTCCCAGTTCATCGAAGACCTGTTGACAAAACTTGAACTCCGGATAAAATCTATCCAGGAACAGCCGGCGCATGAAGAGACGGACATTCGTTAACTTCTTCTTGGGAGGCTCTCTCGTCGGGACTCTAAGCTCGCTTCTTTATCCCATCATCCGCTATCTCATCCCCCCGCGTCAGGCTGAGGCGGTGGCAAAGAAAATTGCCGCCGCCAAAGTAGGAGAGTTAGCTCCCAACTCCGCGAAGCTGTTCAAATTCGGGTCCTCTCCCGCCCTCTTGATTAATACCGCCGAGGGCCAGCTCCGGGCTTTTTCCGCCGTGTGCACTCACCTAACCTGCACGGTCAGCTATGAGAGCGACACCAGCACGCTTTATTGTCCCTGTCATAACGGCCGGTTCGACCTCGCCGGGAATGTCATATCCGGGCCGCCGCCCCGCCCATTAGAGACTTATGAAATCGAGGTGGTCAGCGGCGATATCCTTGTCTCTAAGAAAGCTTAGAATGAGCCAGCTCATTAGGAACGCGGTCGCCTATCTCGAATCCAGATTCCAGTTTTCCGCCCTGGCCGAATTCGGCAAGAAAAAGAAAGTCCCGGAGCATAAATATTCTTTCTGGTATTACTTTGGCGGGCTGTGTCTTTTTCTTTTCTTTGTGCAGGTCGTTACGGGCATCCTCCTCCTTTTGTACTACACTCCCTCAGTCGATGCGGCTCATGAAAGCATTCAGTTCATCATGAGCCAGGTCAAATTCGGCTGGCTCATTCGTTCTGTCCACAGCTGGACGGCCAACATCCTGGTCGGAGCCATTTTCATCCACATGTTCAGCGCGTTCTTTCTCAAGGCCTACCGGCCGCCGCGGGATCTCACCTGGATCAGTGGATTCTTTCTCCTCATCTTCTTCCTGGCCTTCGGTTTCAGCGGCTATCTTCTTCCCTGGAATGAACTCTCGTTTTTCGCCACCCGGGTGGGAACGGATATCGCCGGCGTTATCCCTTACATTGGCAAAGCCCTCAAAACGTTCATTCTCGGAGGCCCGGAGGTTTCCGGCGCCACCCTGAGCCGGTTCTTCTGGCTTCACGTGGCTGTTCTCCCGGCGATTGCGTTCGTCGTCCTGGGGATCCATATCTTCCTGGTCCAGGTCCTGGGGATGAGCAAGCCGATCGGGATCTCCGAGAGGAAGGAGATCTCTTTCTTCCCGACGTTCATCCTCAAGGACGCCCTGGTCTGGCTCCTCGTCTTGACTGCCATCGGCGTCCTCTGCGTCTTTTTCCCTTGGGAAGTGGGCCAAAAGGCCGACCCTTTCGCAGCGACGCCGATCGGCATCAAGCCCGAATGGTATTTCACCTTCATGTTCACGACACTCAAGCTCATCCCCCCTCACATTTTCTCCCTGGAAGGTGAGGTTCTGGCCATCCTGGGATTCATGCTGGGCGGATTGCTCTGGATGCTCGTTCCCTATCTTGACCGGAGGGCCGGCCGGGAGACGAAGAGTCCTGTTTTTTCAGGGGCAGGTTTTCTTATTCTGCTCTATATCATTGTCATGACGGCTCTGACCTACCTTGCACCCCGCATATAACTGAGGTCAAAATATTACATTGAAAGTGAAAGAGAACAAAGAACGGGACAAAAACCGGATGAGATCGAAGCTCGTCTCTGTTGTCTCATTTTTGTTCCTCCTGGCCCTTCCTCTCTCGCTCTTCGGCCAAAAAAATTCCTGCCTGGAATGCCACAAGGAGATGGATGATCAGAACCTGCGCGCTCCTGTGGATGGATTCGCGACGGATGTTCATCGGCAATTCGGTCTGGGCTGCCAGGACTGCCATGGAGGCAACCCCCTGCAGGATGACGTGGGACTGGCCAAGGACAAGTCCTTCAAGGGGGCGCCCGGGAAAGCCAAGGTGCCGGAATTCTGCGGCTCCTGCCATTCCAATTCCGAGTACATGAGGCGCTTCAATCCAAATGTACGCGTGGACCAGCTTCAGACCTACTGGACGAGCAAGCACGGCGAGCTCCTGAGAAAAGGCGACACGAATGTCGCCGTCTGCACGGACTGCCATGGAATTCATGGGATTCAAGCCTCCAATTTCCCCAAATCCTCGACCTTCGCCTGGAACATCCCCCAGACCTGCGGCCGTTGCCATTCCAGCCAGGATGTGATGAAGGCCTACGGCATTCCCGTCAACCAAGTCGACGATTATAAACACAGCGTCCATGCGACCGCCCTTTTCGATAAAAAGGACCTCTCGGCGCCGGTCTGCAATGACTGCCATGGAAATCACGGCGCTGCACCCCCTCAAGTTACGTCAATCGCTTTTGTCTGCCGGCAGTGCCATCCGAGCGCCGGAGACCTCTTTACTCAAAGCCCTCACAAGGCTGCTTTCGACGGACTGGGGATTTCGGAATGCGAAGCCTGCCACGGCAATCACAAGATTCTCGCCCCCACCGACGAGATGCTCGCCGGAGGACGCAACGACGTCTGCAGCCAGTGCCATGACACCGGGACCAAGCCTTATGAGACCGGGCTCGAGATGAAGCGGAAGCTCTCGGGCTATGTGGCCACATTTCAAACCGCCGAAGACCTTCTCGAAAGAGCCGAAAAACAGGGCGTCGAGGTCAGCGATCCTCGGTTCAAGCTCCAGGAGGCCTCCACGGCCTTGATCCTCGTCCGGAACCTGACCCACGGCCTTTCCCTCACGGACATGGAAGCGAAGCTCGCTGAAGGGGACAACGTCATCGCCGAGGTCAAAGCGCTCGGCGGCGCCGCTTTGAAGGAAGCGAAATTCCGCAAGACAGGCCTTGTCATCACCACCGTCTTCATCTTCCTTCTCGCCCTGGCCCTTTATTTCAAGATCCGCGAGCTCCAGTCGCGACCCAAGGCCTAGAAACCCTGTCCTTCTCCCCAAAAAACGGGATCTGCGAATTGACAGCGAACTATTCCTCTTCAGAAAAAATATAAGAAGGGGTGGCGCGGTGCGTTCCCGAAGCGGCCGAGCGAATGGGGCGGGTGGGGGGGTCTTTAGCGAGGACGTGCGGGAACGCACCGGGACAGGCCCCCTTCGAGACACCTTTTATTATTATTTCTATCGGTTACCTAAAAACTATCGCTTTTGTAGGAAATGGATATTGACAATTTTCCGGGACTTCTCTAAAATGGGGTTTCTTTTTGGAACAATTCATGATCCCCAGGGAGGAACGATGAAAAAGATCATTGTGCTTATCGTCATCATAGTTGCGATTTTGCTCATCAATCTTTTGGGCCAGAACTTCACCTATGTGGGATCGGCCAAGTGTGCGATCTGCCACAAGACGGAAACACAGGGCCAGCAGTATCCGATCTGGCAGAAGTCCAAGCATTCCATGTCCTTCGCCGCGCTCAGCTCTCCTGAGGCTGCTCCAAAAGCCCAGGCCGCCGGAGTGCAGAACCCGGCGGAAAGCCCCCAGTGTCTCAAATGCCATGCACCCCTCTTCGAGAAGGCCGCCGAACTCAAGGCCGAGGGCGTCACCTGCGAGGTCTGCCACGGCCCGGGAAGCGAATACAAAAAACTCACCATCATGAAAGACAAAGCCCTGGCCCAGAAGAACGGCCTGGTCCTCTATGAATCTTCGGATGCCGCTAAAAAACACTGCCTGACCTGCCATGAGAATGCTCACGGCACGAGCTTCGATTACGCGGCAGCCTGGGAAAAGATCAAACACGACAAACCGGCCGCAAAATAGACCGCATTTTTGGCGATCATTTCCTGGATGCGAAAACCTGAGGTTGGCGTTTTATTCCTTCTGATTCTCGGGGCCTTCCTGTGGGCCGGTCCAGAAAAGACCCCTTCTTCGAACGCCCAGTGCTTGGCCTGTCACGGTTCCCAAGCCGCGGTCAGCGAAAAACTCAGGATCAATGAAAAGAACTTCCTCGGGTCGGCGCACGCATCCCTCGCCTGCACCGATTGCCACATGATCCAGCCGGGAGAGAGGGAAGGCGAGATCCCGCATAGAAAGACTCTTCCGGATGTCAATTGCACAGCCGCCTGTCATCGTGAAAGCGGCCGGATCGGCACCGGACTGACTCCTCTTTCCTACCCCGACAGCGTCCACGGCCGAGCCTATCTCGAAAGAGGAGTCAGGGAAGTGGCCAAGTGCTGGGACTGTCACGGAAAGCACAATATCAGGCCCGTTTCTGATCCCGAGTCCTCAGTCAGCAGGAAGAACATCCCCCTGACATGCTCGGCCTGTCATGAGGATATGCACGTCGTCATCAAGTACAACATCCACAGCGAAATGCCCTATCACGAATACATGAAGAGCGTCCACGGCAAGGCCCTTTTTGAGAAAGGGCTTGTCCAATTCGCCGCCGTCTGCACCGACTGCCACGGCGTCCATGACATCAAAGGCGTCGGCGAGCCCCATCTGATGGCCAAGCAGCCCCAGACCTGCGGCCGCTGCCACGAGCTCATCTTTGACGAGTACAAGCAGAGCCTCCACGGCCAGCAGGCCCTCGGCGGGAATGTTGATGCTCCGTTCTGTGTCGACTGCCACGGAGAACACGGCATCGCCTCGCCTAAGGAAGAAGGCTCCCCTACTTCTGTCAACAAGGTCCTCGATACCTGCTCGGCCTGCCACGCCCGGCCGGAGATCATGCAGAAATACGGCGTTCCCGAAGACCGGATTGCCACGTTTATCGACAGCCTGCACGGGATCGCCGTCGGGTTTGGCTACAAAGCCGCGGCCAATTGCACGAGCTGCCACGGCGTTCACGATATCAGGCCGGCCTCTGATCCCCTGTCCAAAATCAGCCCGGCCAACCTGCGGAAGACCTGCGGACAGCCCAGCTGCCATCCGAATATGCCAGAAAAAATTGCCACGGCCAAGATTCATATCGGCGCTGCTCAAAAAAACCCCGCCGCTCTCTTTTATGTTCAAAGGGTGCTCCTCATCCTGGTCATCGCCGTTCTCGTCATCACCGTGCTCTGGTTCATTCCCGGTTTCATCAAAAAAATGAGGCTCTTGAAAAAGTAGCGCCATGGGTCAAGGCAAAGCTGTCTTTCTCGGGGTCGTCTTTCTTTTCTTCGGCGTGGCCTCGCCCTTTCTCCTCTCCCAGTCGAACGAGGACTGCCTCACCTGCCACGGAGACGCCGAGCTTAAGTCCGAAGCAGGGAAATCCCTTTTCTTGGATAGCGAGAAATTCCTGGCCTCAAGCCACGGCAAGGCGGAAATCTCCTGCGTCGATTGCCACGCCGACCTCGCCAAAATTAAGGATTTTCCGCACTCTTCTCCGTTGAAACCCGTTGATTGCAGCCGGTGTCATGAAGCGGCCGCCCGAGAATTCCAGAAAAGCGCCCATTATGCGGCCACGGGGACCGGGGAAAACGCTCTGGCTGTCAGCTGCAAGGACTGTCATGGAACGCATGACATCAAGGGCAAGTCAGATTATGACTCAGCCATCTTCCCCATCAACCTTCCCTCCACCTGCGAGAAATGTCATCTCGAGAGGGTGGCGGCCAAGAAAGGACCTGGTTTCGTCGGTCAATACAGGGAGAGCGTTCACTTCAAAGCCCTCGAAAAATCCGGGCTGACGATGTCGGCCAACTGCAGCAACTGCCACGGAGCCCATGACATCAAAAAAGTTTCCGACCCGCTCGCCCCGGTCGCCCGCAAGAACATCATCAAGACCTGCGGAATGTGCCACGTCGGTATAGAACGAGACTATCTCGAGGGAGTGCACGGCAAGGACTATGTCAAAGGCATCAAGGATGTTCCCGTCTGCACCGACTGCCACAGCGAGCACGATATCCTCTCGCCGCAGGACCTGAACTCCACGGTATATGCAACCAAGGTTGCGGAGGTCTGTTCCCGCTGCCATGACAACATGGCTTTGAGCCGGGAGTACGGCTTCCTGACTTCGCGCCTGAAAACTTACAACCAAACCTTCCACGGGACCGCCTCGAGATACGGGGAAACGCGCGTGGCCAATTGCGCCTCCTGCCACGGTTTCCACGGCATCCGGCCATCTTCGGACCCGAAATCCTCCATTAACCCGGAAAACCTGCCCAAAACCTGCGGGAAATGCCATCCCGGCGCCAGCCGCCACTTCGCTGAGGGCCAGGTTCACGTCATCCCCGAAGAAATTGTCACGGCCAAATATAGGTCTGCCCATCTTGTCAAGAACATCTATATTATCGTGATTTCGATTATTATCACGGTCTTCCTCATTTTTATCGCCGCGGACCTGTTCAGACGGATTATTAGAAAGGAAAAACATGGCTAGTTCTCCCCTTGTCCGCGACGACGAGATCTTCCTGCGGATGAATCTCGCCGAACGGATCCAGCACTATCTCCTCATCGCCACGTTCTTTCTGCTCATGGTCACGGGGATTCCCCTTTTCTTCTACGAATTCAAGGCCTTCAAGTGGTTCTTCCCGACAGAGCAGGTTTTCTATATCCGGGGGATCATCCACAGGATTGCCGCGGTCGTTTTGATCATAAATCTCATTTGGCACCTCTTTTACGCGACTCTGACGGCCCGGGGCCGGAATAACCTCAAGGTCATGATCCCCAAATTCCGCGACGGCAAAGACGCCTTTGAACTTTTCTGGTACAACGTCGGGTTAACCCGCTTCCTCTACAGGCTGGGGTTCTTTCAGAAATTCTTCGAAACCCACCCCTACTGGCTTTTCCAGAACCCGCCCCTTTTCGGGCGCTATAATTTTATCGAGAAGTTCGAATACTGGGCCGTGGGCTGGGGCTCGGTCGTGATGATCATCAGCGGCTTCTTCATGTGGAATGTGGAGCTTTCGCTCCGCTTCTTCCCCCTCTGGGTCCATGACATCCTGGTCATGGTCCACGGCTACGAAGCCCTGCTGGCCTTTCTGGCGGTCATCATTTGGCACATGTACAATGTCCATCTCAACCCCGAGGTCTTCCCCATGAGCAAAATCTGGCTGAACGGCAAAATCACGGGGAAAGAGCTCCGGCTGCTCCATCCTCTCGAATACCAGAAGATTGTCGAGGAACGGAAGAAAAGCCTCCGCCCGTAAGCCGGCACTTCTCGACTTCCTGTTAGGAACAGCCTTTTTGTTTTCGTGACAGGACCCTGTTTCCATTCCCAATGCTCACGGAAACGGGATGCGAGATCTCTCTATTAAATCTATAGTTTTTATATAAATAGTAGTATAATTTTTCCATGGCTGGGGCATTCCCTCTCCGGTCCGGCTCTCAGATCGCCGTCATCGGCGGCGGCCCGGCCGGTTCCTTCTTCGCCCATTTCGCCCAAAAACAGGCCAGGAAAAAAGGGCTGGCGGTTTCAATCGTCATCTTTGACGGCAAAGACTTTCTCCAGCGCGGGCCCAGCGGCTGCAATCTCTGCGCGGGCGTGATTTCCG
The DNA here is from genome assembly GCA_964580435.1 of uncultured Eubacteriales bacterium. GTDB lineage: Bacteria > Acidobacteriota > Aminicenantia > Aminicenantales > UBA8522 > CAZKEW01. The sequence goes on from CAZOKP010000003.1 coordinate 63,661, forward strand.
GAAGCCTGGAAACGAAATTGCGCGAAGAAGGCCTCTTTCTGCCGGAGGGCAGGATCATCAACCGCATCGAGGGGTACTGCCTCCATCTGGAAAAGGAAACGCTTCGCCTGTCCTGTGCCGAAAACGGAAATCGCTCTATCGCCACTGTCTTTCGGGGAAACGGCCCGCGTTATTCCCATTTCCCTCAGATCATCAGTTTTGATGATTATCTCCTTAGGTGCGCCCAGGACAGCGGGGCCAAGGTCATCTCTCAGCCCGTTTGGAAAATCCTGCTCCCCCAAAACCCGGCTGATCGCATCGCTCTTTTCTTCGGCGGGCGGAGCTCGCTCGAGCGCTATGAGGCGGACCTGGTTGTCGGAGCCTTCGGAGTGAACACGCATCTTTTTAAGATCGTCCAAAGCCTGGGCATCGATTATCGCCCGCCTTCCACTTTGAAGACGTTCCAGGCAGAATTCAAGCTGGGTCGGTCGGAGATAGAAAAACACTTTCGAAACGACATCCATGTCTATCTGCTGCGCTCCAAGGCCATCCGCTATGCCACCGTCATCCCTAAAGGCGATTATGTCACCGTAAGCATTATTGGAAAGAAGGATGCTACGCCTGAGCTCGCGAGAGAATTCTTCGCCCTTCCGGAAATCTGGCGGGTTTTTCCTCCCTCCAAGCCTCAATGCCTCTGCTTCCCCAAGATCGCCGTTTCGGCAGCAAGAAACCCGTTCTCCAACCGGCTGGTCCTAATCGGAGACGCGAGCTTCTCCCGACACTACAAAAACGGCATTGAATCCGCGTTCCTGACGGCCATGCTGGCTGCGAGTGCGGCTTTTGGTCAAGGCGTCAATGCCGCCTCCTTCCGCCGCGCGTTCTATGGACCTGCGAAAAAGCTGATCGTCCGGGATAATATCTACGGCCGTGTGCTCATCCGTCTCCATGACGTCCTGACGTCGGTCTCCCTTCTGTCCCATTCGCATTTCTCCCTGGCCGGCAAAGAGGGTCATGCGGCCGCCCCAAGAAAGCTCAGGCGAATCCTCTGGAGCATGTTCACAGGGGATATTCCCTTCCGCAGGATCTTCGCCCTCACCCTCGACATGCGATTGCAAATTGCCCTTTTCCTGAATACAATAAGGCATCTTATCCGCATGATGAAACATTTTCTCACCGGCTCCGCCTAAAGGGAAGCCTATGACATCGCCTCCTCAGATGCTGACTGAAAAGAGCACGATTGTCATCATCGGCTGCGGCCCGGCAGGCGCAAGCTGCGCCATCAAGTTGAAAAAAATGACTGATGACGCGGGGATAAGACCCCGTATCGTCGTCTATGAAGGGAAGCCTCTCGAGAAGAAAAGCCACTACAACCAGTGCCTGGGGGTCCTTTCTCCCCCTTTAGAAAAAATCCTCGAGAGCGACCTGGGGCTTCCCTTCCCTTGGACGATCGTTCAAAGGAAGATCGATGGGTATCTCATCCATGCCGGACATAGCGTCATCAAACTGGGCGGGGAGCACGCTCCCTCCTATGCTTGCCGCAGAGTCGAGTTCGACAATTACCTCTTCCAAAAGGCCAAGGAAGCCGGCGTCGAGATTGTCCCGGCGCGTGTCATTGATATGGACTTTTCAACCGACGGCGTCATGGTCTACAGCGAAAGCAATAATCTCAAAGCGGACGTCATTATCGGAGCGTTCGGGCTGGACGACGGCATGGCCAAGATCTTCGAAAGAGTCACGGATTACCGGCAGCCCCGATTTCTTTCTTCGGTCGTCACGAAGATCCATCCCGGAGAAGAAGCCATGGCCACTTTCGGTAACTCTATCCATGCCTTTCTCCCCTCCTCGCTGCCCTCCGTCGAATTCGGGGCTATAACACCCAAAGCCAACCATTTGAGCATCAATATCGCCGGACAAAAAGTCGATGCAGTGATGATGGACAGGTTTCTCCGGCTTGATGAAGTCAGGGAGTCCATGCCGGGGCCGCTCCAGGACAATCTCCCTGAACTCGCCTATTTCAAGGGCAAGTTCCCCACGCTTCCCGCCAGAGCGCCGGTCGGTCATCGATATGTGATGATCGGCGATGCCGCCGGACTCAACCGCCCTTTCAAGGGCAAAGGAATCAATTCAGCCGTCATCACGGGGATAAAAGCAGCTCAGGCCATCGCTTCAAAAGGCCTTACCCGCTCCGCCCTCGAGGGATACCTGGAAGACTGCTGCGAGCTCACAGATGATATCCCCTATGGAAGGGCACTCAGAGCTCTAACCATCCAGTTCTCCAAATACGGATTGATGGAGGGAGTGCTGGAAGCAGCCAGGAATGAGCCCGCCCTAAGAAAGGCCATGTTCAATGTTGTCTCCGGCCAGGAGACCTACAAGAAAACGTGGCGAGAGACAAGGAATGTCGGGCTTCTTTTCCGGGTATTTTTTGCGTCTCTTCGCCACGCCCTGAAAAAATGAGACGTCTTTCCTAGGGCTTTATTTTTGCAGGCTCAGCACCACTTTTTTCAGCTTTTCCTGGACCGTCATAGCAACATCGAGGAGGTTCGGGTTCTCCACGGCCTTCATCGAGACGAGCTGAAATAATAATCCACTTTTCCTTCTTTCCCCTTCTCTTTGTTTCATAGAACCTGTAAAATAGCACAAATGCACTCCGCTGCTCAACCCCGAAATTATAGCAGGACCACTTCCAAAAGGGCATATCTTGTCCTCGAGAACGGGGTCATCTTCGAGGGACGGAGCGCAGGTTTTGAGGGGGACGCAGAAGGCGAAATCGTCTTCAACACCTCGATGACAGGGTATCAAGAGATCCTGACCGACCCGTCCTACAAAGGCCAGATTGTGACCATGACCTATCCGCTTATCGGCAACTATGGCGTCAATGCCGAGGACGTCGAATCCGGCAAGCCCTGGGTGGAAGGTTTTGTCATCAAAGAAATGGCCGCTGCGCCGTCCAACTGGAGATCGCAGGAAAGCCTGACCGGCTACCTGAAGCGGCACAGGATCCCGGCCATCGAGGGAATTGACACACGAAAACTGACCAAAATGATCCGCCAGAGCGGCGCCCAGAGGGCCCTCATCTCGACCTCGGAAAAGGATGTCAGGACGCTCTTGGAGCGGGTGAAAAAAATCCCTTCCATCGTCGGCCTGGATCTGGTCAAAGACGTAACGACGTCCGAGCCGTACAAGTGGCGGAGAGGTGCTTATGACTGGCCCAAAGGATATCCAGAGAGACGGCGGTTTAAGTACCTCGTGGCCGCCTATGATTTCGGAATCAAGAGAAACATCCTCCGCAGTCTCGTGAACGAGAAAATGGAGGTGGTCGTTGTCCCCGCCCAGACTCCGGCAGAGGAAATCCTGAAGCTCAAACCCGACGGAGTGCTACTCTCCAATGGTCCCGGAGACCCGGCTCCGCTCGCATACGCCATCGAAAATATCAGAGCTATGGTCGGCAGAGTGCCCCTCTTCGGGATCTGCCTGGGCCACCAGCTATTGGCCCTGGCCCTGGGAGGCAAGACCTACAAGCTCAAGTTCGGCCATCATGGCGCCAATCATCCGGTAAAGAACCTGGAAACAGGCGCGATCGAGATCACATCGCAAAACCATGGGTTCGCTGTCGATATAGAATCCCTCAAGGGACTGGCCAACCTGACCCACGTCAACCTCAACGACCTGACTTCTGAGGGATTCTCCCTGAAAGAAAAATTTCTTTTTACCGTCCAGTACCATCCGGAGAGCTCCCCGGGCCCCAGGGATTCCCGGTATCTCTTCCATGATTTCAGCCGCATGATCGAAAACTTTAAGGGGAAATAACGTGCCCAGGCGTCAGGACATCCACTCCATATTAGTCATCGGGTCAGGCCCGATCATCATCGGCCAGGCCTCCGAGTTTGATTACTCGGGAACTCAGGCCCTCAAAGCTCTGAAGGAGGAAAATTTCAAGCTGATCCTGGTCAATTCAAACCCGGCGACGATCATGACCGACCCCGAATTCGCCGACCGGACCTACCTTGAACCTTTGACTTCAGCCTACCTCGAAAGAATCATCGAGAGAGAAAGGCCGGACGCCCTGCTCGCCACTCTCGGCGGGCAGAAAGCTCTCAACCTGGCTCTGGAGCTCGACAGTAAAGGCATCCTCGACAAGCACCATATCCAGCTCATCGGAATCACCGTCGCTTCGATCCGCAAGGCCGAGGACAGGTTGCTATTCCGCCAGGCCATGGAAAAAATTCACCTCGAAATCCCGGACTCAGGCTATGCCTCCAGCCTTAAGGAAGCCGTAGACATCGTCAAGCGGATCCATTTCCCCGTCGTCCTCCGCCCCTCCTTCACTCTTGGAGGAACGGGAGGAAATATCGTCAACAACTGGGAAGATTTCTACAAGTTCGTCCCGCTGGGGCTGGCCATAAGCCCTGTCTCGCGCGTCCTCGTCGAGAAATCCATCATCGGCTGGAAAGAATTCGAGCTCGAAGTCATGAGGGACAAAAAAGACAACGTCGTCATCGTCTGCCCGATCGAGAACCTCGACCCCATGGGTGTTCACACCGGAGATTCCATCACCGTCGCTCCGGCCCAGACCTTGACCGACAAGGAATACCAGAGGATAAGGGATGCCTCCATCGCCATCATGAGGGAAATCGGTGTCGAGACGGGCGGCTCCAACATCCAGTTCGCCGTCAACCCCGAGGATGGCCGGATGATGGTCATCGAGATGAACCCTCGCGTCTCCAGGTCTTCGGCTCTCGCTTCGAAAGCGACAGGATTTCCCATCGCCAAAATGGCCGCCAAACTCGCCGTCGGCTATACCCTGGACGAGATTCTCAACGACATCACCAAGAAAACGCCCGCCTGCTTTGAGCCAGCCATTGACTACGTGGTGGTCAAAATCCCCCGCTTTGCCTTCGAGAAATTTCCCGAGGAAAACCGCCACCTGACGACCCAGATGAAATCGGTCGGAGAGACCATGGCCATCGGCCGGACCTTCAAAGAGTCCCTCCAGAAGGCCATCCGGTCTCTGGAATCGGACCGGTGCGGGCTCGAGCCGATGGACAGGAGACGCGACCGACAGTCCCTCATGGAGAATCTGCGCCAGCCCAGCGCCGACCGTCTCTGGCTCATCGCCGACGCCTTGAGGCAGGGATTGACGGTGGAAGACATTTACGAATTGACCCGGATCGACCCATTCTTCCTCCGGAATATCCGGGAGATCGTCGCCTTTGAAGACGAGCTGAAAGCCGCCAAACGAGGCCTTCTCCAGCCCGCGCTCCTCCGCAAAGCCAAAGAGCTCGGGTTTTCCGACCGCCGCATCGGCCAGCTTGTCGGGCTCACAGAAGATGACGTGCGAAGGAAGCGGGAAGCCGCCGGGCTTAAGCCTGTGTGGAAGGTCGTCGATACCTGCGCCGGCGAGTTTGAATCCGAAACGCCCTATTTCTACTCCACCTACGAAGACGAGGATGAGGTTCCGGAAATGCGTCAGAAAAAGGCCATCATCCTTGGTTCCGGCCCCAACCGGATCGGCCAGGGAATCGAGTTCGACTATTGCTGCGTCCACGGCGTCTTTGCCCTGAAGGATGCTGGATATAAGACCATCATGATCAACTCCAACCCGGAGACGGTATCAACCGACTATGATATCTCCGACCGGCTTTATTTCGACCCGCTGACCCTCGAAGATGTCCTGGCCATCTATAATAAAGAGAACCCGGAAGGAATCATTGTCCAATTCGGAGGCCAGACGCCTCTCAAAATTTCCGTAGGGCTGCACAAGAATCAAGCGCGCATTCTCGGGACAAGCTCGGAGGCGATCGACGAAACCGAAGACCGGGAAAAGTTTGACCGCTTCTTGAAAAAACTTGGGTTGTTGCGGCCGCGCAATGGACTGGCCAGAAACTCCCGGCAGGCCCTCAAGATCGCCGACAGGATCGGCTATCCGGTTCTCATCAGGCCTTCCTATGTCCTCGGCGGCCGGGCAATGAAAGTCATCCATGACGAGCAAGAGCTAGCCCGGTATATCGATTCGATCCGGGAATACTTCAAGGACCTTCCTCTTCTCGTCGACGAGTTCATCGACAATGCCATGGAGCTGGATGTCGACCTTCTTTGCGACGGTGAGGACGTGTATATCGGCGGCGTCCTCGAGCATATCCAGGAAGCAGGCGTCCATTCCGGAGACGCCACGATGGTCATTCCGCCGTACTTTTTGGCCGACCGGGTCATCGAGGACGTGAAAAGGCAGGTTGAGCTAATGGCCAAAGAACTCAAAGTCGTCGGCCTCATGAACGTCCAGCTGGCAGTGAAAGGGAGAAAAATCTATATCCTCGAAGTCAATCCCCGGGCTTCGCGGACGGTCCCATTTGTCTCCAAGGCCACGGGCGTTCCCCTGGCCAAGGTCGCCACCCGGCTGATCATGGGCGAGAAGCTCAAGGATATCCGTCTCCCTCAAAGGCCGCACGAATTATACGCGGTCAAAGAAGCGGTCTTTTCTTTCGATAAGTTCCTGGAGGTCGACCCCATCCTGGGCCCGGAGATGCGCTCCACGGGAGAGTCCATCGGCATCGACCTTGACTTCTCTCTCGCCTTCCTCAAGTCTCAGGAAGGGGCGGGATTCTTTCTCCCTCAAGAAGGAGAAATATTCGTCTCTGTGCCGGATGAGGACAAGCCGAAAATTTTGCCTCTGGTCGAGAAACTGGGCCTCCTCGGGTTTACGTTTTTAGCCACGGAAGGCACGGCCCAATATCTGCGGCGGCACGGTTTCACCGCCGACACGATCGGCAAAGTCTACAAAGAGAGACGGAATATCTTGGACGACATCAGCCGGGGAAAGGTCAAGATGATTTTCAACACTCCTTCGGGAACGCAGGAGAGGAGCGACGCCCAGAAGATCAGGCGCGTGGCCTTCAGCTACCGGGTTCCCTGTTATACGACCATTCCCTCGGCAAGCGCCGCCGCGAAGGCGATCGAGACGAGAAAGAAGGCCTCCCCGTCCCTCGTCTGTCTTCAGGACTTGGGAGGTCCGCCATAAGGGCGGTTCAGAAAAAGCCGGCCTGAAATGAAAAAAGAATACGTTCCGGGATGCAGCGCGGTCATGATCGTCCTGATTCTATAAAATCTCGAAGAGGTGAAAGCCATGGAAGACAAACTCACGGCTTTACGCAAGCTCATGAAACGTCATGGCGTCGAGGCCTATCTCGTGCCCAGCACAGACCCCCATCAGAGCGAGTATGTTCCGGAGTTTTGGAAGCGGCGGCAGTTCATCACTGGATTTACAGGCTCAGCCGGGGATGCTCTCATCACGCTCGACCGAGCCGGACTCTGGACAGACTCGAGGTACTATCTCCAGGCAGAGAGGGAGCTTGAGAGCAGCGGCTTCACTCTATTTAAGGCGGGGACGCCGGGAGTCCCTTCCTGGCAGGAATGGGTTGCCCGAGAGCTTCGGTCCGGACAGGCGCTCGCGCTCGACCCGAAACTCCTCAGCCACAGGGATTTTGCTCAGCTCGAAAAAGAGCTCAAACGGAGAGACATTCTCCTCAAGCCGATCGAAAACAATCTTATTGATGTCATTTGGCGCCGAAGGCCTGCATCTCCAAGGGGCGAAATCTCGATCCACGAAAAGAGATACGCCGGTGAGAGCATCCGCGACAAACTCGAACGCCTCCGCCAAAAAATGGCCGCGGAAGACGCGGATGTTCATGTCCTGAGTCAGCTCGATACCATCGCCTGGCTCTTCAACATCCGCGGCTCTGACGTCGAATTCAACCCGGTGGCCATCGCCTATGCCATCGTGACCCTGAAAAAAGCCACGCTCTTCATCGCCACAGAAAAGGTCTCCAATAAAGTGCGCCGGGTTCTCACCAGAGATATCCTGATTGAAGATTATGAGGGTTTTTCTTCGAAACTGCGTGAGCTCGGCAAAAAAAGGCCGCGCGTTTGGCTGGACGAGGCCGGCGCCAGCGAATGGGTTGTGCGGCTCATCGGCAGGGACGCCACTCTGATCTTTAAGCCTAGCCCTGTTCACCTATTCAAGGCCATCAAGAACAAAACGGAAATCGCCGGGTCAAAAGAAGCGCACCTCCGCGACGGAGCGGCCATGGTCAAGTTTCTCTGCTGGCTGGAAAAAGAAGTGCCCAAGGGCGAGCTTACCGAGCTTTCCGCAGCAAAAAAGATGGAGGAATTTCGCCGCCAGCAAGGCCTCTTTATGGGCCTGGGTTTCAAGACGATCTCTTCCTTTGGAAGCCACGGCGCTGTCGTCCATTACGCCGTGAGCCCGGAAACAGATATTCCGCTGAAACCTAGGGGCATCTATCTCATCGACTCGGGCAGTCAGTACAAGGACGCGACGACAGATATCACCCGGACCGTTTGCCTAAGCAGGCCAACAGACGAACAGCGCGACCGCTTCACCCGGGTCCTTAAAGGTCTGATCGCTCTCACCAAAGTATCGTTCCCACAGGGCACTTTTGGAACCCAGATCGATGTCCTCGCCCGGCTGGCCCTCTGGGAGAAAGGCTTGAACTACGGCCATGGGACAGGCCACGGAATCGGGGCTTATCTTAGCGTCCACGAGGGGCCCCAGGGCATCGCCCCTGCGCGCGGGTTCGGAGTAGCCCTCGAGCCGGGTATGATCACTTCGATCGAGCCTGGATTCTACAAAGAAAACGACTATGGCGTCCGGGTGGAAAACCTTGCTCTGGTCGTCAAGGAGTCATCGAAGTCAACACAGAATCTGGCATTTTATGGCTTCGAAACGCTGACACTGTGTCCTATCGACCTCAAGCTGGTCAAGAAAGGATTGCTTGCGGCGGAAGAAATCCAATGGCTCAACAGCTATCACCGGAAAGTCCGAAAGGCTTTGACGCCGCGTTTGTCAAGTGCTGAGGCCGCCTGGCTTAAGAAAGCAACTCGGCCAATATAGACCATGACCTTCAATTCCCCAAGCCCCCCGCTCAAAAAGCCTGCTCTATAATCCCACCGCCCAACACGACATCGCGCTTATAAAAGACGACAGACTGGCCGGGAGTAATAGCCCTCTGGGGATTCTCAAACTCGACAAGCGCTTGACCAAACGGACGCGGTGTTACCAGGGCCTTCGCTTCTTCGTGTTTGGACCTGATTTTGGCTTTCACGCTGACCGGACCTGTCAGTTTTTCTGCGGAAACCAAGTTGATGGATGAGGCCAGGAGTGTCTTCCGCCAGAGGTCGCTTTGGCCTCCTACGATGATCGTATTCTTTTCCCCGTCAATAGAAATGACATAGAGAGGGCGTGGAGTTGCTATTCCCATCCCGCGGCGCTGCCCGACTGTGAAGTGGATGATGCCTTTATGCTCGCCCAGGACGCGGCCGCTCACGTCGCTGACGGGCCCGGGCAAGAACGCCTGGGGAATCCGTTCTCTCAGGAACTCCGGATACCGGCCTGAGGGGACAAAACAGATCTCCTGGCTCTCGGGTTTCGCCGCCACAGGAAGGTTCCATTTCTTGGCCATCTCCCGGACCTCTCCTTTGGTCAGGTCCCCGACCGGCATCAGCGCCCGGGAAAGCTGTTCCTGGGTAAGAGAGTAAAGAAAATAAGACTGGTCCTTGGCCCTGTCCTTGCCTTTCTTGAGGAGAAAGCGCTTCCTGGCGCGGCTAAAAGCTACTCGGGCATGGTGTCCTGTGGCGATATAATCGGCGCCCAGCCTTTTGGCCCTGTCCAAGAGGAGCGCGAACTTGATCTGCTCATTGCAGCGGATGCACGGATTCGGGGTCCTGCCCCGGCTGTATTCCCGGCAGAAATCGGCGATGACGCTTCTTTCAAATTCCCGGCGAAAATCGGCCACTAAATGCGGAATCCCGAGACGTAAGGCCACGTCATGGGCGTCCTCCGTCGCCTTCCAGCCGCAGCAGCTCCTCAGCTCCTCCGAGCGGCAGACGTCTTGAGGAAGCGAGAAAAGGTTCATTGTGACGCCGATGACGTCATACCCTTTTTTATGGAGAAGTGCAGCCGCCACAGAGGAATCCACTCCTCCACTCATGGCCACAAGGACTTGTTTTCGCTTCATATCTGGATTCCTCTTCCGGACTATAGCATAACAAAATTTCCCGTCCTTCCCAAATGCCTGCCTGGCCTCAAGGAAAATTCTTGCTTTTCCAGGATAATATCCCTGCCCTCGCCCGGGCCATGCCGCCTCTCCGCCTCTATAAATTTCCATTGACTTGCCCGCCGAAAGCTGGTAAAGAAAGGATGGAACCAAAAAGGAGAAGGAAGCCCGATGAAAAAAGCGACTATCTTTTATCTTTTTATCTCTTTTTTGGTTTTAGCCCTGACTCCAGTTCGCCTCTTCTCGGATGAAAGCTACTGGTCGACCATGAAGTTTGAGCTCAGCACAGCCGTAAGCTTTGAGAAAGCCGTTCTGGATTCGTCCTATTTTCATCAATATTCGCCGCCGTTCCTCTCGGGCGCCTATGTGAGCGACGCGCAGGAAACGATCAATCTGAACGGACAAACCGGATGGGGCATCAGCGCTGCTTTTGCCTATATGTTTCTCAAGAACTTCGGGCTCGAACTGCAGTTCGAGTACGGCAAACCTGAGATCACGGGTAAGAATTCGCCCTACGATGTCTATCTCAATTACGCGCTCAGTTATGATGCAGGCTCCCCTCCCTATCCCTATGTCTTTGAGCGCTCTTTCGGCTGGCCTGATACCGAAGGGCATCTCACCGAGCTCTGTTTCAGCCTCGATCTCATAGGCAGACTGCCGCTCTCAAAAAAAATCGCCTTCTCTCTTTCAGGCGGGCTCACCTATTTCAATGTCAAAGGAGAAGGGACGGGCCTGGCCTACGCTAAGTATTGGTGGGAGGAGGGCTGGTTCAATGGAGAGACATACCAGTACAAGTTCAATATCGGACCGCTGAACAAATTGGGCCTCAACCTGGGCCTGGAATTTAATCTGGTTCTCTATAGCAACTTCTGTTTTGTAATGGACTTGCGTTATTATAGCTGCCCCAAGACGACTCTCGGGCTGGATATCATCAATGAGGGCCTACTCCCGGACGACTTCAACCAGATCAAGGCGACGATGAACCTTCATGATATCACCATCGACCCGTCCTTCTACCGGGTCAACGTCGGTCTGAAGTATCTGTTCTGATCTATTTCTTTTCTTCCTGCTTGGGCGATGCGGCGGCCTTTTGGCAGCAGGACTTCATGTTGGCAAAGTGTTCCTGGATCTTTTTGACCATGTCCGGGTTCTTTGAGGTGACCTTCAGCGCCACACCGTCGGGCAGGTTTTCGGTTTTCATTTCCACATCCTGGGAGTGAAGGGGGCACGTCATCATGCAACCATGGCCTTGAGCTCCCATCGGCATCTTCCGGCAGCAACCCATTCGCCCGTGCTGCATCATCATCCCCTGCCCCTGGGGCATGGCTTTCTTTTCCAGGTTCATGCCGCACTGGGGGCATTTTCCAGGCTGGTCGGATGTGACCTCGGGATGCATCGGGCAGGTGTAAACGCTTTTTGTTTCCGCTTTCTTCTGGATGTATTTCTCAGGGTCCTTGACAAACTTCTCTTTGGATCCTTCGCAGCAGAAATAATAAGTCTTGCCCTGGTACTCAAAGGTCGCCTTGGCCTCGGATTTCTTCATCACCTTGCCGCTCACGGGGCAGGTGACGGTATCCTCGTTTGTTTGTTGGGTAAACCCCGAAAAAACAAAGACCAGGCTGACGGCGAGCACAACGGCTAAAACTCTTGCATTTTTCATGCTTCTGTCCTCCTTGATATACTATTTATTCTATGTGAATAGTATATTTTAACACATGCGGGGCCTTCCCCGCAAGGAGCGCTTCACCTGACGATGAGCTTGCCTTTGAGCATGCCCATGCCGCAGGTGAACGTGTACTCCCCTGCCTCTTGAGGTGTGAATTCGACCGCTGTGGTCGTAAAAGCCGGGAGGGGCCGGCGGATGTTGAAATCGCCGAAGACCACGGTGTCCGAACAATCGGCCGTCTCATCCCGATAGAAATTCAGGCGCACAGGTATCCCTTTTTTGACGACAATGACGTCGGGAGAATAGCCTCCTTTGACGACAATTCTCACTTCCTGGACATTGCCTCCGGCTTGGGATGCTGCTGCCGCCTTGGCCTTTCTTCGGGAAAAGAAGAAATACCAATTGACCAGCACAATCAGCAGGACCCCAAAGAATGTCACAAGAATTCGCATCGGCATGGTCGCCCTCCTAAGCGCCGATCTTGACCCGCCGCAGCCGGAGCGAGTTAGAAACGACGCTGACCGAGCTGAAGGCCATGGCGGCTGAGGCGATAATAGGGTTGAGGAGAATATGGAAGAAAGGATAGAGGACGCCCGCGGCGACCGGGATTCCCACGACATTGTAGAAAAAAGCCCAGAAAAGGTTTTGTTTGATGATTTTGACCGTCTTTTTGCTTAAAGCGATGGCGGCGGCAACCGCCCGCAGGTCGCCCCGGATGAGCGTGATATCCGAAGCCTCCATGGCCACGTCCGTACCTGTGCCGATGGAAATCCCGACATCAGCCTGGGCCAGGGCGGGCGCATCATTGATTCCGTCGCCGACCATGGCCACCTTCTTGCCGGTTTCCTGGAGTTTCTTGATCTCGTGGACCTTGTCCTCCGGAAGGACTTCGGAGATCACCTTCTCGATCCCGACTTTCCGCGCAATGGCCCCGGCTGTCCTGGGATGATCTCCGGTCAGCATGACCACATCCAGCCCGAGTTTTTTAAGCTTTTCAACAGCTTCGGCAGAGTTCTCCTTCAGAGTATCCGCGACGGCCAGCAGACCGGCTGCCGCTCCGTCCACGGCGACATAAACGACCGTTTTCCCTTCTCCAGAAAATTCTTCGGCCCTCTTTTCCCAGTCCCGGATATCTATTCCTCTGTCTCCCATGAGTTTAGCGTTCCCCAGACAGACCTTTTTTCCCGTCACCAGAGCTTCGACACCGTGGCCTTCAATGGCCTTGAAATCTTCGGCCTCGTCGACGGGCTCGTTCCTCGCCAGTGCTGCCTTCAGAATAGCCTCTCCGAGAGGGTGTTCGGAGAATTTTTCAGCTGCCGCGGCCAGACGGAGAAGTTCGGCTTCCTGGAAGGACGGGGAAGGAATGATATCGGTAAGTTCAGGTTCTCCCTTGGTCAATGTGCCGGTCTTGTCGAAAAGGATGGTGTTAACTTTATGAATCGTCTCGAGACTCTCTCCCCCTTTGATGAGAATTCCGTTCTCCGCGCCCTTTCCCGTCCCCACCATGACGGCGGTGGGAGTTGCCAGTCCCAGGGCACAAGGGCAGGCAATGATCAAAACCGCTACAAAATTGAGCAAGGCCAAGGTCAAAGGTGGAGCCGGCCCAAAATTAAACCAGATTATGAACGTGGCGATAGCTATGGAGATGACCACAGGCACGAAATAGCCGGAGATGACATCAGCCAGCCTCTGGATCGGAGCTTTGGAGCCTTGAGCATCCTGGACCAGCCTGATAATCTGCGAAAGAGCCGTATCTTTCCCGACCTTGGTGGCCCGGAAGCGGAAACTCCCGGTCTTGTTCAGCGTGGCGCCGATCACCTCATCTCCCGGCGCCTTACGCACGGGCATGCTTTCCCCGGTGATCATCGACTCATCGACGGAAGAGCGGCCTTCCTCTACAGTCCCGTCCACCGGAATTCTGTCGCCGGGCCGGACGACGACAAGGTCCCCGACAACCACCTCTTCGATGGGAATATCCTTTTCTTCTCCTTCCCTCATCACCCGGGCTGTTTTGGGCTGAAGCCCCATCAAATTCTTGATCGCCTCGGAAGTCCGCGTTTTCGCCCTGGCCTCGAGAACCCGGCCGAAGAGGATCAGGGCAATGATGAATGCCGATGTATCGAAATAAACCGACGGTGCAATCCCGGCTTTCTTGAAGAACGACGGAAAGAGTGTAGCCACAACGCTGTAAAGATAGGCGGCCATAGTTCCCACGGCAATAAGAGTATTCATATCGGCGTTTCGATGGCGGAAAGAGGCCCAGGCTCCTTTCAGGAACGGCCAGCCGATGATGAATTGAACAGGCGTGGCCAGGGCCCAGAGGACAAGAAAGCTGTTCAAGAACCGGGGAACCCAGGGGAACCAATGGTCCATGCTACCGAGGAAGATAATGACGGCAAGGATAATGCCGCCCCCAAATCGAAGCTTCAGCTTCTTGTACTCTTTCTTGCGGATGGCCTGTTCGAGGTCTTCTCCCTCTCCCTCCCCGGCCACATCGAGGACTTTATAACCTGTTCGTTCGATCTCGCGCTTGATCTCTCCCAGGTTTGTCTCCGAGGGCAGATATTCCACTCTGACCTTTCCGGTAGCCAGGTTAACGACAGCTTTGGCCACGCCTCGAATCTCGATTAGAGCCTTTTCAATTTTCTGGACACACGATGCGCAGACGATGCCATCGATGGGAATCTCGACAGTCACCGTACCGACCTCATAGCCTATTTTCCGGATCGTGGAGATGAAGTCCCGCGGTTTAGCGACCCGGGGATTGAAGAGAACCGTGGCCCGGGACGTGGCCAAGTTGACGCTGGCTTTCTCCACCCCCGCGAGGAGGGCGAGGTTTTTCTGAATATTGAGGGCGCAGCTGGCGCAGCTCATCCCGCGGATAGGAAGGTCGATCTGCTCTCGGGTCGAATCCCCGTTTTTTTGGGCAGCGCCCTTCTCCGCCTTTCCGGCGTCGGGCGGATCCGGCGGGCCGTCCGAGGCAGGGAGGTATTTCTCGGGGTTTTGGTCGAACTTTCTCTTGCAGTATTCAGAACAAAAAAAATACTTTTTCCCTCTATATTCAGAAACTGCGGCCGCTTTGCCTTCTTCCACGTCCATGCCGCAGACGACATCCCGCGCCATTTTTTCTCCTTTCTTCAGGGCCGGCTTCTGAGCGCTGCGCTATTTCTTTTCCATTTTATAGGTTCCATAAAATATGTCAATGATAGGCGCCGCCGGAAGCATTCCAATTCCGTGATAGTCCTACGCTAATAGAAGGGGAGGGTGGCGTGGTTCGGGGGACCCCCGCCGCCCCGAGCGTTTGATGCCCCGGTCTTTGGCTCTGGAAACAACATGATTGACCGCGAGGGCGCCGGGGGTGAACCGCGACAGGACCCGCCCCCATCACGGAAATGGAGAGGCAATCGGCACCGCTCTACGATTTGCATGGACACTTAAATTTGTGCTAAAATTTCGGCGAGCAAGGCCAGAAGGAGAAGATATGTCCGGACATTCAAAATGGCATTCCATCAAACATAAAAAGGCGGCCGCTGACGCCAAGAGGGGGAAACTCTTCACCAAGATTATCCGGGAGTTGAGCATCGCAGCGCGGACGGGCGGTGGAGATACCGAAGCCAATGCACGCCTGCGCAAAGCGATCAGCGACGCCAAGGCCGTCAACATGCCAGCCGACAACATTAAGCGGGCGATCATGAAAGGAACGGGCCAGCTGGAAGGGGCCTCCATCGATGAGGTCAACTACGAAGGCTACGGCCCCGGGGGCGTGGCGATTTATGTCGAAGCGCTATCGGACAACAAGAACCGGACGGTCTCGGAGATCCGGCACATCTTCACCAAGAATGGCGGCCGGATGGGAGAGTCCGGCTGCGTCGCCTGGATGTTCAAACGGAGAGGATATATCATCGTCGAACGGTCCAAGGCTTCCGAAGAGAAGCTCCTGGATATCGTCCTTTCCAGCGGCGCAGAGGACCTGAGGGAAGACGGGAGCAACTACGAGATTCTCACTCCCCCGGAAAATTTTGAAGCGGTCGTCGAAGCCTTGAAGCAGAATAACGTGGAAATGGACTCCGCCGAAATCGGCTACATTCCCCAGACCTATGTCAAGCTCGAGGGGAAACAGGCCCAGCAACAGCTCCGTCTCATGGAGGAGCTCGAGGACCATGACGATGTCCAGCACGTCTGGGCCAACTTCGACATCGACGAAGCGGAGATCGCCAGCTTTTCAGGCTGAAAGCATTCATGAGGGTTCTCGGCATCGACCCCAGCAGCCAGTCCACAGGGTTTGGCATTATCGAGCATAGCGATAATCAATATATCGTTCAGGCTTTCGGAACCATCAAGCCCTCCCGCCGTCGGCCCTTCCATGAGAAGCTGAACGAGATCAAGGAGCGCTTGGAGGAGCTCATCAAAGCCTACGCCCCGGAGGATGTGGCTATCGAAAATCCTTTTTATGCCCAGAACATCAAGACCGCTCTCGTTCTCGGCCAGGTGAGAGGGGCAGTGCTTGTGGCCGTGGCTTCCAGCCGATGCTCTCTCTTTGAATACTCTGCCCTGGAAATTAAAAAAGCAGTCACAGGCTATGGCCAGGCCGAGAAGCAGCAAGTCGGCACGATGGTCAGAGCATTGCTCAATATCGGAGATGAATTCTTGGAGCCGGATGCCTCCGACGCTCTGGCTGCCGCCTACTGTCATCTCAATACCCGGCTGTTCCAGCAAAAAGTTGAAGAGTCCACCTCAAGAGGGAGACGATGATCGGCTATCTCAGGGGAAATCTCATTCAGAAAACGCCTCAATCCGTGGTTGTGGATATCGCCGGAGTCGGCTACTCCGTGGCCATTCCCCTGTCCACTTATTTCAAACTCGGCGAAGAAAACAGTTCGGTTGAACTCTACATATATACTCATCTCACGGACAATGCTCTGGCCCTTTACGGGTTCTCGACCAAGGAAGAAAAAGACCTTTTTTTGAAGCTCATCGATATCTCGGGAATCGGGCCCAAGCTGGCTCTGAACGTCCTGTCCGGGATCGGCCCGGCCGAGCTCGAAGAAGCCGTGCAGCACAGCGATATCGCCAGGATCACTCTCATCCCGGGGGTCGGGAAGAAAACGGCCATGCGAATCGCCCTCGAGCTTCAGGAAAAGATGGAGAAAAAAGAGAAGCTTCTCCGCGGCAAGGGCTCCAAGGAACGGGAAGACCTTATTTCCACTCTGATGAACCTGGGATTCAGGAGAAAGGAAGTAGAAGAGGTGGTCGACCAGACCATCAAGACGTTTACGTCAACTGCGGGGATCGAGAAGCTCCTCCGAGAATGCCTGAAAAAGATGGCGAAAATATGAACGACGAAAAGATGACGGCAATCCTGACGCCTGTCCGGACCAAAGAAGACCTGCCGTTCGAAGATAGCCTGAGGCCGAGGACGTTCGAGGAGTTCATCGGCCAGGAGACGATCAAGGCCAATCTGCGGATCTTCATCGAAGCCGCCAAGAAAAGGGAGGAGCAGCTCGACCATGTTCTTCTTTATGGCCCCCCCGGTCTGGGAAAGACGAGTCTCGCCTACCTCATCGCCAAGGAATTGGGTGTGGGCATCAAGCCGACCGCCGGCCCGGTCATCGAAAGGACGGGCGACCTCTCCGCCATCCTGACCAACATGCAGAAAAAGGAAATCCTCTTTATCGACGAAATCCACCGTCTCCATCCTTCCGTCGAAGAACTCCTCTACTCCGCTATGGAAGACTACAGCCTGGATATCATCATCGGCCAGGGGCCGAGCGCTCGCAGCCATAAACTGCAGCTCAAAAAATTCACCTTGGTCGGAGCAACGACGCGCGCCGGACGGATCACGGCCCCGCTCCGAGGTAGGTTCGGCATCATCCACCGTCTGGATTATTACAGGGATGAGGACCTCGAACAGATCATCCGAAGATCCGCCTCGCTCCTTGGCGTGGCCATCGATGACAAAGGCGCCGAACATATCGCCCGCCGTTCCAGAGGCACGCCGCGGGTGGCCAACCGTCTCCTGCGAAGAGTGAGGGACTACGCCGATGTCAAAGCCGACGGCTGCATCACGGCCACTGAGGCCCAGAGAGCTTTGGACATGATGGAAGTCGACCATCTCGGGCTGGATGAAGTTGACAGGAAAATTCTCCTGACGATCATCGAGAACTTCGGCGGCGGCCCCGTCGGAATCGCCACGATCGCCGCGGCCATCGATGAGGAAAAGGACACCATCGAGTCGATCTACGAGCCTTTTTTGATGCGCATCGGCTTCCTGGAAAGGACGATCCGCGGCCGTAAAATTACGCCCAAAGCCTATGAACATCTCGGGTTCGCTCCCCCGCCCGCTGCTTCCAATTCTCAGAAAAAGCTGTTTAAAGAATAAATGGGTCCTGGCGCGGCACTCCCCCGTCCGTCCTCGCTCAGCCCCCCCCATCCACCCCATTAGCTCCGGCCGAACGGGGGAGCGCCACGACACCCAGTTGTTGAGGAAGGGACATGCGAAAGGTGCAGGTCACATGCTGACCTCAGATTTCGACTACATCCTTCCCGCTGATCTCATCGCCCAAAAGCCGCTGCCGCAAAGGGACGAGTCGCGGATGATGGTAGTCGAGCGCCGGACCGGAGAAATAAGCCATTCGGTTTTCCGTAATCTCCCTGGCTTTCTCCACAAGGGAGACGTCCTTGTTCTGAACAGTGTCAGAGTCATCCCCGCCAAAGTCTATGGAACAAAAGATGGCCAAGACATCGAGTTTCTTTTTTTGAAGGAAAAAGGTGCAGGCGCCTGGGAAGTCCTGTGCCGCCCGGCAAAAAAGATCCAAAAAGGAGACCGAGTTCTTTTCGCCACCGGGTTCGAGGGCCGCGTCTTAGACGTGGAAGCGGAGGGCAAAAGAGTCCTCCGTTTTTCCTCCAGGAATGTCCTCGGCCGTCTCCAGAAGACCGGCTTTGCCCCCCTTCCCCCTTATATCAAACGCCCCAAGAAAGACAGCCGTCTCAGGTCGTTCGACCTCGAAAGATACCAGACTGTTTTTGCCCGGAACAAAGGCGCCATTGCCGCACCCACTGCCGGACTCCATTTTACTCCTCAGGTCCTGGAAAAGATAAAAGAACGAGGCGTGGTCGTCTGTGACATAAACTTGGAGGTGGGGCAGGCGACCTTCCAGCCTGTCCGCGCGGAGCACCTCGAGGACCACAAAATGCTTGAAGAACGCTTCACCATAAGCCCGTCGGCCGCCCGAAAAATCAACCTGGCAAAAAAAGAGAAAAGGCCAGTCATGGCTGTCGGGACAACAGTCGTGCGGGCATTGGAGAGCGCCTCGGGGCCTGATCGAGTGGAGACGGGCACGCAGTCAACCGGCCTTTTTATCTCGCCCGGCTATACCTTTAAGACCGTCGACAGGCTCTTGACCAATTTCCATCTGCCTCGGTCAACACTCCTGATGTTGGTCTCGGCCTTTGCCGGGCTCGACCTCATCCACAAAGCCTATACTGAAGCCGTGCGTCAGAGGTACAGATTCTACAGCTACGGCGACTGCATGCTCATTATTTAGAAAATTCCTCTTGATAATCGCGCCTTTCTTAGATTATGTTTACTCCCTTCAATAAACGGTTTAAGGAGTTTTCGGATGAGGCTCGGAAAAAAGAACCCGTCCGGCCAAAAATTTCCTTCTTCGTTCTGGACGGCCAACACCATCGAGCTGTTTGAAAGGGCTGCCTATTATTCCATGGCGTCCTTCATGGTGATCTACCTTAACGAAGTCCTGGGCATGAGGCCCACAACGGCGACTTTTCTCAACGGTTCCATCCTTTGGGGGCTGATCTATTTTCTGCCTATTCTTTCCGGCACGCTGGCCGACAAGTTCGGCTACAAACGCTCGCTGCGGGTCGCGTTCCTGATGATCTCTCTGGGCTATTTTGTCATGGGGAACATCCAGAGATTCTGGCCAGCTCTGCTGGGAGCAAGGACTGCCCAGGCCATCGACTACACCGTCCCGGTTGTGCTCGGGATCATTCTCATCGGCATGGGTGGGTCCATCGTCAAACCCTGCATCGCAGGCACGATCCAAAAGACATCCGGCACGCGGGCAACCCTGGGGTTCGGCATTTTCTACATGGTCATCAATATCGGCTCCATCACCGGCCGCGGCTTCTCCTATTTCATCCGGACGAACCTGGGCATTCCGGCCATTTTCACCTATGCCGCGACCATTTTTGCGCTTCTTGGGCTGGCGGTCGTCCTGTTTCTTTATAAAGAACCGGAGTATGTAAGCGACGGGAAAAAAGACGACCAAAAGGTCCAAAAAAGGACTCTCGGCCAAGCTGTTCTCGGCATTTTCATCGTCCTCAGCAACTTGAGGTTCGTCTTTTTCCTTATCGTCATCGGACTCTTTTGGATCCTCTACGTCCAGCTCTATAACCTCATGCCTCTTTTCCTCAGGTTTATAGACCCCAACGCGCCTATGGAGCTCTACACCCTGGCCAATCCTGTGATGATCGTGGCTTTACAGCTCGTCGTCACCAGGATCGTCAAACGGTGGACTCCCGTGAAATCCATCATTCTGGGAGCCGGCGTCACCACGGCCGGAATGTTGCTCAATGTTCTTCCCCCGCTTTTTCTCTCTGATTTGTCCCAGAAGGTCAGCTTGGCGGGCCTGGCCGTCCCCGTCGTAGGCATCTTCCTTATCATCTCAATAGCCTCTATGGCGCTCGGCGAGATGACGGCTTCCCCCCGCATTTACGAATATATCGGCGGAATCGCCCCCAAAGGCCAAGAGGGATTATACCTTGGGTATGCCAATCTTCCGATTGCCCTCGGAAGCATCTTCGGCGGACCGCTGGGCGGCCGGCTATTTGAGAAGTTTATCTCCGAGCCGCAGAAAGCCGGGCAAGCGGTCAACCCGGTGGCCATGTGGCTGATTATCGCCGCCATGGGAATTCTGTCGATGATCGGCCTGGCCATCTATGACCGGGCTGTGATCAAGAGCCGGAAGCCGGCGGGAATTTGACAAAATGTCCCGGCTGCCTTATAAATCTTGACAGGAAAAGAGACGCGTTTGGTCGAACCATGAAAGACGATAAAGACATGGAAGAGAACCTGGCTGACATCCTCTATCCCAGCACCAAAGCCAAGGAATTCAAGATCACGCTCATTTTCCGGTATAAAATATCCCCGGATTATGAGAGGGCCGTCGACCTGGCTAAAAGAAACCCGACTTACAGAGAAGAGGGAGACGGCGAATGGGTCCGCCACTCCGCCACCTTCACGCCGGATGAGGTCGATGACCTCTTTGCTCTATTTAACCTTATTCATGAATGGGACGGTACGGAAGTCCTGGTCAATCACAAAAGGATTCCTTACGGCCAGCAGCTCTGGCTGCCTTTGATGTGGTACTACCGGATTAAATAAGCCAGGCGGACATTTCTCTATGTGAACCGCCCCTTTAGTGAACTTGCCTAGTCGCGCGAGGCGAGGGCGGGACAGGAAAAAGGCTAGTCCTAGAGGCCAAGAATTCCTTCTGGGATTCACCTCAAGAGGGGATTCCAAGTATAGGGTTCAGAAGACGAATATAATAAAAATTGAATTTTCTTCAAGACAGCCTTATAACGACAACGAAAAAGGAAAGGAGTCAACCTATGAAAAAGACGTTTTTTTTGATCGGCTTGGCTTTCCTGTTGGTTTTGGTCTGGACAAGTTCCTGCAAGTCGCCGTCCTCCGTTGACCGGCCCAGCCCTGTCGTGACCTCGAAGGACTCGAGTTCCAGTAACTCGAATTCCAACTCTAATTCGGGCACGACGGCTTCGATGGGCTTCCTGCAGTTGATCATCAGGGACGCCCCCGTCAATAATGCGGAAAAAGTCTTGATCACGATCGATAAGATCCGAGTGCATCAGGCCTGTGAAACCGAAGACACGTGCTTTTTCACCGTCTGGGAAAATGCCACGGGAACAGAGTTCGACCTTCTGTTGATGAAGGACACTCCCCTCATATTTAACACGACGCTCCCCGCCGGGAAGTACAACCAGATCCGCATGTCCGTCCTCTCCGGCAGCCTTTTCTTGATAGACGATCCTGAACTCCATCCGCTCGACGTGCCGAGCGACGAGATCAAGGTCCATTACCAGTTCGAAGTTCCGGAAGGCGGCACGGCCCAGATAACACTTGATTTCAACGCAGAACAATCCCTCCATATCGTGAAAAAGGGAAAGAAGGACGCTTATCTTTTAAGGCCGGTGGTCAACGTAGTCGGATTCCAGCAACAGGGGCCTGGTATCTAATAATCTAGATTTCCTCTTTTCGCCCTCTGAAAGGCAACTGCTGCGGCGCTAGCTCAACAATCCTAAGCCTGCCACAGCTTACCCCCGACGAGGCTCGGGAGATGTGGCTCGAAGTCACGCTACGATTTCCCCAGCGAGGAAATCTTGCTCGATTCGCTCCTCGCTCTCCTCTTCGAGGAACCATGCCCGCTCGTCGCTCATACGGACTTCTCACCACATCATCCCTCGCCTCATCCCAGAGCCGTGGCTAACGCCATATCATCCTCCCAGGATCATCGTCCCAATTGCCGAAAGGGCTATGCTACCTTTATTGTATCTTTGGTTGACCCCGTTTTTTTCCTGTGCTATAAGCAATAAGAACAATTCCCATTCATGAATAAGGAGAAATGCGCTTCATGCCCAAAAAAAATATGGTCAACCTGAAATTCGATGAGATCCCATCGCAATGGTACAATATTTTACCCGATTTGCCGGTGCCGGTGCCGCCGCCACAGGACCCGAAAGAAGGGCCTTCGCGGCTCCAGAATTTGCCCAATCTCATGATCGGCGAATGTCTGAAGCAAGAATTCTCCAACGAACGATGGATTGATATTCCCGGTGGTATTATGGACCTTTACGCCAAAGCTGGGCGGCCGAGGCCTCTCTTCAGGGCAACAAACCTGGAGAAAAGGCTGGGAACACCGGCAAGGCTCTACTATAAGAGCGAATTCTTTAGCCCGACGGGAAGCCATAAAGTCAATACGGCGCTGGCCCAATGTTGGTACGCGAAACAGCAGGGGTTTGAACGGGTGACGACGGAAACTGGAGCTGGACAGTGGGGAACCGCACTTTCTTATGCCGCAGCCGTGACTGGTCTAAAGTGCACTGTTTTTTGGGTACGAAGTGTCTATAATTGGAAAAAAGACCGCTTGTCATTCATGAAACTCTTGGGCGCGGAAGTGTATGCCTCGCCAAGCCCCATGACTGTCTTCGGCAAATCTTTGTATGAAAAAAATCCGGATCATGTGGGCTCACTCGGCATCGCCATTTCTGAAGGCCTGGAGGATTCTCAAAAAGACCCCAAGGCAACCTATTCTCTTGGTTCGGTCTTGAATCATGTCCTCATGCATCAGACAATCATCGGTCAGGAGACGCAAAAACAGTTTGAGATTTTTGAGGATTATCCGGACATGGTTATCTCCTGTATTGGCGGCGGTTCCAATTTTGGCGGATTTGCCCTGCCCTTTGTTAGAGATGTCTTGAAGAAAGGAAAGAAAATCAAATTCATTGCGGCTCAGAGTGAGGTCGCTCCAAACCTGCAGGGCAAGTATGAATATGACTTCGCCGACTATGCGGAAATAACGCCCATGCTAATGATGTATACTTTGGGTCACAGGGCTGAAATGGAACCGGTCAAAGGTGACGGATTACGCTACCATGGCTGCTCACCCATCATCAGCCTATTGCGGAACAAAGGCTATATTGATACGGTTGCCTACCCCAAAGATGAAAAACACGTCTTTGAAATGGCCAAGCTGTTCATGGAAGCGGAGGGATGGCTTCCCGCTCCCGAATCAGCATATTCCGTTTGCTGCGCCATCGATGAGGCCCTCAAGTGCAAAGAATCAGGGGAGAAAAAGGTGATCGCTTTTAATATCAGCGG